>DGOV01000004.1 GCA_002390205.1 Proteobacteria bacterium UBA4457 | reverse complement strand
TTATCAAAGACTTACTGGAGCGGGAAACGAGACTCGAACTCGCGACCCCGACCTTGGCAAGGTCGTGCTCTACCAACTGAGCTATTCCCGCACTATGTAATGACATCACGGACACCTGACCTGTTGGCGAGGGGAACTTGTCCCCCATAATCAAAGTAAATTCCGAGGATGTATTGTATCTTTGGTCACGAAACTGTCAAGGACGTCCTCATACAATACGCTCAGTCTCGAACCAGCGGCCACGCAGCCTTTAAGTATAAAACCATCGACCAAAAAGTAAGAGCTGCGGCACAATAAAGGAGAAAAATCCCCAAAGCGGTGTTCAAAGGAGGCGCCTCTGGCATACTTCCAATTATCAATAGTGCTATAGAGCACATTTGTAGGCCAGTCTTCCATTTGCCAATGTTAGAAACAGCAACAGTCTTCCGTGCGCCTAATTCTGCCATCCATTCCCTCAAGGCTGATACTGTTATCTCTCGACCTATAATTACGGCGACCGGAATAGCTAGTAGAATTCGGGGATCGTCCTGCAAAAGCACAACCAACACTATCGCTACCATTAGCTTGTCCGCAACTGGGTCAAGAAAGGCACCGAAGGCAGAAGTCTGGTTAAGCTTTCTGGCGAAATACCCATCCAACCAATCAGTCAAGGCAGCTAAGATAAAAAGACCTGCAGCCCAGGCTTTTGCATCAGGGTAAGGGGCATAATAGCAAACAGCAAAACACGGAATTAAACCGATTCGGACCATTGTCAAACAATTAGGCAAATTAAACATATTATGAGTTCATACTATCAAAAATTTTTCGAGCTAAATCTTTACTAATACCTGGCACGCGCATCAAATCACTAATACCTGCCCTTTTAACACCTTGACTACCTCCAAAATATTGGATCAAAACGTGTCGTTTCTTAGCACCGATTCCAGGAATATTCTCCAAAGGCGATTTTCGCCTCACTTTAGAACGAGACAATCTATGAGCCTCAATCGCAAATCGGTGAGCTTCATCTCTAACATGTTGCAGAAGATGTAATGCCGGGGAGTCTGCCTCAAGCATCCGACTAGTTTTAGTATCGTTCATCACTAAGGTCTCCAGCCCTGGTTTTCTTGAAGGTCCTTTGGCTATTCCAATAACTGTAATGCCTTGTACCTCCAACTCCTCCAGAACCTTTCTTGCCTGGGTCACTTGGCCTTTCCCACCGTCAATAACTAATAGATCCGGCATCCTACTATCTTCTTTTTTTAAACGTCCATACCGCCTACTCAATGCTTCATACATGGCAGCGTAGTCATCTCCGGGTGTTGCACCGCGAATATTGAATTTTCTATACTGATCTTTTATAGGACCCTCAGGGCCGAAACATATACAAGAAGCTACTGTAGATTCACCTGCTAAGTGACTTATATCAAAGCATTCTATAGTTTTTATTTCCCCTTGAAAATTGATAGCTTCCGTCAATGATTTTAGCCTCTTGCTCTGATCTGTAGTTTTAGCAATTCGTAAATCGAGCGAGAGTATTGCATTTTCTTGAGCAACTTTTACCCAGTTGGCACGATCTCCTCTAACCTGATGCCGAACCTTTACTAATTTATCAAAGCGACTACTCATTGCTTTACCAATAACTACTTCATCCTCTAATTTCTCTGCGACAATAATATCTTTTGGAATGTCACGGTCAGTCTTATCAACTAAATAAAACTGTGTAATAAATGCGTTAATGATTTCGGCTATTGATGCGCCAGAGGTATTTTTAGGAAACAATGCCTTATTACCCATCACTCTTCCATGACGAATAAAGAATATCTGGACACATCCGATGCCTCCTTTTATGGCTGCAGCGATGACATCGCAATCACCACCACTTCCCTCCATGCTTTGGTCTAATTGGAGGCTTCTTAGTGACTCTATTTGATCGCGGAATTGAGCGGCGCGTTCAAACTTTAGCTCACGAGAAGCTTCTTTCATCCCATTAAGAAGCAGTTCTATAACTACTTCGCTTTTACCTTCAAGAAAAAGACTGGCATGCTGAACATCGCTCTTATATTCCTCTTTAGCTATAAGTCCGACGCATGGAGCAGAGCAGCGCTTGATCTGATGTTGCAAACAAGGCCTACTTCTATTTCTGAACACTGAATCATCGCACTGCCGTATTAGAAACAGTTTTTCAAGCAAGGCTAAAGTATCTCGTACTGAACCTGAATTAGGAAAGGGCCCGAAGTACTTCTTTCCTAACTTCTTTGCTCCTCTATGAAATTCCAGACGAGGAAAATCCTGTTGAAGATTGACACATATGTAAGGATAACTTTTATCATCACGCAGTAATACGTTATATCTAGGTCGAAGCTGCTTGATTTGCTGACTTTCCAGAATGAGCGCTTCAGTTTCGTTGAGAGTCGCAGTAACAGTGAATTCCTTAACTACAGAAACCATTGCTTTAACTTTTGGCACATGGCCCGCAGTATTTACAAAATAACTACGGACACGTTTTCTTAAATTCTTAGCTTTGCCCACGTAAATGACTCGATCATTTACGTCAAGCATATGATAGATTCCCGGCAAATTAGGGAGGTCTTTTGCATTTGCTGATAATCTTGAAATAGCCTCTGCATCGTTACCCATCAGCGGTCCTCCCCTTTAAAACGGTCAATACCAACTTAAATATATTACTAAACATTAAAGCTGTTAAACGCTTTGTCTGGGTGTTGTATCTGCTACAGTGATAAGAGTCGACTAAAGTAAGATTTCGTCCCTCTAGCAGGTGCAGACTACCGTGATTAAACTTGAAGTCTACTAGGCGAAGATTAAGTGCTTTCATTACCGCATCGTGAGCAATTTTTCCAAGCCCTAAAATCACGCCACCTTCAGGTATCTTTTTAATGTCATCTACCAAATAGTCTCTACAATTACCTACTTCTTCTCCCTTGGGCTTATTAGCTGGGGGAAGACATTTGACTGCATTAGTAATCCGGCAATCCCGTAGCTTGAGGTTATCATCTGAATTGTCTGAAAATGGCTGATTTGAGAATCCATGCTCGAACAACATAGAATATAAAAGCAAACCGGCATGGTCGCCAGTGAACGGCCTCCCAGTCGCATTTGCTCCATGCAGCCCCGGAGCTAGGCCAACAACCAGTAATCGAGCATCCTCAGGGCCGAAAGGAGCAACAGGTGCGCAATGATAATCGGGGTATTGTAATTTACTATCGGTGAGAAACCTTGAAAGTCTTTTACATCGCTTGCAATCGATATTGAACTTCCGGCCATTCAACTCCATTTTTGTTTTCATAATGTTCAACTGGAATACTGATGGAAAATACGTTTAAAAACAGTTGTAAAACCATTGGGATCAGCAGCCATCCACCCATTAATCTCCGCCGAACTGAACCAGCCTGAATCCTCAATTTCTATAGGGTCGGGTATGACTGGAGCATCGGTCTCACAAATAAAAATTTCCACAAATTCATAGCCTGTTTTTGCGCTAGGCTCGAAATTTCCAACTTTCCTTAAAACGGCGTATTTCAACCCGAGTTCTTCTTTAAGTTCTCGCTTTGCTGCATGCAGAATACCTTCGCCGACATCAACATGTCCTGCAGCTGAAGTGTCCCACTTACCAGGTTCGCTGTCCTTATGCATTGCCCTCTTTTGCAAAAAGAATTTCCCGCGGTCATTCTTGACGAGAATATGAACAGACCGATGCATCAGCTGGCGTTCGTGAACCACTCCCCTCTCTTCTGTACCAACAACGTGGTTGTCCGAATCTACAACTTCAAGTAAGTCCTTAGACTGATCCATTTAAGACAGCCCTTTCAGCGTGTAATGATATGTGTGATCTCATCCTACCCTTCATCATTTGCACATAAAGAACCTTCCTGCTAAGCAATGTCAACACTTTAAATGCATGTCTATCCATAACTTTTTTTAATGCTATCCAGTGGGCTCTTCTGTATCCCATGGTTTGGTATGGGGTACCTCAAGCCATTTCTGTCTAATTTTTCTAATCCATTAATCAACTTAGGCAGGAAGCTTGGTGGCATAGCTATTAAAAGCTCATCATCCAACACGCCTCCAAACTTTCTTTCAGCATAGCAAGGAATCGAAATCGAGGGTTCACCAGTAACCAAAGCGCGCCCCCATGAGTCAGCGCAGGCACTTTCACCCACTGCAGAAAAAGTATACTTGCGATAGTCATTATATTGAAGGCCATTGACTAGAGTGACCATTTGGCCTGGCGTAGCATAAATTAAACAGATATCAGGATTGTCTATTCGTCCAGAGGTCAGTGGCGATACGACTAGTGCTTGATAATCACCATAAGATGCACAATGCATGGCTTCTTGGTGGGCGGCACTATCTTCTAATGTCCCGAACCAAACACCGTGCATCTTATCCCCACTCAGCCATTCTTTACTTCTTGGAGACAGGCCGACCACAGCCCCGCACTGCTCGCCCATCAAATTATCCTGATTTATCCCGATAGTCCAACCCAACCATCTCGCTTGTGCTACAACTTGATCTGTCGCAAGTTTCTCATTCGGATCGGGACGCCTAATTCTTTTTACTGCTTCCATCGCTGCATTGGTATGGTAGCGTTTCATTCCGATTGGAGTCGCTTTTAGTTTTAGATATCTTGATAGACCGTCACATATCTTTTGATAGTCATACTCAGACTCATCTCCAAAACAATTGATCTTCATAATAGCCCCACTTATCCGTTCCAATTTAAAGACACTTATAGCACTTATAGATAGTACTACTTTGTTACTAGTGCAAAAAACTGTATCTTACTAGAGACGATAAATAAAAAGGAACATAAAGAATGGGGACCGTTGATTGCGAGATTAAAAATCATATTGCTACAGTGACGTTCAGTAATCCACCAAAAGGATTTTTGACAAGTGATATGGTGGAACAGACAAATACGATTATTGATGATCTAGCAGAAGATGAAAATGTTCGAGTAGTAGTATTCACGGGCGGGTTAGAAAATATATTTATAAGACATTTTTCTGTCGAAGAAATCGTCAGTTGGATCCCAGACATGAAAGAGCGACGGGCAAATGGTCAACCTGATCCACGGTTTGCACGCACTCCACTCCGTATGATGTGGGAAAAGATTGATAACTACAGAAAACCCACTATTGCCGCAATCAACGGTTTCTGCGGCGGCGGTGGCTGCGAACTTGCACTTGCATGTGACATTCGGCTTGCAGGACCAGGAGACTATACGATCGGACAAATGGAAATACTGGTAGGAATTCTTCCAGGTGCCGGAGGAACTACAAGACTAGCGCGATTGGTTGGGACAGGTAAAGCGCTTGAATGGGTATTACGGGGCAGAACTTTTTATCCTGAAGAAGCCGCAAAAGAAGGTTTAGTGCATCATTATATAGATGGCGATGTGCTCGCTGCCGCCCACGAGATGGCTGGAGAATTCCTTGACAAACCAGCTGCTAGCCTTTCAGCTATAAAACAAGTACTACGTTCTAGCTGGGGGAAAACGACTGCGGATGGTGTAGATGAAGAAGGAGATCTTTTCGGAAACATTATCACTAGCGATCCTCGGGCGCTTGAAATGATGGAAGAATATATCGCCAACGGACACAAAATGAAGAAGTTTTAACCAACAGAAGCTTATATAAGCAAGGCTTAGCTAGCAGAGCGTAAAATAGCACATGTGTTCTGGTAGCAAAGCCGTGCTTCCGACTCAGGATTGATACTTGGCTGAAAAGCTGCCTTGGAAATTGATGCCCAACAGATAGCCATTACATTTGCACTTATCTCTGAATCGGACAGCTCTGACTTGATTAAGCCCTGCGACCTTGCCTTACAAACTGTCGTCTTTAAGGCTTCTCGAATAGGTGCCTCCGTTTCGTCGCAAACAACTCTGATGTCATCATCTCGACAAGCTTGGGCATATATTTCTACCCACATTCGCGCATCTGAATGATAGCAATACCAGAATAGGTTCTGCTGGAGCTTTCCAATTGCCTCTATCGGGTTCTCAGAGCTGCCCATTTTTTCGAGCTCAGAAATAAGACCTTCCTGATCCTGAGAACAAACTTCTCTGACAACTTCAGTTTTACTTGTGAAGTAATTATAGAAGCTTCCTGAACTGAGATTAGCTTCAGCAAAAATAGAACGCATACTGGTACCATGAAACCCTTTTTCAGAGAAACATTTTCTTGCGGCAGATATAATTTGAGTCCGTCGTTCTTCTTCAAGGTCGTCTCTTCTCTTACTCATAACAACCACCGGACTGTTTACGCTTAGACGTCAACATCCCAGAGACCACATCGTATCGAGGCAGCAAAAGCGACAGTCCGAGAGACTGTTCCCCAACGGGCAGCATTCCCATCAATCAAACTAAAGACAGATTGTCTGCTGCTTCTTTGCCATTCTGGCCTTTAACAACGTCAAACTGAACCCGTTGCCCTTCCTTCAACGTACCTATACCAGCCTTGTCTAAGGCAGTCATGTGCACAAACACGTCGGTTCCGCCTTCCTCAGGTTGAATAAAGCCGTAACCTTTACTAGTGTTGAAAAATTTTACCGTCCCAGTCGCCATACTATATCCCCTGAAAATTTAATTTAGACAGCTAGAAAAACTTGAACGTATCAATTGTTGCCTAATATTGCAGTGTTAACAAGTGCTTAGTGAATCTAAGTGTTTTCACAAGAGAATCGCTTATCAACGATTCTATCGTGCTTGTCCTACTGTTGTCTTAGGTCAAGTCGAAAACCACTGTAGATGTGGCAGTCCTCATTATTCCTCATTACAGGGCCCGACACTGTTGTTTGGCTCGTTTTGACTGCGTTGTTAGGGAAATTAAATCCACGCATCCCGTTTAAGCTCTTCCAACGTGTCGTCTTTCGACCTGTAAAATGATCTCGGGCAAATGGAGTGCGAGATAAGGCTCAAGGTCGGAAGTAATGCAGGTGAGCTTAGTCTCTGATGCATTGGTGCTCTGGTGATTGTATTTAAGTTTGAATTCCATATAAATATAGAATATTTGATTACTACTGAACTTTAATCATAACCTCGTCACGACGCATAACGAGGTAAAGTCCATAATAGATTATAGAAAGCGTATTTAGGGTTGAATGGAGGAAGCGGAGGGATTCGAACCCTCGAGCCCCGCGAAGGGCTGTCAGTTTTCAAGACTGGTGCATTCAACCGCTCTGCCACGCTTCCGTTGTATCTATTGTAGCGAATATCATCAATAACCGCATCCAAAAATCCCGATCGGCGTGAAATAAATTACTTGACCTCGCCAAATTGGCAAGGTGTCAAACCAAGTATCTTAAGACTGGCGTCGAATGCGACAACAAAAGTACAAAATAGTGCCAATTAACAATTGGCTTAAATCTAGTTTATACTTATCACTCACACTGTAAACATAAATACACTGTAAACATAAATGTAAAAATTTGCGCCGAAACCAACTAAGGAGTCTATTATGCAAAACAATGTGATTACTGGTGCTAATGCCGAAAGTATTTTGTCCACCAACAAATTAATCCGGAACACCTATATCCTGCTGTCGATAACATTGCTATTTAGTGCTTTTACTGCCGCGATTTCAGTTTTATTACGCATGCCCCCTAGCACTTATCTGTTCTCCATTGGAGGCGCCTTTCTCTTGATGTGGTTTGTACTGCCCAAAACAGCCAACTCCACTTCTGGTATCGGAGTCGTATTTCTAATTACAGGCCTACTAGGGTTTTCTCTAGGGCCTATACTTAATATGTATTTAGCTCTGCCTAATGGGCCACAAATAGTCGCTACCGCACTCGGCGGAACCGGCATTATTTTCTTGGGTCTATCTGGCTATGCACTAACGACAAAAAAGGACTTCAGCTTTTTGGGTGGATTTCTTTTTGTGGGGTTTTTAGTTGTACTTGGGGCCGCCATACTGAACATCTTCATGACTATTCCTGCACTTTCTTTGGCTTTGTCGGCCGCTATCGTAATGTTGATGAGTGGGTTCATACTGTTTGACACAAGTCGAATGATAAATGGCGGTATCGATAACTACGTGCTTGCTACAATACAATTGTATATGAACATATTTAACTTGTTCATAAGTCTCTTACACCTCCTAGGTTTTTCTAGAAGCGATTGAGCAGTTCAAGTTTCCTGAACACTGGGGCGTCAATGTGTGGCTTAAAATAGGAACGGCACTACTGCTGGGAATGATGTTCTTTATAATGCTTCCGCATGCGAAAGACTGGCTACAAAACAGTCCTGAAGCTAAACCTGGTGACTGGCTCAGTTTCTTGGTGCCCTTAGGCTGTGTAGCTGGACTCGTGATACTGTTGATGCTAGCGGTTTGAATCTATACCCCTGTTATAAATGAGTCTGGTCGCTCATATAGGGACGTAAGGCACTTGGAATTGCTACTCTACCGTCAGCATCCTGATAGTTCTCTAAAATAGCAACAAGTGTTCTGCCAACAGCCAAACCTGATCCGTTGAGGGTATGAATCAGCTCTGTTTTACCAGTTTCAGGGTTTCTCCACCGAGCACCAATTCTACGAGCTTGGAAATCCTTAAAATTACTACACGAGGATATCTCGCGATAGCATTTCTGTGCCGGAAGCCATACCTCTAAATCAAAGGTTTGCGCTGCAGAGAACCCTAAGTCTCCCGCACACAGGCTTACGACCCTATATGGCAGCTCTAGCTCTCTAAGAATTGACTCTGCATGCCCTATCAACTCCTCAAGCTGCCTAGATGACGACTCGGGTTTTGCAAATTGCACAAGCTCTACTTTCTCAAACTGGTGTTGGCGTATAAGCCCTCTAGTATCTTTACCATAGGAACCAGCCTCACTGCGAAAGCAAGAGCTCAAGCAAGCTAAACGCGTAGGTAAGTCTTCTGACTCAAAAATAGTATCTCTTGCCAAATTAGTCACGGGTACTTCAGCAGTTGGAATCAAAAAATAGTCCCCGTTAGAAACAGCAAACAAGTCTTCCTTAAACTTAGGTAATTGCCCCGTTCCAGTCATGGCTTCTTCATTGACTAAAAAAGGAACATGTACTTCTGTATAGTCGTTGCGTAAAATGTGTCTATCCAACATGAATTGGCCCAACGCACGATACATTCGGGCAACATTACCGCGTAGCACTGAGAAGCGGCTTCCAGAAAGTCTCGCGCCAGCTTCAAAATCTATTCCATTGATCAAACCACCTAAATCTACATGGTCACGTGGCTCAAACGAGAAGTCCGGAACATCACCCCACTTCCTCACTTCAACATTCTGTGACTCATCTCTCCCGTCAGGAACTGTATCTTCAGGGATATTGGGTAGCCCCAGAGAGAACTGATCAAGCTCTACTTGAACAGCCTTTAGAGACCCCTCATTCGCGTCCAAGCTCTCTCCTAGCTGTCCAACCTTTTCGAGAAGTGAGGTTGCGTCCTCTCCTTTGGATTTTGCAATCCCTATATTTTTACTGATTTTATTTCGCTCACTTCTCAGCAACTCCGTGGCTACCTGAAACTCTTTTCTGCTAGATTCAAGCACCTGTAAAGAAGAAATATCTAACACGAAGTCTCGCCGCTTCAATTGGTTTGCTACCTGAACAAGGTCTTTTCGTAAAATTTGAGGATCTAACATAAGGGCATTATCTTACTTCTTGAAGAGTATTCATAATTATTTTTTATCCGTACTCAGTCTAGTCCCCACAAAACCGACTTAACTTGGAAATATCATTTTTGCTGTCACAGAGCCAATCCAACAGCCACCAATACACAACCCGACATTTAACAGAACGCTATAACCCGCCTTAAAAAAAATACCATCTTCCAGAAGCTGCAGAGTCTCAAGAGAAAATGTTGAAAAAGTTGTAAATCCGCCCAGTGCTCCAACAAATAATAATGGTCGCCAAAAGGTATCATAAGTTTCTTTTGAAGAAAAAATAACAAAAAAGAAACCGATCAACACAGAACCTAAGACATTAACTATGAGCGTCCCCAATGGAAACTCTGTACCCAAAGCTTGACCAACAGCGCGCGCTGTTAAATCACGCAAAACAACACCTGCACTGGCGCCACAGCAGAGCAAGAAAAGCTGGTACATCATCTAAATCTTATTCTCTTTTTTATATCTGCCGACTCGTAACCTAACTAGCTTTTCTCTAATCTGACTTTCTAGGCCATTTTCTGTCGGATTGTAAAAGCATCTATCTGTCAAACCCTCCGGAAAATAAGTCTGTCCTGCGGAGAATCCTCTTTCGTCGTGATCATACCGATAAGCTAACTCTGAATTACGCCCTGAGCGGATTGGGTTTTGCTGCAAATGAACAGGAACTGACATTGAGCCGTTCAGCTCAACTTCCTTTCGAGCCATCGCTAAGCCAGAATAAACAGCATTGCTTTTAGCTGCGCACGCGCAATACACAATGGCTTGAGCGATCGCTAATTCACCTTCAGGCGACCCTAGTCTTTTCCAGACTTCCCAGCAGTCTATAGATAAGCTTAATGCCCTTGGGTCTGCATTCCCTATGTCCTCGGTAGCCATCCGGCAGACTCTCCTAGCTATGAAATTCGGATCGCAGCCCGCATCTAAAAGACGGGCAAACCAATAAAGCGCAGCATCTGGGTCAGACCCTCGTACAGATTTGTGCAGGGCAGAGATCTGATCATAAAATATTGTTCCGTTTTTATCGAAATTCCTAATAGTTCTTTGCGAAAGTAACTGCTTTACAACTGAACAATCAATCTGCCCACTCGTATGGCTGCTCAACACCAAATCTAAATTTTGAAGTAGTCTTCTGCCATCTCCATCAGCGTTATCTATCAGAAGTTCTCGAGCTTCACCAGAGAAAACGATATCAGTAAAATCAGACTCATTCTTGAAATCTAAAGCTTTCTGATAGATGCCTAATAAAGCTTCTGACGTCAATGACTTCAAAACATATACATGCACCCGTGAAAGCAATGCGTTGTTGATCTCAAATGCAGGATTTTCTGTTGTCGCTCCGATAAAATATATCAACCCACTTTCAATATGAGGAAGGAAAGCATCTTGCTGAGATTTATTAAATCGATGCACCTCATCTACGAAAACTACCGTCTGAAGATTCTTTGACTTAGCGATCTCCGCGGACTCAATTACAGATCGAATATCTTTTACGCCACTCATTACGGCAGAAATACTAAGAAAATTAGCCTTACAACAACATGCAATCATTCGAGCTAGTGACGTTTTCCCCGTGCCTGGAGGCCCCCAGAAAATCATAGAATGTAGATGTCCGCCTTCCATCATGCTGCGAAGCGCACTTCCTTTAGCCAGGATGTGCTCTTGACCATAAAAATCAGATAAGGACTCTGGTCTCAGCTTCTCAGCAAGAGGTTTCAATCGGGTTCACCCTTATTCTCATTGAACCCGGCAGTTACTACATCAGTGTTATCCGGGGGCGAGAAGTCGAAAACAGTAGCCTTGATCGCTATATAATCAATCTTAGAAAAAAATAGTTTAGTCACAAACCCCAATGCATCTGTTAACTTGATCTGATCTATTTTTCCATCCATAAACTTGATGTTGATTTTAGCCGCTTCGCTATAGCTGGTCATGGAAACTGGGCGTAACCGCCACCAATTGATATCACTCATAGGTTCAAAAGTATAGAGCTTGTCTATCCTCTCACGACTCTCTAACAGAGGACTCAGTGCACTCGAAGACATAGTTGATATAGAACTCTTGATTACTTGCTCCAGCTCTGGCTCATAAATCCAAAGCGTTTCCCCATCGCTGATGATCAGTTGCCGAGCTGGCTGAGAATACTCCCAATACAGTTTTCTAGGCCTATGGATCCTGCACTTTCCTTGCGATGAGCTAACCATAGCGCCCTCAGGAGAAAATCGCTGCTCTTGAAATTCAGCAGAAAAAAACTCAAGCCCTCGAAGGTAAGTGACGACCGGCAACTCGTCACTAGAAGCGGGACAGACCAAAAAACACAATAACATCACACAACCGATCACAAACCGGCAAAAATAATCCTTAATCATTTTCAATGCTTAGGAGGAGGTGGAGCCAATACTTCTCGGCTACCATTTGATTGCACTTCCCCAACGACGCCTGCCCTCTCCATTTCTTCAACCATTCTCGCAGCTCTGTTGTACCCTATTTTTAGCCTTCTTTGAACACCCGAGACAGAGGCTCTGCGACTCTCAGTGACTACTGCAACGGCCTGATCGTAAAGTTCATCCTGTTCTCCACCACCATCCTCAGCACTGCCATTAACTCCATCGTAGCCGTCACTTGGTCCCGAAAGTATCTCCTCAACATAGCGAGGAACACCGGTTTTTTTAAGACGACTAACGACTTTATGCACTTCCTCATCCGAGACAAAAGCCCCGTGAACTCTATTAGGCAAGCTAGTGCCCGGAGGCAAGTAAAGCATATCCCCATGACCTAACAACGCCTCTGCGCCCATCTGGTCCAGAATTGTACGGGAGTCAATTCTGGACGAAACTTGAAAAGCAATTCGAGTAGGAACGTTCGCCTTAATCAGACCAGTAATTACATCCACAGAAGGACGTTGAGTAGCTAGTATTAAGTGAATTCCAGCGGCACGAGCTTTCTGAGCGAGTCGCGCAATTAGCTCCTCAACTTTCTTCCCTGTGACCATCATCATATCGGCCAACTCATCGATAATTACGACTATATGTGGGAGCTTTTCTAAGCCAGGTACAACATCTCCATTTAGCTCAACGTTAAAGAGAGGATCTGGAATTGGAGCACCCGCAGCTATGGCATCCTCAACTTTCTTGTTGTATCCCCCGAGGTTCCTGACCCCTAATGACGCCATCAGCTTGTAACGTCTATCCATCTCCACAACGCACCACCTCAGAGCATTTGCAGCTTCTTTCATATCCGTAACTACCGGAGCCAAGAGTGCTGGAATGCCCTCGTAAACTGAAAGCTCGAGCATTTTAGGATCAATCATGATCATGCGCACATCATCAGGCGTAGATTTATAGAGCAAGCTTAATATCATCGCATTTAGCGCAACAGATTTTCCTGACCCGGTGGTACCAGCAACCAATAAATGAGGCATCTTTGCGAGATCAGCCACCGTAGGTTTGCCAGAGATATCTTTTCCTAAAGCCATAGTCAATTTTGAGCTACTGCCCTCGTAAACATCGGATTTCAGTATATCGCTAAGAGACACGATCTCTTTATGTTCGTTAGGGATCTCAAGCCCAATGCAAGTTTTTCCTGGGATGACTTCTACTACACGCACGCTAACTGTAGAAAGAGACCTAGCTAAATCTTTCGATAGGTTAGTAATACGACTCGCTTTTATCCCTGCAGCTGGCTCCAGTTCAAATCGAGTAATAACGGGTCCAGGTTCTACTGCTACTACTTCTACTTCTATTCCGAAATCTTTTAATTTCAACTCCACCTGTCGGGACATTGCCTCGAGCGAAGCCGCGGAAAACCCATTACCCGTCGGAGCCGCATCATCAAGCAAGCTAAGCTCTGGCAAATCATTTTGCGAAGGGATATCAAATAGAACAGCTTGCTTCTCTTTTTCAGCACGTAAGCTCGGTTGAGATGCCTCAATTCTCTGGACTATCCGCGGCGGTGTTCTTTTACTTTTAGTCACAGTTTCTTTCTGTATTATGGCGAGACGTTTGCGCCTTGCCCTGAGGCCTTTGACATGGTCACTACAGGCAATGGACAACCCTATTACATGGTCTTTTAACAAAAAACTTCCGACACCTACCTTCTCAATTACCGTGATCCAAGATAACCCAGTCATAAGTGTAACCCCCGCGAGCAGTAGGGTGAGCATTATCATAGGCCCACCTATATCGCCAAACAAGGAAACTAAAAATGCACCAAACAGATCTCCTATAATCCCACCAGTCTTTTGGGGTATAGACAATGCTAGGGACTGGCCACGAAACCAAAGCACACCGCACGACGAAGACATGATGAACAACCCACCAACAACACGAGCTATCATTTGCGTCGGATTATCAAAGATGCCAATCTTGCCTTGCCGGTAAATATTCAAGCCCAATGCGAAAAAAAACAATGGCAAATAATAAGCGCATTGCCCAAATAAACTTAGTGAGATGTCAGCGATCCACGCACCAACGATGCCACCTTTATTCTCAATAGTTTCAGATATCCCTGCGCTTGACCATGCTGAATCGAAAGGGTGGTAGGTCCATAGCGACAATAGAAAAAATACACCTGCAGCCCCAAAACCGATCAGAATAGCTTCCTTGAGCCTTAGTACTAACTGGACCGCAGTTGAGTTGGTCTGCTGTGATTTATGTTTTGCCTGTGTCATAAGTTGAACTAATTTATATAATTTCAGCACTAACTATATAAAAATTATGGAAAATTGCAACATAATAAAATTTATTGTGTAATCCAATAGCCTACTTTGAAACTCAAAATTGTCATTTCAAACGTCTAACACCAACCAATAATTAGTGCACCGATTACAGCTAAAGAATGAAGCAGTAAAAAATCACAAATGTTGGGTGATAAAACCACCACAGCTATGGAACGAATGTGCTAGCATATCCTCTGCGCAGCCAACTCCATACCCAATTTTATTTGCGAAAGAAAAATGACAGAGAAAAGCACCCAGTATCTAATTAAATTCCACAACCAAGGGAAGGTGTACGAAATTTACGCAAAACAAATTGTTCAAAGCGAACTTTTTGGTTTCATACAGATCGAGGACATTATCTTCGATTCCAAATCCTCATTAGTCGTCGACCCGTCTGAAGAACACCTTAAATCGGAGTTCGACGGTGTAAAGCGAACCCATATCCCTATGCAGGCAATTATTCGTATCGATGAAGTAGAAGAAACTGGCCAAAGTAAAATCCTGGCTGCTGACGATAAAACGACAAACGTTACAAATTTTCCTATTTTTCCGCCAAATAATGGCAACCCAAACAAATGAGATGCGGAAAAATTTGTTCGCTTGCTCAGTAAAAGAATGATTACCAACCTGAACCAAGAGCTTTAAAGGGATCTCCCGAAAACCTAATCCAATGGATCCCTGATGAGACTGAGCACACACTCAAAACTCGCGGACATCAACGAAGATGCGTGGAACGCCCTCGTGGGAGGCAATCCTTTTTTAAGCCATGGCTTTCTCACCACGCTAGAATCTACTAACTGTCTAGAACCACAAGGATGGTATCCACACCACCTAGTCTTATGGGATGGGGATGTCTTGCGAGCAGCTCTGCCGTTATACCTGCGTGATAACTCCTACGGGGAGTTTGTGTTCGACTGGGCATGGGCGGAGGCTTACGAAAAAGGAGGGGGAAAGTATTATCCGAAATTAGTTACTGCAGTACCTTTTAGCCCGGTCGGAGGAAGCAGGTTCCTGATTGATCCTAGCGACGCGAAAACTCAAGAAATGGCTACTCAATTATTAAATGCCGTTAAAAGTATTTGTCAGGACAATAATTTTTCCTCTTGGCATTGCTTATTTCTCGATGAGATCCAGAAAGATTTGTTTTCAGATAATGAAACACTAGTTAGACTTGGCTGCCAGTACCATTGGTTTAATGACAACTACCTCACTTTCGATGACTTTTTATCAGCTCTAAGCTCGAAAAAGAGAAAAAACATCAAGAGAGAAAGGCGCAAAGTATCGGAATCTGGCTTAGAGATAGAATGTTTGTCCGGTGACGATATTACCAAAGAGCATTGGAAAACTTTCTATGCGTTTTACTGTTCTACTTTTTATCAAAAATGGGGAGAGCCGAGACTTACGCTCGATTTTTTCTTAAGTCTCAATTCACGATTACCCGACTGTGCAGTGCTAATTCTAGCCAAGGATAAAGAAAAGTATGTTGCAGGAGCGTTCGCGCTATCAAGCGAAGACACTTTATATGGGAGACATTGGGGCTGCAATGAAAATTACGATAGCTTGCATTTCGAACTATGCTACTACCAGACGATAGACTACTGTATCCGGCATAAACTAAAAACTCTTGACGCTGGAGCACAAGGGGAGCACAAAATCAGCAGAGGTTTCGTTCCCATAAAAACCTGGTCCCTGCATTGGCTGCGTGAACTTTCATTTAGAAAGCCTGTACAGAATTTCCTCAATAACGAAACCCAAGCTATTGAGGAATATATAGACAAACTCGAAGACCACAGTGCCTTTAAAAAGGACGTGACGCTCTAAAGGCGTGTGTCATATTGCCTCGATTTGAATCATGACCTAGATAACCTGTATTCGTTCGGTCTGAAGGACCACGTAGACGAGTTTCCACCGGTAATCACTGCCCTCTCTTACCCGGATGGACTATTGGCCGCAGGTGGAGATTTAGAGCCCAAGACACTACTGACAGCATATTCCCGAGGGATATTCCCTTGGTTTGAGGAAGGTCAGCCTATCCTTTGGTGGTCTCCAAACCCTCGATTAGTGCTGTATCTCGACAAATTCAAAAAGTCACGTAGCTTAACTAAAACGCTGCGAAAAAATGTTTTCAATATTAGTTTTGATACAGCTTTTTCAGAAGTAATGAGATCATGTTCCCTACCTAGAATGGGAAAATCGCAATCATCTTGGATAACAGAAGAAATGATGGAGGCCTATGAAACTCTTCACCATCAAGGGCACGCACACTCCGTCGAGTGCTGGCGAGAAGGAAAGCTAGTTGGTGGTTTATATGGTGTATCTATCGGTGCAGTTTTCTTTGGAGAGTCAATGTTCTCTCTCGTTACAGATGCATCAAAAGTAGCATTAGCGACCCTATGCTCGATCGGGAAGTCATGGGGCTATCTATTGATAGATTGTCAGGTAGAAAGTCCTCACCTACTGAGTCTAGGAGCTGAGGAAATGGCACGTTCGACCTTTTCGGAGAAACTTAAAATCTTCACTAAAATAAATATTAAAAATACAGCATGGCAATAGACTTTAGCCGCTCATCAATAATATGAAATTTAAAGAATCCAAACAATTCATGTGTGGGTATTTACCTCTAAAGACGGCGAACGCACGGTTCGTAGATCCAAATCAGAAGCTTACAAATCAGATATATTCAAAATTATCCGAACAAGGTTTTCGTCGCAGTGGAAACTATATTTACACCCCTTCATGTAGAAGTTGCGCCGCGTGTGTGCCTGTCCGTCTTCGTATTAAAGACTTTAATATGAGAAGGCGTCATCGGCGAACATTAAAGCTCAACCAAGATATAACCATACTGCAAGTAGAGCCACATTTTGACTCTAGCTATTTTGACCTTTACAAGGAATACCAACTACGAAGGCATGATTCAGAACTCACAAGTATCTCACCTAGCGAGTATATGAATTTCTTGGCCAGTGAATGGTGTCAGACGATATTTATCGAATTTCGACTGAAGAAAAAACTAGTCGCGGTATCGGTTTTCGATCGTCTAAATAATAGCCTCTCAGCCGTGTATACTTTTTATAAAATCGACCTCCTTCAAAGAAGCTTAGGTCAACTGGCAATTCTGACGCAGATAGATATCGCCGCAAAAAATGACCTCTCTTATTTATATCTCGGCTATTGGATAGAAAAATCTGCTAAAATGAACTACAAGAACGACTATTCTCCGATGGAATATTTTCATAATGGAGTTTGGACTGATAAGCATTTGTAATAGTTTGTCGCAAATATTTTGCTGCGACAGCGAGTTCAAGGCATAATCTCATTGGTCATACAATTAAAGCGCGTTGCTAAATCACGTAAAGACAAGGATCGACAGAAATTTATGCCAAAAGAAGAACATATTGAAATGCAGGGGAAAGTGATAGACACCCTGCCGAACACAGTATTCCGAGTTGAATTAGAAAATGGCCATGTGGTTACAGCCCACATATCTGGAAAAATGCGTAAGAACTACATACGAATACTCACAGGTGACGCTGTCACTGTAGAGTTGACCCCTTACGATCTCTCAAAAGGCAGAATCACGTATCGGGCTAGGTAGTCCGTGAAACATCACGGATTATTTGCGTGCTAGCTGAATCCTCAGAGCATCAAGCTGTTGAGAGGTATCGATCCCGCTTCCACAAGGTAGCAATGCGTCGGGTACTGAAATACTACTTCCTTGATATAAAGCTCGGAGCTGCTCCAAACTTTCTGCCTTCTCAGACTGGGCCACAGGGAAGGACACAAATCGACTTAAATAATTCATCCGGTAAGCGTAAATCCCAATGTGCCTTCGATATAAATTTTCGCTAAGCGAGGTTGATTTGCTCTCTGCCGAGGAATCTTGGCAGTAAGGAATAACGGACCGGCTAAATAATAAAGCATTGTAATTTTTATCCCTTGCCACTTTCACGATGTTCGGATTAGGCGCATGTCTTATAGCAAGAGGCTCACAAACAGTCGCAATGTCGCAATTGTTATTCTCAATACATGCTGCAACTTGGCGAATAACGGCAGCGGGCATTAGTGGCTCATCACCCTGCAAATTTACTACTATTGTATCTGCGAGCTCTCCACGAATACGAGCTGCTGCCTCCACTCTGTCGGTTCCAGAACGTAGTTGGTCCGAAGTCATGACAACAGTAGCCCCGAAAGATTCAGCCACAGAAAAGATTCTGTCGTCATCGGTCGCGATGATCACCTCTTCAGCACCGCTTTCTAATGCTCGTGTGTAAACATGCCTTAAGAGTGGCCAACCACAGACGTCCGCTAACATTTTTCCTGGTAATCGCGTAGACGAATATCTTGCAGGAATGTAGACTTTAAACCTCAATCTTTGAGGCTCTCAATCTCTTCTTGGCTAATTGTCCTCGCTTCATCTGCCAGCATCACTGGAATATCGTCCCTGATAGCGTAAGCTAGCTTCGCATCAAGAGAGATCAGTTCTTTGTTTTTTTTGACGTAAATAAGCGGCCCCTTTGTTACGGGGCATACTAAAATTCTTAAAAGAGTCTCATCCACTAAGCAATCCCTTCAAAATAGATTTTAAACGATCTTCGAATGCTGATGACAATTCAATATTCAAAGGTAGGTACCACATGTTTTCATTCTTTAACCTTGTGCATTTAACCGCATCTTTTTCCGTCATCAATATAGGTTTGTTATCGCCAAACTCAATATCTCCTTCTTCGAAAGAATGATGGTCTGGAAAAACATGTCTATCCAACAAAAAACCTAAGCTTTCAAGTAATGAAAAGAAACTTTCCGGATTTCCTATACCAGCAACTGCATGGACATGCTTTTCACCAAATTCCTTCAAAGGGAAAGTGAGCTCCGTATTCCCAACCTTCCTAAGCTCATCCGCTTTGTATTTCATGGCGAATTCACCTCTTGCAGGGATTCCATTACAAACAATCATATCAACTTCTGCTAAACGCTCCCTACTCTCTCTTAGAGGTCCGGCTGGTAAAAGTTTTCCGTTTCCCAGCCTCTGAACTCCATTGATCACCGCAATCTCTATATCTCTTGCCAGCGCGTAATGTTGCATCCCATCATCGCACAGCACTATATCTACATCGTGTTTCTCAAGCAGTGCTTTCACTGATTGCCCGCGATCAGGGCCCGCGACTACTGGAACAGAAGTGTTTGCAGCAAGAATTATAGCTTCATCACCTACGACATAGTTATCACTATCCGCTCGCACTTGTTGCGGCCAAGATTTAGCGCGCCCACGATAACCACCACAAACAATCCCCGGCTTGAAGCCGAAGTCAGTGAGCCTAGATGCCAACCAAATAGTTAAAGGTGTTTTACCAGTTCCTCCTACGGAGACATTTCCTACGACCAGAACAGGAACTCGTGCACGAAAAACATTTAAGACTCCTGACTCATAAGCCATTTTTCTCGCCCAAACAACTGCGCCATAAAAACAAGCAAAGGGAACCAGAAGATACTGCCAAAAATTTCTACCATACCAAATCTCATTAATGCAACGATGCAATGCCAACTTGAAATAGAAGCGATCTCCAGACATCAAGGCGCCCCCTTTTCACTTGTTCTAAAAGTAATTTTATTAAAACTAGCTTGCCTTGCGACATCCATAATCTCAACCACTCTCCGGTGTTTCACTTCCTCATCGGCCCTGATCGCTAGTGTAGGCAATATCTCGCTAGCCGGAAGGTCTAATAACAACTGCTTTAACTCCGGCCCTGAAATCACTCGTGGCTCCATCTCCATAAACTGCATAAGCCCTTCGCTACTAAGGCTTATTTCTATTATCTCTCTGTCAGGAATTGATCGCTCCGCTGTGCTTGCCAAAGGCAAATTTATCTTCATCTCAGATTCAGCCTGAAAAGTTGTCGACACCATGAAAAATATCAGAAGCAAAAACACTACATCAATTAAAGGTGTTAAATTTAATTCAACTTCTTTCTGTCTTCTAGCTCGGAAATTCACTTATTAGCCTGACTTTTTTCCACGACATCTTGTCCCACAGCTCTCTCTCCGGATAATACTTCAACTAGTTTTAAAGACTCCTGCTCCATAAGGACTACCAACTCTTCAACTCGTGCTAAAAAATAACGATAAAACATTAGAGCTGGGATCGCTACAGATAATCCTGCTGCAGTAGTAATTAATGCTTCAGATATGCCCCCTGCTAAAACAGAAGGGTCTCCCGTACCTTCTGAAGTGATCACGGCGAACACTTTTATCATTCCAACTACTGTCCCCAACAAGCCCAATAGTGGCGTGATTGACGCCACTGTTCCTAAGGCATTCAGATAACGACCGAGCTCATGGTTTACATGCCTACCAACCTCTTCGATTGCGTCCTTCATTGCCTCACGGTCTTTGTACCGGTTGACAAGCCCGGCGGCCAGCACTCGGCCTAAGTAGGAACGAGCTCGCAGTAACTCTATCCTTTTTTCATCTAATACATCAGACTTGGCCCAGTGCAACACCTGTTCAACAAGATTTTTCGGTGCCACTAATTTAGTCTGCAATGACCAAAACCGTTCACAAATTATAGCCATCGATATGATTGAGCAAATCACGATAAGTGGCATGATCCAGCCGCCTGCTCTAAAAATTTCTATCACTAGATTTTATTTCCTAGATTGATGAATTACATGGGATACTAACATAGCGACCCTTAATTCTCATATTGTTAAACCTCCACACTAGCCGCTGCTTTCATAAGCCAAGGCCTAAAATATGATCATTAAAGTCATAACTAGACTAGATAAATATCTATGTCTCCACATAAATTCCTTCATAGAAAATGAACTGCTAATTCCTCGATGACAGAACACAAAGCATTACTTACTTTCACGCCACCTAAAAAAGGACTAGGATCCTCCGAATGAATATTCGCAAGCGCCTAATGAAACGTTTCTCTGGGGAAACCGCACAACCTAAATCAAAAGCGTTTAACTTGCTAACTAAACTCGCGCGCGGGAGGAATGTCTACCACTTCGGCAGGCGCGCTGTGGCCGGCGGTGCAGCCTTGGGGGTTTTCCTAGCGTTTATTCCTGTGCCGATACAAATGTTGATCGCGGCTCCTTTGGCATTCCTATTTCAGGTAAACCTTCCAGTAGCTCTTGCCGCGACATGGGTAAGTAACCCGTTGACCTTAGCACCGATACTACTTTTAGCATATAAAGTTGGCTCATTACTACTTGGAGAAAGCGAGCAAGTTTTTATGGAGGATTTTTCTATCTCCTTTGATTGGCTTTGGTCAGTAGCTGCAGACATTTGGCTTCCAGTCGCAGTCGGCTCGATCGTCTGTGGCCTACTGGCAGCATTTATTAGTTATATCTCAGTAATATGGGCCTGGCGATTGAACCTTCTCGCGGCGAAAAAGAAAAAACTACTTCGCAAGAAGTCGTAGTCTTCTCTCCGAGATTTCATAACAAAGTGACATATGACTCGCCACAACCGGGTCGTGAGTCGCAACCACCACGGTAATACCAGACTTCTCAGAAAAAGTTGTCAATAAATCTGAGACAATTAAAGCATTTTTAACATCTAAGTTACCCGTCGGCTCATCAGCAAAGACGCAACGAGGATTATTTATTAGCGCACGTGCAACCGCCACTCTTTGTCTTTCTCCTCCAGAAAGCTGTGATGGGAGATGATTACTGCGTGCCTCCAAATCGACTTGCCCAAGTAGAGAGCTTGCTAAATGAAGTGACTCTTTATAAGAGGCGCCCCCTATCATAGCAGGCATTGCTACATTTTCTGCGGCAGTAAACTCAGGTAGAAGATGATGAAATTGATACACAAAACCCACCTCCTGATTGCGTAGCATGGACAGTTCTGAGTCTCTCATTTTAGCTAAATCTTGTCCTCCAAACATCACCTTTCCACTAGTGGGAAGAGCCAAGCCTGCGAGTAACTGAAGCAGACTGCTTTTTCCGGATCCGGAGGAGCCCATTATCGCCACTGTACTTCCTTGGGAGATGTCTAGATCTATACCAGAAAGAACCTCAAGCGTGCTCGACCCTTCATCATAAGATTTGCATAGTCTTACCGCTGACATCGCTACCTCTTCTTCCATGGAAATTCTAGCTCCTAACCGTTCTAACGGCCCTAGACGCCGCTAACGAAGGATAAACCGTACCCAATACAGCCACAAGGCTGGCGATACCTGTAAATAACAGCACATCTTCGATAAGCACTACAGAAGGGACTCGACTAGCATAATAAATCTCTGGTGAGAATATATGAAAATGGAAAATCATTTCAACAAAGGACACGATGTCTCCTATATGGCTAGCGAATAAACAACCCACAACTATTCCTAAAAATATGCCGATTAAACTAGTAAGTGCGCCTTGAATTAAGAAGATCGATACAATCCCGCTCGTCCTTAGCCCCATGGCATGAAGAATAGATATGTCTTTTTTCTTTTGCTCAATACCTAAAGATAGGATCGCAAAAACACTAAACATAGCAACTGAAGCTGCTAAAGCAAGAATAAAAGACATTAGGAATTTCTCAGTTTTCAAGGCCCTAAAAAGCACAGAATGGGTCTCACCCCAGCTAGCCGCTTCTCTTCCCGATGAGTTGCGAATTTGAGTCGCCGCGGCGGTGGACTCCTCGACACGCTCCATCCGGATATGCAACTCATCTCTCGTCTGGCCTAGCCTAAATAATTTCGACACGTCCTCTACATGTGCAAAAATTTGTTGACTATAGGTATCACTCTCACTTTCATAAATTTCAGACACAGTAAATTTTTTTAAGCGAGGAATAGGGCCCAGTGCAGTAAACCTCTCTTGAGGTACCAAGACGATAATTTTGTCTCCTACCGATAAGCTAAAATATACCGCAAGCGTATTATTAATGACGAGATTAAAATCTCCACTGATAAGAGTCTTGAGGTTATCCTTATTCAGCCCTATATTTTTCTCACCTAGGCCTGATAAGAAATCATCATCAATGCCCATTAGTCCGGCGGTCGTTACCCGTTTCTTGTGTTCCAGCAGAACATCCTTTTTAATCACCGGCCACACCGAAACTTCGGCCTGGCTGTCTTGGATGCTCAAGCTAAGTGACGTCAACTCTTGGTACTTTAGACCACTCACATCCACCACCACATGACCCTCTACACCCAACACTCTGTCTCGCAATTCATCCTCAAATCCATTCATTATCGAAGCAATAGTAATTAGTACGATTAATCCAATGGCAATACTTGTTATAGCTGCCAGAGAAACAAATGCGGTAAAATGATTCCCACGGCTAGCGTAGATGTAGCGAATTCCGATAATTAGCGATGCGATCTGGATCATGATTTCGTCATTATAACTGAAAGATGCCGTTTTCAAGCCATAAGGAAAGACAAACGTAACTATTATGAATATTCTTGCAGTTGAAACGTCCACCGAAAGATGCTCAGTTAGTCTGGCTACCTTAACCACTGAAATAGAAAACCATGTAATTGCGCCTAGAGGTCAAGCCACGCTGGTCATAAAAATGGCTGAAGAAATGCTTAAACAATGCGACTTAAAAAAAAGTGATCTCAATGCCGTTGCTTTTGGTTCCGGTCCTGGATCTTTCAACGGAATTAGAGTGGCAGCGTCTTTTGCACATGGAGTAGCTATGGCTCAAAATATCAACATCGTCCCTTGTTCTACTCTTCATGCGTTAGCTATGACCCCAAACTTCACTACTAGTCGAAATGTGTTGGTGATCTCCGATGCCCGACAAAGTGAAGTCTATTGGAGTTGCGTAAGACTCTCAGCTGAAGGACAAATTGACGAGATCGTTGTTGAAAACAAAGTCACAAAACCCTCCGATGTGTCAGTCCCTAAGGAAGCTAAATGGTGCGTTGTTTCAAGCAAATGGACTTACTATGAAGAGTTTCTTCCCTCTTACATCAAGATACTACCGCGGATTACTTGCGACTATCCCAGCGCACTTCCAATTGCAAAGTTTGCGAGACACTCCCTTCAACGCAAAAAGGAATTTTCACCTATAGAAGCAATGCCAGTTTATCTGCGCAGTCCTATAAGATAGGAATGCTAAAATCATCCGATGGTTTTAATCTGACGAGGTGATGAGAGAATGTCCCGTCGTCTTGAGTCTCTATTATTCGAAAGCCCGGTTGGAGTCGCTCTATCTGATAAACTCGGCTATGACGCTTGAATTGGACACAGGTAGATGGTGTGGTTATCACTGGCACACTGTTCTGAGATAACTCATTATCCTGGTGAACGTGACCGCAAAACACGGCCTTTATATTCGAGCTCTGGCTCACTATGTGCCAAAAATCACCAGAGTTTTCTAGTTTCATATCGTCAAGCCAAGCACAACCGATATCCAAAGGTGGATGGTGCATAAAGATTATTTGCGGCTTCCTGCCGGCGGAAAAAATGTTTTGAGAGAGATCTGCTAAGTCTTTAGGGTCAATCTCACCTAACTCATGACCGACTTTCTTCGTATTCAAAAAATGGAAGCGCCAGCTGCCAAAATCTCTGTTCGCTGTGCTTGTCAAAAAATAAAAATTGGACGACTGAGAAGCTACACTCGGCACATCATGATTCCCTGGCACAGCTAAGATAGGGATATCACATACGGAGAAAAGAGAATTTAAAAAACGGTACGATATAAACCCGCCGTCCATACTCATATCTCCAGTGGCAACAATTAAGTCAATATTACCCAGGGACTGAATTTCAGCTAAAACAGCCTCAAAGCTAGCGCGCGTATCGCAGCCTTCGAAGCTTGCATCCGGATCATCGAAGATATGAGCGTCGGTTATTTGAGCTATTCTCATCTGCGTATTCTCACTTTAGGTCCCATGTAAAATTATTTTTCGCTGAAACGATGGGGTTTTTCTGTTTCATACATTCGACCCGCAAACATTTGTTTTATAGCGATAAATTAGACTTATCAACAGCTTATTATCAAGTTAAGCGTCCAAAAGCAGTCATTCATCAACACTATACACACATTATGTAGTGGTTACATATTCACTTGACCACAACCAGTGGTGGTGATATACCATGACTTACAGATTTTTATACGAAACCTAGGAACAGGAACGGTTCAAACCTAGGATTTTTTGGAGACAATATGAGTTCAGAGACGACCACCAAAGCAGAAACCCTAAACGAGAGCCCTAATAAGCTACCTGCATTAGAGACTCATGTGGACAACAACATGGAGATAGCAGCCACGGCACCTGGGGAATACCGTGTAATAAGAAGAAATGGCAAAGTCACATCCTTTGATGGCGGGAAAATAAAAGTCGCTATCACAAAGGCATTTCTAGCAGTAGAAGGAAACCATGCAGCGGCTTCTAATCGCGTCCACAGCTTAGTCGATCAAATTGGGAATGAAATAGTATCTGCTGTTACTCGTCGTATGCCGTCTGGTGGAGCGATGCATATCGAAGATATTCAAGATCACGTCGAGCTTTCGTTAATGAGAGCAGGCGAACACAAAGTAGCTCGCTCATACGTGCTCTACCGAGAGGAAAGAAAGAAAGAGAGGGCATTATCTTTAGAGTCGCAAACTGAACCTGAACTAAGTACCAGTGCATTACAAGTGACTATGACAGATGGCACAAAAAAGTCATTAGATACAAAACGTCTTCAGAAAATTTTGAAAGAAGCATGCACCCAGATATCTGGGACAGATCACAAAGCACTCTTCGAAGAAACGAAAAGAGCTCTTTTCGACGGGGTAGCCGAGGCGGACGTTTCTAACGCTGCAACAATGGCCGCAAGGACATTTATCGAACGCGAACCTAATTATACTTATGTTGCTGCTCGAGTGCTGCTGGACTCTCTTAGGCAAGAAGCTCTGACTTTTGTAGGTGGAAATAGGGAAGAGGCAACACAGGAGGAGATGTCTGAACAATACCCTAGTTACTTTGAAAGTTATATTAAAAAAGCAATTAGCTTAGAGCTCGTCGACTCAAGGCTAGGAAACTACGACCTAAAAAAAATAGGGGAAGCTCTGAAACCCGAAAGAGATTTTAATTTCAACTATCTAGGCCTGCAAACTTTATATGACCGATATTTCATACAAAGCGAAGACGTGCGATTTGAACTACCTCAGGCATTCTTTATGAGAGTAGCGATGGGTCTAGCAATAAATGAAATAGAAACTGAAAAATGGACTATAAAATTTTACGACCTCCTCTCGTCATTTGACTTTATGAGTTCAACTCCAACGTTGTTTAATTCGGGAACACTAAGACCGCAACTGTCATCTTGCTATCTCACCTCAATACCTGACGACCTTGATGGTATCTTCGGAGCAATAAAAGATGACGCTCTACTCTCTAAATTCGCGGGTGGACTAGGTAATGACTGGACCGCTGTTAGAGGCATGGGAGCGCATATAAAAGGGACTAATGGAAAATCTCAAGGTGTAGTCCCCTTCCTTAAAGTTGCAAATGATACAGCGGTAGCCGTTAACCAGGGCGGAAAAAGGAAAGGGGCTATGTGCGCCTACCTAGAGTCGTGGCATATCGATATAGAGGAATTCACTGAGCTAAGAAAAAATACCGGTGATGACCGCCGACGAACACACGATATGAATACAGCAAACTGGATCCCAGACCTTTTCATGCAACGTGTATGCGAAGATGAGCAATGGACGCTGTTTTCACCGGATGAAACCCCAGATCTCCATGATGCATTTGGTAAGGAATTTGAAGTTCTTTATTGTGATTACGAACGGAAAGCTGATCTCGGGGAGATTCGTAACTTCAAACGAGTTCGGGCAGTAGAGCTGTGGAGAAAGATGCTAGCAATGGTTTACGAAACTGGACATCCATGGTTCACTTTCAAAGATGCTTGTAACCTAAGATCACCGCAGCAGCATACGGGAGTAGTGCATAGCTCCAACCTCTGTACTGAAATTACCCTCAACACCTCTCCTGATAAAGAGATCGCTGTTTGTAATCTGGGCTCGGTAAACCTTACGCAACACATCTTGGATGGTGCACTGGATTCTAACAAACTAGAAAAAACGATTAACACAGCAATGCGCATGTTAGACAACGTCATAGACTATAACTATTACAGTGTTGCAACGGCTAAAGCATCAAACCTCAAACACCGTCCTGTTGGTCTCGGCATAATGGGATTTCAAGATGCGCTATATAAGTTAAATCTTCCATATAGCTCAGAGGAAGCTGTCAGCTTTGCTGACAAATCGATGGAAGCCGTCAGTTATTACGCAATAACTGCGTCATCCAATCTAGCCCAAGAAAGAGGAACATATCAGAGTTTTCAAGGATCGTTATGGAGCCAAGGGATACTACCTATTGACTCAATTAAGCTTCTTGAACAGGGAAGGAACGGCTATTTAGAAATGGACCGTGAGCAAACGCTTGATTGGGACTCTCTAAGAGAGAAGGTTCGAACAATAGGTATGAGAAACTCCAACTGTATGGCAATAGCGCCGACAGCTACTATTTCAAACATCTGTGGCGTCAGCCAATCGATAGAGCCTACTTATCAAAACTTGTTTGTCAAATCTAACTTGTCTGGAGACTTTACTGTCGTAAATATGTACCTCGTTGAAGACCTGAAGAAGGCTAACCTATGGGATGAGGTCATGGTAAATGATCTGAAATATTATGATGGTAGCGTTTCACAAATTGATAGAATCCCCTCTTCCCTAAAAGCACTTTATGCGACAGCTTTTGAACTAGATACAAGATGGTTAATTGAAGCAGGTTCTCGAAGACAGAAATGGCTTGATCAAGCTCAATCATTAAACCTATACATGTCTGAGCCTAGCGGTACAAAGATGGATAACCTCTATAAGCTGGCCTGGATAAAAGGATTGAAAACGACTTATTACTTGAGAACTATGGGCGCCACTCATGTAGAAAAAAGCACTCTCGCTGACGGCAAACTAAACGCTGTGGCGCAAAACGACACACCAGATCTAGCTGCAGCGCCTCAAGCATGTTCAATCCTAGATCCTGAATGTGAAGCCTGCCAGTAATTAACATGAACATAAAAAAAAGAAAATTAGGAGAAAAACATGCTGAATTGGGATGACCCTGTAGCACAGTTTAAACAAACCCCAACATTACCCGGCGTCGAAGTAAAAACGGAAATAGAACCATTGGAGAAAAATCAACCAGCGGGGGAAGTTGTAGAAAAAGATAATGTTCTTGGTGTACAGACCAACGAAAAAGCGATAACTGGCCTCGAAGAAGTCGAGTTTGGGGCTGGTAGGCTAGCCGTAGATGACAAAGCAATGATCAACTGTAGATCTGACGTCAACCAACTGGTGCCGTTCAAATATCAATGGGCATGGCAGAAATATCTTGACGGCTGCGCGAATCATTGGATGCCGCAAGAAGTCAACATGACAGCAGATATAGCGCTATGGAAAGATCCTAATGGTTTGACTGAAGATGAAAGAGTTTTAATAAAAAGAAACCTAGGCTTTTTCTCTACAGCAGATTCCTTAGTAGCTAATAATCTAGTACTAGCTGTATACAGGCACATCACGAACCCAGAATGTAGGCAATATCTACTGCGACAGGCATTTGAAGAAGCATTACACACGCACGCATACCAGTACTGTATAGAAAGTCTAGGGCTTGATGAAGCAGAAGTTTTCAATATGTATAGAGAGGTTGAGTCCATACATGCTAAAGCTGCCTGGGCAACACAATTCACTGATAGCTTAGGTGACCGAAACTTCCAAACAGGAACACATGAAGATGACCAGAGACTGCTAAGAGACCTTATTGCTTTCTACGTCATTTTTGAAGGTATATTTTTCTACGTGGGGTTCGTTCAAGTTCTGTCAATGGGACGCAGAAATAAAATGACCGGAGTTGCGGAACAATTTCAATACATACTTAGAGATGAATCTATGCATCTTAATTTCGGAATCGATGTCATTAATCAAATAAAAGTAGAGAATCCCGGCCTCTGGACGTCCGATTTTCAAGATCAAATGGTCGCTTTAATCCGTGAAGCAGTCGAATTAGAAACAGCTTATGCGCACGACACTATGCCTAGAGGAGTCCTTGGTCTTAATGCAAAAATGTTTGAAGAATACTTGGGTTTCATAGCAAATAGACGTTGCGCGCAAATAGGTCTTCCAGAACAATATCCTAATGCTTCAAACCCGTTTCCTTGGATGAGTGAAGCGATTGATTTAAAGAAAGAGAAAAATTTCTTCGAGACTAGAGTGACTGAATATCAAACCGGAGGCGCACTCAACTGGGATTAGAGAGATGGAATCTAAGCAATAAACCTTGCATTCGAAGAGAATAGAGGTCAGAGAGTCTCAGAGTTAAATTGATAAAAACTGTAATTGTCGCCAGCAAAAGAGGTGCTAATTCTGTTTATTAAACGATCATTAAGTGCCTCTAGTTCTTCCTGACGGAAAGCGCACCCATTCATGATGAATTTTTTTTGAGGTGGAACGTTGGCAGCTACTATAATGTCATAGAACGTTACCTGCTATAGAGTTTGCCGAATAGGCATCATTTCAGTTCGGGCCAAGGAACTCACGCTCTCGAGAATTCGACCTATAATTTCCTCGCACAATAGAGAAATAGGGTCAAAATCGTCTTTGCAGCTTTGTTGGATAGTCACAAAAGTAAATTATCCTCTTCCTTCATTTATTCGCAGATTATACTCCTGTATCCTGCATGAAAACTCTCGTGACTGATTCCAATACCACTATTCCACAACACTTTATAGGTATATGATGCCTACGAGTATTAACCAAATTTAGCCTGGTGAAGGGAGATCCTGGAAAAGTGTTGCTCACTAAAGATTCTTACCTGTTCCAACGCAACCAACCGGGACAAAGTTAACTATGAAGCCGAAAAGAAACCAGATTCGTGGCCTTGCTATCACACCCAGCGTATTGGCCGACATCAAAATAATACTGGGCTCTCCGCCTTTTAGGCGTGATTTGCTGATCGAATATCTCCATCTCATTCAAGATAACTATAATCATATATCGAAAGCTCATCTTGTAGCTTTAGCCGACTGCCTGAAAATATCACTTGCCGAAGTTCACGAGGTTGCTAGTTTCTATCACCATTTCAATCTCATACAAGATAGCAAACAAACAACTCCAAATTTAACTATCCGTGTCTGCGAGTCAATGACTTGTAAGATGTTTGGTTCTGAAGAATTGAGCATGAACCTTAAAACGAATATCTCAAACAACATAAAGCTTGAAACAGTACCTTGTGTTGGTCAATGTTCAAATGCGCCCATCGCAGTAGTCGGACAGAGAGTAATTGAGGAGGCAACAGTCGAAAATGTCCTAGGCTGTAAGTCGTATACCCCTCAGATACCGAGCTATGAAAAGCTTGCCCCGTACATCGCATCCGGAGGCTATGGTGCACTCAAGAAATGTACCGACGGAATTCTTACTCGGTCGGCGGCCGTCAAACTCCTCTCGGACAGTGGACTTAGAGGTTTAGGTGGCGCAGGTTTCCCAGCAGGGAAAAAATGGGAGATCGTTCGACAACAACCAAGTCCTCGCTATCTCGCGGTAAACATTGATGAAGGCGAACCTGGTACCTTTAAAGATAGAACATACCTAGAAAGTAAACCTCATCAGTTCTTAGAAGGCATGCTAATTGCTGCATGGGCAGTAGAGGCTCACAAATGTATAATCTATTTGCGAGATGAATATGCTGCATGTCGTCAAATTTTAATCCAGGAAATAAAAGCTATCAGTGTGGCTTTTCCTAATGGTCTCCCCTCTATAGAGCTAAGACGTGGTGCCGGCTCTTATGTATGCGGGGAGGAGTCTGCCATGATTGAATCTATCGAAGGTAAGCGAGGTATTCCACGGCTTCGACCACCTTATATTGCAGCTAATGGCATCTTCGGAAAGCCAACTCTTGAACACAATTTAGAGACACTATACCGAGTCACAGATGTCATCAACCATGGAAGTAATTTCCATGCTTCTCACGGCCGTCACGGTCGAACGGGGCTTATTTCTTTCTCAGTGAGTGGTAGAATAATGACTCCCGGAATGTATCTTGCTCCAGCGGGAATCACCTTGCGGGAATTAATAGACGAATATTGTAACGGGATGAGTCCTGGGCATGAGCTTAAAGCTTACTTCCCTGGCGGAGCATCTGGTGGAATATTACCTGCTTCTCTAGCCGACGTTCCTTTGGATTTTGATACACTACAAGAGCACGATTGCTTCATAGGCTCAGCTGCAATAATTGTCTTATCGGATCACGATAACGTGGCGAGTTATGCAAAAAACGCGATGAACTTTTTTGCAAAAGAAAGTTGTGGAAAATGTACTCCATGTAGAGTCGGAACAAAGCAAGCTTCTGCTTTAATGTCAGCTCGATCATGGGACATAAATAAATTAAAGAATCTCGCGACAGTAATGACTGATGCATCAATCTGCGGGCTAGGACAGGCGGCTCCTAACCCTATGAAATCAGTCATAGAATATTTTAAAGAAGAAATATCTTGAATTCGGAATTTACTTTTCAATTAGACGGACACAATGTTATAGCCCAGAAAGGTGAAACGATACTTGTGGCAGCAGAAAATGCAGGAGTCTCGATTCCGCGTTTATGTTATCAAGATAACTGTCGGCCGGATGGAAATTGCCGTGCGTGTGTCGTGGAAATTGAAGGAGAAAGAACTCTAGCCCCTTCATGTTCTCGCCTAGCTGAGAAAAGTATGGTGGTCCACTCGAACAACGCAAGAGCTCAGTTTAGCCAAAAGATGGTGATAACGATGCTTAGTAGCGATCTTACAGAAAATTACAGTGCGGGTAGTATTCAGAGCAATAGTACAGAACTTTCTAAATGGGTGACGCATTTTGACATTCGTCATGAAGACGCTCCACACCAGTCGCAGGTTATAGATATAACTAATCCTGCGATAACCGTAGATTTAGGCCAATGCATACAATGTACGCGCTGTGTTCGAGCATGCAGAGAAACTCAAGTTAACGATGTGATAGGAATATCAAATCGCGGATCAAATCTGAAAATCACCTTCGACTTAGATGCGACATTAGGAGAAAGTTCCTGCGTAAGTTGCGGCGAATGTGTTCAAGCTTGTCCAACAAATGCCCTGACTTCCACTGGCGCGGCTGCAGACTTACCTGATAATAAAAAAATTGACACTGTTTGTCCTTATTGTGGGGTCGGTTGCTTGCTAACTTTTAATGTAAGTGATGGTGCTATCAAGTCGGCTACTGTTCGCAATGGTCCCGCGAATAAAAACAGACTATGCGTTAAAGGTCGCTATGGATTCGATTATGTCCATCATGAGGACCGCTTAACAAAACCTCTCATTCGGATCAAGGGGATAAAAAAGACCGCTGCCCTTATCCATAAAAATGAAATCAGCGACTGCTTCAGAGAAGTATCTTGGTCAGAAGCTCTAGAATTCGCAGCGACAGGGCTAAAAAGCATATTGGACATCCATGGTGGTAATGCCTTGGCTGGACTAGGCTCTGCAAAAGGGTCGAATGAAGAAGCTTACGCATTTCAAAAGTTTATCCGATCAGCATTGAAAACGAATAATGTAGATCACTGCACTCGTCTTTGTCACGCTTCTTCCGTTGCTGCAATGTTAGAAATGCTAGGTAATGCTGGCGTGTCTAACCAAGTTGAAGATGTCGCTCTAACTGAAGTCATCGTCGTTATTGGCGCTAAGCCAACAGCTAACCACCCAGTGGCTGCGACTTTCATGAAAAATGCGACTAAGAGCGGGGCAAAGCTAGTAGTCATAGATCCGTATAAATCAGATCTGACTAGACATGCGGATTTTTTCTTACAATTTCGTCCTGATACAGACGTGCTTTTAATGAACTCGATGATGTCTGTCATCATAGAAGAAAATTTACACGATGAGAAATTCATCAAAGAAAGAACAACTGACTTTTTAAACCTAAAAGAAGTAGTCAGCAAATACTCGCCCGAGTCAGTGTCCTCTACTTGTGGAATAAAACCTGAGACTATTCGAGCGGTAGCAAGACTGTATGCCAAAGCGCGAAGTGCAATGATATTCTGGGGGATGGGAATATCTCAACATATCCATGGCACTGACAATGCGCGCTGCTTAATTTCTCTCGCTTTGCTAACTGGAAACATAGGTAAGAAAGGGTCTGGAATACATCCTCTGAGAGGTCAGAACAATGTGCAAGGGGCATCGGATGCTGGGCTTATCCCTATGGTCTACCCAGACTACCAACCCGTCACTGATAATGAGAACAAGAAGAAATTTGAGCACGTCTGGAACACAACATTAAGTAGGGAGACCGGTCTAACCGTAACAGAAATCGTGTCGGGGGCATCTCAAGGCTCTATCAAGGGTATGTACGTCATGGGAGAGAACCCCGCCATGTCTGACCCTAATTTGAATCATGCGAGGGAAGCTCTAGCAAAATTAGAGCACCTTGTGGTCCAGGATATCTTTTTTACAGAAACTGCCAGTTTTGCCGATGTAATTCTGCCAGCTTCAGCCTTCCCCGAAAAAACGGGAAGCTTCACCAATACAGACAGAAGAGTCCAACTTGGAAGACAAGCGATCGACCCGCCGGGTGATGCGCGACAGGATCTAGAAATTATTCATGATTTAGCAGAAAAACTTGACCAAAAATGGACCCACAGGTCAGCTGCTGAAGTATTTGAAGAAATGACTAATGTAATGCCTTCCATAGGAGGGATTACGTGGGGCCTTCTTAACGAAATAGACTCCATAACATATCCTTATACCAAAGATTCCACTCAGAGCGAAACTGTGCTGTTTAAAGAGACTTTCTATCTGCCTTCAGGAAAAGCAAAGTTTTCCGCTGCTCACTACTCTCATGCCGCCGAACTTCCGTCAGATGATTTCCCACTTGTTTTGATCACAGGCAGACAGCTAGAGCATTGGCATACGGGAACTATGACACGCAGAGCGCGGGTGCTAGACTCTCTTGAACCAGAAGCATTTATCAGCATGAACAGTCAAGACATGGAGCTATACCAAATCGAAAGCGATGATATTGTTCGTTTACACTCTAAGCGGGGAGAACTAACGGCTGCGGTAAGGATGGACAACGGTCTGCAGGTGGGTAACGTTTTTATGCCCTTTTGTTATGTCGAAGCCGCCGCCAACTTGCTAACAATTGATGCTATTGACCCGATAGGAAAAATTCCAGAATTTAAGCACTGTGCCGTACAGATTAGTAAGAGCGCAGGCCAATAATCTGTCTTGCGCGAACCTTTCCTACCTTAATTAACAGAACGGGCCAGAACCGCGCTTTTCATCTTTTTAATAGTGCGGGCAACCATTCTTTTCCCAATAGTCACTTTAGCTAGACTTTCCTCTATCGAAGAAAGGTTTTGAGGTGGCTGAGCATTTCCAACGACTATAGCACCAACCATTCCTGTCGTAATGTGAGGCGTACATTTGAAAATATAGGCACCTTCTTCGGTTACCGTGATAGTAAAATTCTCTTCCCCGTATTTCGAGTCCCAGCCGACAGCATTCTCTGGAATCATTCCCGGGATAACAACTGTGTTGTGGCCAATCATCCCTATAAATCTTACTGTATCACCAGGCTCAGCAAAAGTTATCATTGGACGCCACTTAGTCACTACGCCTTTAACCACATGTTCAGCTGCATAAGTCGACCCAATAAAACTTATACACACTATGGTTACGAAAAATCTAGCCATTTTCATTTTTAATTCCACGGGAAATATCCTAAATTATACGGCAGGCATAAAGCATGCACCATCCTGGCTAACTCGCTTAGCTATTCACCACCTAGAATAAAGCAAGACTCAGCGCCCTCATTTCGAATAGGAATGATCGCTTGGTACTCGTCCGAGTTGTACCATGCCTTTGCTGCCGCTTTGCTATCGAACTTGACTATGACAATGTTCTTGCCTATAGCATCTCCATGCAACATTTCGGCGGGACCTTTACAAACAAATTCCCCCCCATGATTTGTTACTGATGGACCAGCTACCGCGGAGTACGCCGCAATTTTTTCTCCATCTAATATAGTGAGGTGTACTACAACATATGCGCTCATAATAGATCCCGGTATTTTTGTGATTAAATTTTAAAAAAGGACCCGCGCAGAGATTACCCCTAACCGAAGGTCCTAATAGCATGCACTTCGTTAATCTGAGAAAACGCGTGCTCTGACTTCATGTATCAAAGAAGCGACGACATATCCCGCCATAGCTATAGCGAAAGCATCTACCCACTCGTTCAGATACATTCCGACCATAGGCACTGCATCGAAGTTATCCGCGATCGCAGGGAATAACGCTGCACCTGCGATGAGCATACCCAACGAGGCGTGATCTCGAACAGGAACTGCTATTCCATGGACAAAACCTAAGCCCACTAGAAGCAAAGGCCATGGAACCATATAGGCATCCAAAGCAGTTATGCACGCTAAAATTGCAAATATAGCGCTAAACGCTGGTGCCCATTTGTTTATACTCATAACAGTTCCCCTTCTATCAAAAAAATTATTGCGTGTTAGGGCTATCACTATAGCCACCGCGAAGCTTGCCGTCAAAAATAAATAGTCATTTCTTCACGCTAAATAGGGCTTTCGATTGACCCTTATGAGCAAGATTTCAACATTTATTGTTGTGATTAATTCTATAACATCCCATCCACTTTAAGATTTCTTCACACGCATTGAAAAGAGATCCTTTAAAACATTCACCCATAGGATAATTGCATTAATTCAAACTATTTTTTAAAGCCTTTTTAAGACATCATAATCGGTGTACATGCTTAAATCGCTAATCGAACTGGGACGTTTTCCGACTCGGAATCAATATTTAATAACATGACTTGTAGTCAGAAATTTTACATTCTCGCGCAAGTTTTTTAGCCTCAGAAAGTTGAGAGGCAGACATTTTTAATGCGAAATCATCACGCAACTTTTGGCCATTCACGCTGCCGTTGGACGCTCCTAGCCCTCCCCACATATAAGCATATAAGAAGTTTTTCTCGACACCAGTGCCAAAGGCGTACATCACTCCTAAATTAGTCTGCGCAGACCCTAAACCTTGTTCTGCAGCTTTTCTATACCACCGCGCAGCAGCTTTATCATCTTTAATAACGCCTTGACCAAGTTTATACATTAAACCCAGATTATATTGAGCCAGAGCAAACCCCTGCTCCGCAGCAAGCGTATACCATTTTACTGCTAACTCAGAATTCTGCGGTACCTCAATACCAGTATCATAAATAAGTCCAAGATTATATTGGGCATCGGCATCTCCCTGGTCGGCTGCAAGCTTGTACCAAGTTACTGCAGCGATATAATCTTGTGACACACCATCTCCACTTCTATACATCAAACCTAGGGCAGACTGACCAGGAGCGAATCCCTGTTGCGCCGAAAGTAAAAACCACTTAACAGCGGTTTCTTGATTCTTTTCTACCGCTTGCCCCGACTTGTACATCATGCCCAAGTTATATTGGGCAGCAGCACTTCCTTCCTCTGCTAACGGCTGCCATGCACCGAGTGCTGCGATGTAATCACCACGCTTAGCGGCATCAAGTCCTGATTGGAAGTCAGCTTGTAAAGAACAACAAATGAAACTACAGAAAAAAAGTAACAGTGTGTGCAGGTATATTTTCATTCTAAATCTCTCAATTAGGCAGGGTAACTAGACGAAGATCAATAATGGGGTGGAGTCTCATTAGCCTCTGCCATTAACGGTTGATTATCCGGCAGATCTTCGAGTAAACCTCGCAACTCCTGATACTTAAGTAATAATAAATCAATCTGCTCCTGTTGACGACAAACCACGTCATTCAGCTTTTGAATCGTGTCGTCTTGAAATGCCACTTTAGTTTCAAGTTCGACTAAAACCTCTGTTTTCAATGTCCACTACTCCCTATATCTAAATTACTAGCATCAAAAAACCACATCCTGAATTACTCTACGCTAACCAAGTGTTCCCTGAGAGCAATTATAATGACGTAGCTCGCGGCCGCAAGAAACCCTGACGCATACCTCCTGAATGACATCTTGAAGACAGAAAAAAATTCTGTTCATTCAGCTTTTGTATCGTATTGTCCTGAACTACATTCTGTTATGACAAAAAAATTGACTACTCACACTATAACAAGCTTAATGTAATGGACGTTAAGTCATCATATTTTTTTGCGGGGAGGCTGAAATTGTGGCTAAATTTGTAGTAAATGGGAAATCCGTAGAGGCAAAAGCAGATCCTGATATGCCTTTGCTATGGGTTCTCCGTGAAAAGCTCGGTCTAACCGGCACTAAATTCGGTTGCGGAATAGCTCAATGTTTGGCCTGTACAGTTCATATTGAAGGTCAACCTGTACCCTCCTGCCAAATCCCAGTCAAAGATGTTGAAGGTGTTGAAATAACGACTATAGAAGGTGTTGGAGGGAAAACATTACACCCAGTGCAAAAAGCATGGATCGAAGGTAATGTACCCCAGTGTGGTTACTGCCAGTCCGGAATTATCATGGCAGCAATAGCGCTCTTGGAACAGAATTCAGAACCAAGTGACGCTGAAATCGACAGCGCAATTGGTAATATTTGTCGATGTGGGACCT
>DGOV01000076.1 GCA_002390205.1 Proteobacteria bacterium UBA4457 | reverse complement strand
CTACCATTAATATTTTTCGGACTCCCTTTATTGTCTGCAATTCGCGCAGAGTACTCATCAACAAAAATCTATAGACTTCCATCGCCCTATAGCTGCCGACTGCTTTTGCAAGTCGTGTTTTTACCTTGCCTTTTACCGGTTTACGGGCAAAAACGATTAATGTTGATGCTTTTCTACATGGCAAGTTACCAGCCATCATAAAGCTTTCTAATCGTCCGATCGGAGCAGCCCAAAAACCACCCCATTCGCAAAACCCACATTAAGAGAATGGTTTGGATTACTCCATTTTTACGCCATCTCCGAGCTGATGTATTAATAGGCCCCCGCAAAATTATTGGTGCTGATCTATGCCTAAGCGAACAACTTAGCTCAATATCCTCCATCAACTTGATGTCTGGATAGGCTCTGNNCTACCTTTATAAAAAGGGACTTGCTGACAAAAATCCCTTGATCTCCGGTGGCGACTCTAGTGCAACGAGCACGACAGTTCATACAGAAAGCTATAACGCGAAAAATCACTGCTTTATCAGATATCTTTATCTTAAAGAAGCCCCAAGATGATTCATTGTGGGCCTGCGAAAGGAAAGACTCTCTACTTATTTCTGAGATATCACTATCAACATGCAGGAACCATAGAATATCGCCTTTGGCCGACATCGCTCCTTGATTTAACTGCTTCGCGCGACCGGGTTCACACTTAATTACACTAAAGCCGGAGGCGAGGATCAAGTTACGACTTGCATCTTCGCTTCCGCCATCGACAAAAATCACCTCATCTTCATCATTTCGCCAGTCTTCTAGTTGTACCAACAAGCTATTCAAACACGTCGCTTCATTTAAAACAGGGATAATGATCGAGATAGATGACATTAGTTAGATGTACTGGCTAGGATTGCAGAGCGCCCCCGCAACTGCTCCCACGACCAGCTGCGCAACCATAGCAATGCGCTCCCACTTTAATTTCTATTTCTGACGCAGATCCAAGAAGCAGATCTCGCAAATGAATACCACCCAACCCCAGCATCTGATTAAAATCACAATCATACACATAACCTCTGTAATCAATACTTAGTAAATCGCGACACATTAGACGCTCGAGATTTCGTGAATCAAAATTACTGACCAGTTTCTCCATGTAACCATCAAGCAGGCCATCCCTCTGTAAAGAATGCTTAAAGCGTTTAATGGGCATATTCACCATGGTAAGTAGCTGATTAAAAAAAACCCCTTGATGAGCAAGCTCCCGCTTGTAGTCGCGCTCTAGCATTTTCGAGTCAGGGGGCAGATCTATACCCTGAGGGTTATAAACAAGGTCAAGAGATAAAGTACTCCCATCTCGTCCGTAACCCCGTCTATTCAATTGCATCATTCCTTCTATGCTTCTCAGATAGACTCCCTTACCTCTTTGCGCATCAACATTTTCTGGCGAATAACAAGGTAAAGAAGCAATAATGTGAACTTCATTCTCGGCCAGAAAATGTGCGGTCGTCTCTTGGCCCTCTTCCAGTAAAACTGTTAGATTACATCTATCAATTACATGCAGATCACGCTGGCGGGCTCGCCTCACTATTTGCTTAAAGAGAGGGTGCAGCTCTGGTGCTCCACCAGTCAAGTCAAGAGTTCTAATACGCCACAGATCAACGTATTCGAAGACCAAATCAATTGTGTCAGACTGCATTTCTTCAGTTCGATTAGGCCCTGCATCGACATGACAGTGTGAACATGACTGATTGCATCGGTAGCCTAGATTTATCTGCATAGTTTTTGTGCTATTTCTAGCGACTGGCGGAAATTCTGCCCACTTATCCTGTGTTTTTCCAAAAGCCGAACCGCCGCTTGAGCTACCCATGCTTCAGACTCCTAAATTTCCGGGAGACAATATCCCTCGAGGATCGACGCCTTTCTTTATCATCCCCAGTAAATGTTGGTAATTCTTAAAATGAGCAGAATTTTTACTCCATATCTTACCGCTTTTATACGGGACAATACCTGCATTTGTAAACTGCTTAACAGCATCAGAAACCGCAGGCATTATCTCTTCCCATTGGTTCTTTTCATCATAAAAAGTTACAACTCCGCCATGCAATCCCCTGCGACAAATGACGAGTGCGCCCCCCCAAACAAACTGCTCATATTTTTCTCTCATAGATTGTAGACAGTTCAAAAATTGGGGTAACTTATTTGACGGCAGAGAGCACATCAGCAATGCACATCTAGAGCGAGTAAAGTAGCCTGCAAAGGAGTACCAGTAAGTCTCTTCTAATCTTAATTTTTGAAAGTAGATTTCATCAAAAAGCTCAAAGCTTTTACTCCCATAATCGCTTCCAAGGGCGATTAGACGCGCACGGTCATAATTAATCTCATCCTGCTTCCCACCTAACTCAATACCCACGCAAAACTTTGGAAGAGAGCCGACATCTAAATCAGGCCGTGCTGCAGACACTCGAGCATTGATAGCGCCGGATTCATAGCCGCCACCGTACCACATGTTACGAGTCAATTCGCAACTCTGGACTGCTGAAAGATACTTACTAGCGGTTAATGGGTCTTGAAAACCTAGGCACAGCGTTTCGCGACTTTCTGGCAAAGGGTATAGCCAAAGACATACAGCAGTAATGACACCCAAGGTCGCCTCCGCACCTATAAACAAGCCGGTCAGATCAGGTCCAATACAGTACCTTTGAAAAAATCCAGCACCGCTACACCCTGCGCTTCCAGTTCGAACAACCGTCCCATCTACAAGTACAACCTCTAAGCCAGCAACGCAATCACCCATGCTTTGGTGTCTGGGCGAACCTGTTCCTAATGCATGAGACGAAACTGCCCCTCCGATCGTGGCCGTCGGTCCTGTCAAAGGAACGATACCAACCGTCTGACCCAGAGGCTTGAGGGCTTCTAATAAAGCGACAAACTTAGTACCCGCTTCCACAACTACAATCCCTCTATCTAAGTCAATCTCCAACAGTTGTTCCATACCAGACAAGTCCATAACAATTCCACCAGCATGCGGGTTCGCTCCACCCGCATACATTGTGCCGGCCCCTCGGACATACACTGGCACTCGATCATGGTTAGCTTGGCGTAAAATTTCGCCTACCGCTGACGAACTCTTGGGCTGTATGACAGCTTCAGGGAAACCTTTCTCAACAACCGAAGCATCTCTCTGGAACGGAAGGAGATCGATAGGGTCTTCAAATGTAGGAGAATCTGGCCAGTTAGAAAGTAGCGAAGAGCGGTTTTTTTTATCAGCCATAGGCTTGTTCTCGGAGATTTAATCAGAAATCGAAAAATATTCGCAAATGAAAGTCGAAAAGCTCATCACAGCATTCGAAGAATTTGCACTTTTACAATAATGTAATGCACAGCGTGGGTCTAGTGTAATAGAAATAACATCTTCCTCCGTGGGAAGCTTATCAGTCGCCATAACCGATGCTGAAGTCGGCTGCATAGCCTTCATCGATCCAGAGGCGCCACAGCATAAAGCGTGCTGAGAAGGGTAATGTTCGTTCAACACGATAATATCGAACCCCTCCAAGAATTCCCTAAAAAGGAATTCATCAGACGGGTTACTTCTATTTATTTGGCTCTCTTTTTTCAACTGACACGTTTCTAATAAGTTTACTCGGACCGAGTGCTTAGTTCGAAGTTCGAGTTTAGTACTGGAATCTTTGCTCAACAATCTAGACAAGATCCAACGCGGCAAAGATACCGGTTCCCTATTGGTAGTGTTGGAAAGATGATTGCAGCATTCGTAGCCACTAACAACCAGACTATTTCTTCGAGAACTCTGTTGGTCCTCTTTAAATAAATCTTGGGCCCAGACAGCGCTCTCTTTTTCTTCCCCCAGTTCTTTAAGAACAGCTCCACAACAATTGTCATGAGGATCTAAATATCGGAATTTAACCCTAAGTAGGTCCATTAGCTTTAGATCGCTCTGCACTGTTTTCAGAAGGTTTTCATTTGAAGAGCAGCCGGGAAAATAATTTATTTCACAATCTGTCTCTGCATACTCTGTATACTTAATATCACTATAAATACTTGAGCCTGCATATGCCCTGCCATCTGAAAGGATTTTGCTTCTAGACGCAACAACCTCCTTTGGTGCCAACCCTTCCTCTGAAAGCCACTCTCTCAGAGCTTTGCCAACCTCAGATGGCCTTAAACCGATAGGGCAGACCGTATCGCAATTGCCACAGCCAGTGCAGGTGAATACTCGCTTGGCTAAGCTAGCCAAATCTAGCTCATTCCCTTCGGCAAGAAACCGAGCTGCTTCAATAAATCCACGTCCTGAGTAACTAGGGTTTTTCTCATGGTGCTGGAGTGTGACACACACATGATTGATGTTGCGGTCAGGCCACACAGCATCAACACAGTAGTTACAAGAGGCGCAGTGGTATAAGTCAGTCGAATATTGTTCAAATATCTTTTCCGGCAACAAGCTTTTATCTATCCCCATAGCCACGCCTTTTTGAACATTTACACTGAACCCAACCATGTGTGCTCAGCCAACTTAATGTAAGCTATCCTCGAAAAGCTGTTTCAGAAGAGGCCTTGCTTACTTTCTCTTCCATTGCAGCCTTATGCTCCAAGAGTTTTTCAGACAAACCTGGAAGCTTGAACGCAACAATCTGTGCTGCAAGCAGTGCAGCATTCTCAGAATTATCAATTCCAACTGATGCAACCGGGACGCCAGCAGGCATCTGCACCACCGCTAGAAGCGAGTCAAGGCCATTTAGTTTGGTTGCCGCTATCGGGACACCGATAACAGGAATAATAGTGTGGGCAGCAATCACTCCGGCAAGATGAGCGGCAGCACCAGCACCCGCTATAATGGCCATGACACCTCGAGTCTGCAGTTTAGAGGCGTAATCTGCCACTCGAGCTGGGCTTCGGTGTGCAGACATAATATCTACCTCATGAGGGATACCCAAAGCAGCCAAGCGATCTATGCCCGCCTGCATGAGCCCTAAATCTGATTTGCTACCCATAACAACTGAAACCAAAGAATCAACACTTAAATCCGACATTACCTATATCCACCTTTATCTAAATAGTTTTTCTAATCGGTGCATCGCTATTCAAAGGAAACACCATCATCGAAGCATAATGCATTCTTTTTACGTGATAAACAGTTAAAGTCAAAAAAACTTCAACCTAACTTCTCAAACTTCCATTTGGATCAACACGACCACGAAGGATCGTGAGCTCTTCTAATGAGGGGATCTTCGTCGTGGTGAGCTTATCTGATATTTCAAGTGGAAAGCCTGTCGCATCCTTCACGTCATCTACGGTCACCCCAGGATGTACAGAAACCAACCGCATGCATTTTGTATCCTCTGCAAAATCCATTACACATAATGGAGTAATACATAACTGGGGACCACCACCGGGGATACCAAGCCTCTTTCTCGCATCTGCACCTCCATCACCCCAACCAAAGGCGCTAATAAAATCACATTTCTCTACTAGCAAGCGCGGAGTATGATTATTCAACACTATATAATATCGGCCTACATGAGTGGTTAGCGTCGCGGTGCCGACAGACCCTGGGCCTCGGAAATCCAATCTCTGGTGATCGTTACCAATGCCAATCAAATTAGTGTTCCCAAATCGATCGACTTGCACGCCGCCAATAAAAAAAACTCGGCGATACCAATCCTTAACCTGATCGAAACGGTGCCCACGATCGCTATAAGACTCGGCCCAACGTACG
>DGOV01000082.1 GCA_002390205.1 Proteobacteria bacterium UBA4457 | reverse complement strand
GTATGCGCATCAGTTAGTAACTGCCTAGCGATCGCTATCATATCGGCAGATCCATTAAGAAGAATCTCCTCGGCTTTATGAAGATCACGGATCTTCCCGACCACGAATACTTTCCCTCTATCTCCCACGATTTCTTTGGCTTTCTTACTGTAAGGCTCTAACCCCCCTTCGCCAGCCGAATCTTCCATGGAGGGCAACGCGCGATGAATCGTATGATATCCCCCTGCGGAAATATCAAAAAAATGAAACAGTCCGCTGGCTGCTAAAACTTCAATCTGCTCTTCCGACTGTTCAGGGGTAATCCCACCCTCAGCGCCCAGAAACTCGTCCCACGAAAGTCGGACACCCATGACATAATTTTCTCCTACTCTCCTGCGAACGGACTGAGCGCATTCTATAAGCAGCCGACAGCGTTTAGCGGGAGACCCTCCATACTCATCTGTGCGTTTATTATAAGTAGGACTTAAGAACTGTCCCAATCCATAGCTATGTGCCCCGTGAAGCTCTACCCCGTCGATACCGGCGTTCATGCAATTAATTGCAGCCTGTCCAAAATCCTCTACCAATTCATCAATTTCATACTGGCCCATTACTAACGGCATTTCATTATGCATTAGGGATGGGATCCGAGAAGCTCCCCAAATCGCTTTGGTCTGATCAATAAACATTCTGCCTTTATCATGAACACCCATAGAAGCCAGCTGCACCATGATATGTCCGTCATACTCATGCACGGCATCAGACAATTCTTTCATAGAGGGGATACATTTTGGACTCCAGACATCTACTACATTAAAAAACGATCCGACTGCGCTTCTAGCAGCTGCAACTGTTTCCGTAATAGACAACCCCACCCCACCTTTAGCTCTCTCACGAAAATAAGCTATCTGACTTTTTGAAAAAGTATGATCACTAGAGTCTCCATGCTGAGAACTGTGCGCGGGCTGCAGGATGCGATTCCGTAAAGTAAGATCCCCGAGCTTTAAAGGCTCCCAGACTTTATTCAGCTGACTAGCTTTTCCTTGGTTCATAACGTTCCTCCCAAAACAATCACTAAACAAGACTTCGAAAACAAGTATTGCTTATTAAAGCAGATGTTTTAATAATTAACGAGCACCAGATTTCGCATTGATTTGCTATATTTAGAGGAGCTAACGTGGAACAATCCTACAGAATATTTGGGTCTGAAATGTCACCTTATTCAGTGAAAGTAAGATCCTATTTTCGCTACAAAAAAATTGCCCACGAATGGATAATCAGAACCACTGCGAATCAGGAGGAGTTTTCTAGGTATGCACGATTACCTCTTGTGCCTCTAGTGGTAACACCATCTGAAGACGTTCTTCAAGATTCTACTCCCATCATTGAAACACTCGAAAAAATATATCCTGACTCGTCTATTCATCCCGCCGAGCCGACATTGGCTTTTCTCTCCGCATTAATAGAAGAATATGGAGATGAATGGGGGAACAAAATCATGTTCCACTTCCGCTGGTGGCATGAAGACGATCAAAGAGCTGCAGCTAGAGTCCTTGCGCATAGTCGCGTAATAAGTGACAACGAATCTGAAGTAGCATCCGAAGCAAAAAACATTAGGGAGAGAATGATAGGAAGGAGATACTTCACTGGTTCTAGTGCAGCAAATGCAGACCTCATCAAAACCTACAGAGATGACTTGATCTCTATCCTTGAAAAACATTTGGTAGACAGATCTTATCTGTTCGGGCAACGGCCAGCATTCGCAGATTTTGGTTTAGCTCCTGAACTCTACGAGTTAGCAACAGATCCTACAGGGGGTGGGGTAATAAAAACCAAAGCGCCCTTAACGCTAGCCTGGTGCCAACGTATGCTTGAACCTAAAAATGACGGTGATTTCGAAGAATGGACAACTTTAGCGCCAACACTTAACCCGCTGCTTAAAAACATAGGTCAATTTTTTCTACCTTGGACCGATGCCAATGCAACGGCTCTCTTGAAACAGCAGGATAATTTCAAAGTCTCTTTGGATGGGAAATTTTATGAACAACAACCACAAAAATACCATGCGAAATCTTTACAAAAGCTTCGCCTTCGCTTCGGAGCGATAGAGGATCGAGCGGCTCTAGACAAAATTCTTTTAGAGGCGGGCTGTCTAAGGTGGCTGTGACCACCATATATCATCAACGCTCCTAATAAGCGCTCTGGCCTAAGTCTGTTCGCCAAAAAGTCGGGCTAAATGTTTATCACTCGGCCTTTGTGTGAACAACGAAACTATCACTACCCCGGTAACCGATGAAAGCGCCCCAATTGTCGAACAAGAAAATGCATTTGAATGCTGAGACAATAGCCACATAGCGGGTACTTCGACTAAGGTATTTTCAAACCAAATAGATGGCAACAGTTGCGCCTTCAAAACTATAAAGACAATACCTCCCGCCAGAAAACCACAGATAGCGCCCTCTTTCGTAGCGCCCCTCCATAGAATACCCGCGTAAATCGGGCCACAAATAGCCCCGAGCATACCTCCGACGCCCGACACGATTAAGAGGGCTACATTCATTCCTTGAAATTCCCACGCTAACCAGACAGAACCCGCCATTACTAGCGCCATAGCAATTCGGCTAAGCTTTAATGCCATAGAATCAACATCCTCATCGGAAGGCTGCACTTTTAGCCGTGGAACTATAGTTCGTCGATATATATCATTCGCAAAAATCTGAGATGTTGACAGCACTAAACCATCGGCGGTGGACATGATAGCTGCCAGTACTCCAGCCCCGATAAGTGCCGCTAACCATGCAGGTAACGTAGCAATAAAAAGAGCAGGGATCGCATAATTAGCACTGGCACCTTCTGCCAGGAGGGAGTCTCCCAATACAGCTCTGGCAAGCAATCCACCTAACGCTAGACATGGTAAAATCATGCCAAAAGCGAACGCAAAAACTATAAACTTAACTTGATCTCGATTCCCTTTTAAGGCCCATAGCTTATTTCCAATATGGGGCAATAGTCCTAAGGGCGCATGCGCCACGAAAACCGCAAAAACGTCCCACCACGAGTTCAGGACAGGATGTGTAGGGTGCAAAGTTTTGACTAAGTCAGGATCGAGCGCTTCCAAGGTTTCCACCATACCAGAATAACCCCCAACCACTCCAAACCCAGTCAAAAACATATATCCAACAAAGACTGCAAGCAGAAGCATTAAAGCGCCTTGTACACCATCCGTTAATATATCCGCATGAGCTCCACCCATTAGGAGGTAGAGTATAATAATTGTCGACGTGAGAAGCAGCGCCGTCATAATATCAACACCCATCATCTCATTGAACATAACGGCACCCGCCAAAAGCTGTCCGGCCAAGTAAAAGAGCAATAGCATCGAAAATATTGCGACTAATACTCTTAAAGTATCAGACTCAAACCTATCGCCAAGATATTCTGGAATAGATCGGTTGCCAAAAGAGTCGCCAGCTTTCCGTATCCCCTTAAGACAAACTATGATGCCAATGTACACTGCCACCGGATAAACAAAGGCATACCATAATGCGGAGAATCCCGCTTGGTAAGCCAAGGCAGGCAGGCCGATAAAAGTACCCCCACTAGCTGTGGTTGCCACTACGGCAAAAGCTAGAAAAATGGGCCCATAAGATCCTCTGGCAGTAGCGAAATCATCGCTGTTCGCAACACGACTCATCCCAAGATATCCAAAACCAATCATTGCAAGTAAGTAAATACTTAAGAAAAACCAACTCCAAAAATGTAAATCAAAATCAATCATGCTCTCTCTTTTTCCTTTTATATTCCGAACCGCTATTAAGAAATTTTACTCTTTCAGTCTTTTTTTTTGCGCCCGTAATAACACACTAGGACTAGCCTCATTCAAATACCCAAGAAAGTTATTTGCTACCCAATAGCCGATCAGCTTTTGAAGAGGACGTGTCAAGTTCTTTGCCAATGCAGGTGGTACACCTAAGAATTGGTTTTCTTGTTGTCGTAACCAAGCTCTGCAATAAACTACCGTAATACCCATCCGAGAATTAGACGTCTGATTATGTCCCCCGGCATGGAAAAGCGAACCATCCCAAATCATTACCGAACCGGCCGGCATCACAGCGTTTACAGTCTCATGCCCAGAAACAGACTCATCACTAGCACTAACATGAGAATTAGGAATCAAAAGAGTTGCTCCATTTTCTTCCGTAAAATCATCTATCGCCCACATAGTATTAACACTCAATGGCATATGTGGTCTTGGCAAAGGGTAGTAAGCATCATCTCGATGAAAGCTCTGGGCAGACTGGCCAGGCAAAAGATTCACGCTACTGGAAATCGAGAGCTGGATCTGATCATTAAGGTGAGACTCAATGATAGCAAGTAATTCGGGACGCAAATACAGTTCATCTAAAACTCTAGTACGAGCAACTAAGTTGTAAACCCGCTCCGTTTCAAACCCTCCAAAATGACTTGTACCTTTAGAGACTTCTTCATGCAACAATTTAAGTTCAGATCTAATCTTACCCAGTTTTTCTTTAGTTAATCTGCTTTTTAGAATGACATAACCATTCTCTTTTAGCGCTTTTACATTGCCATGCACTTTGTTTCTGTCATCTTCTGAAGACAACCTTTTAGTCTGCTCAATTGATTGTGCTTCCGGAGAAAATGGATTGAGATCAATAGCTGATAGTTTTTTTGACCCCATTCTCTCCCCCTTTTGTCCTATACCAAATTAGCAGGGTCATATCGCTCTCCTATAAAACGCAGCGATTGATCACCTCAACGTCCGACGACTAGTGCTCTCGTTAATTCGTTTGCTAAGCCAACCACAACAAGTTAGGTAAAACCGGTTTAGATCACGCTAATAAGAGAACCCACGTTAATCAGTAAGGTACTAGCGTAGCAGCACCATCGAAAACAATCTATTGATTGGCTCATATTGAATTACAATAGAAAGCCGAATAATAAGTACAAATGTATATGAAATGACACAAGCACTTGATGATCTAACAAACATACTTACGTTGGAACAAATCGACCTCTTCACATTTTCTGGATCGGGTTCGATTAACGACGGAGCACAAGCCACATTTGGGGGGCATTTCTTAGGGCAAGCGACTACTGCTGCTTACGCAACAGTAAGGTCAGACTTTGTAATCCACTCCTTACATGGTTACTTTTTAAGTGGAGGAGTTCCAAGACAATCGATCGTTTACCAAGTGGAAAATCTGCGTGATGGCCGCACTTTCTGCAGTCGACAGGTCACTGCGCATCAAGCAGGAAAAGAAAAATTTCGTCTAATCGCCTCATTCACTATCCCTGAACAAGGAAAGTCTTTCGATGCCACAGCACCTAAACAATTTGAGCAGCTTCCTAAACCAGAGTCAATCGAGCCTTACCATAAATTGATGGCTCGTCAAAATCCACTTCCTCTTCCTGAAGAATGGGCGTTGCGCGAACATGGCGTCGATGTGAGAGTAGTGCATGCGCCCTGGGCTGATGCTGGCCTATCGGAGAATATGGGGATCTGTATGTGGATAAAAGCAAATGGAAACGCCGTTGTTAACCCAAGGCTGCATTCGGCAATGATGGCGTATCAGAGTGACGAATCTATAGCAGACAACATTCTGCTTCCTTTTGGCTTAACTTGGGGCTCTCCCGACTTGTTATTTGTTAGCCTTGACCATGCTTTATGGTTCCATCAGCAGATCGATCTCAATGAGTGGCACTTTATTGAACAGGCACCAATAGTTGTCGTGAATGGGCGAGGGCTTGCGACTGCAAAAGTTTGGTCCCAAGAAAAGAAGCTAGTGGCATCGTTTACGCAAGAAGTCTTAATACGCCAAGGTTAGAGAGGCTTTAATGCAGTAAACCGCTAGAAAACACCCCCGTCCCTCATAGCATCCTGCTCGCTAATGCTATAGCCCAGCTGAGATAAAATCTCTCGAGTGTGTTGCCCCACTTCTGCGTATTTGAATTTTAGTTCTCCAGGCTCCTTAAGAAACTTCATAGGAATGCCTATGTGCTCTAACCCATTTGGATCCTCTACTATCATCTCTCGATGTCTAATCTGAATATCATCAGCTGCCTCCCGCAAGTTTTTCACAGGCGCGAACGCAGCATTTACGTCTTCAAATTGTTCCACCCAATAGCTTTGCTCCTTCTCTTTAAATGTTTCAGTCAAAAACTTCTTCACGAGGTCTTGCTGAGGTCCGGGTGGAGATTTACACAGCTCTAAAAGATCAGGTCGACCTAGCTTATTAAGAATGGCCTCAGCAAAATGTATCTCA
>DGOV01000048.1 GCA_002390205.1 Proteobacteria bacterium UBA4457 | reverse complement strand
TATGATGTCTAGAGAAGTTTAAATCAAATTAGAGTCTTCATATGATGCTGACAAGTTAAGTGCTTCCACCAGTTCGTTCTTAGTAGCAGGGCAGGCATCAATTTCTGGGACGATTTGCTCCATAGGCGGGTAAAGGTTCTGAGCATGACCGTGTCGCTGGGCCTTTTTGAACCAAGCGTGACCTTTCTTGGCCTGTCCCATTGTCCCGTACCATCTCCTTCGCAAATTGCCTTCCATGTCCTCGTATGGGACAACAAAGAGCGTTTTTATTTTTAATTTCGATCTCGTGGATTTGGCCGGAGGGGGAGCTGGCTGTCTTACGGTTTCTTTTTCGTGGGTTTGTTTAGAAGGTTGGTCTCCTTTGTTTTTGGATTTCTTATTGGAGAGTGCGCGCGCGAATTTACGTATCGTAAAAGAGTAAATTTGGGGAAGTGCATAACAGAATACAGCGAGGAAAGGGCCTAGCATCAGTCCGTAACCAAGATGTATTTTAAGATGGCGAAATACATAGTCTGATAGTCCAAACTGAATAAAATTCTCCGCCGAAAGCACAAGTCCGCATGTTAGAGCTATAGAAAAGTACAGAACCAAAAAACTTAAAAGTGTCTGTCGTTTTTCATTTACAAATTTCGGGCTTCTCTGCGTAGGGAAAGCTAGATCATCGAGATAGTTATCTACATCGAATGCGCCTCGGGGCGTGTCTCCCCATCCTCTATTCTCGTTCCTTGGCTTTGTTGCTGGCTTTTTGTTCAACTGTGACCCTTTCGATTGGCAATGCGTTACAAATGCATGTAAGTAAAATTGTCTTTATCAATATTGCATGTGTACCTGAATTTGAAAACTATCCTGGAGAATTTTCTGCATTTGTCGTGATTCTTTGGGTATGGCTGATATTGAACGCTCAAAGATAGCGGAACAGATACTTTCGGTAGTCTGGATATTCAGGAGAGATAGGCCATCGTACTTTCCCTGTCCCCAAGGTGCCCCACCTTGCAGGTTGGTTCTTTCTCCATCCAGTCGTTGAAAGTGAAAATCTGGTAGCCAAGTGTGGGTGAACCATATGGAATCATCCTTTGTATCCACTACGGTGAAATGTTCTCTTCGGTATAGAATTTCAATCAGTTCACGGTCAGGTAGCGGTAGTAGACGTTCTCTGTATAGAGCTATTAGCTGGACGAGTAACCGTGCATCCTCTTTGATTCTTTTCGTCTTACTAAATCCGAACACTGGCATAACCCCAAGTTAAGAAGTTTCCCTAGGAATATAGCAAGAAAACACTCTGGGCTTTACTGGTTCATTTAAATTGTGAGGCCATGATGGTTATCAAGAGGGCAGCGCACTATCGAGATGATATTTGGGGCATGTGAGCCTTATCGCACAAAGGCTTCAGCCTAAGCTCACAGACACAACACCACAGGCATCAGATGATGCGTCTTGCCCGCAGGTGCCTGAGACACGCAGAGATGCTCTAGACGGCTCTGTACTTGCATTTGATATTCTTATGAAACTCGGAGTTGTTTTGGGTAGCAGGGTGGTGGAAAGTCCATCCGAGTATGAGTTGTATCTGAGCAGATACTTAAAACATGATTTTAAAAGAAGTGGGGCTTTAGAAACACAAAGGCAGTCACTTGGACTGCCCTTGTTGAAGCATTTTCGCACTCAGTTATTGGAGGTTTTTAAGCACTGGCCTGCTACTTCCACATAGTGGCTTTTTCTGTAGGCCTTATAAATCAACACTGCGGCCCTATAGCGTTTGATTGACTCCAGAAATATCTCCTTGACTTCAAGACCCGCGGGATTACTAAGCACTCGGGCGCCTATTGAGATACTGTCTATCGGGCAATAAATGTTAATTGACTGATACTGCTTGAACCCGGCGAAAGGCACCGAAGTCCAGCCCTGAACAAGCTCTGTCTTTCTGATTTCAACAATTTCTAGTCCTAGTTGACTTTTTATCGCCTCGCATTGGATACCGTCCTCTGTAATCGCAGTTAAAGCCAAACCTTCATCACAAGACCCCTCCAGTACATTTTGCTTAAGGTCTAGCGCTGCTTGGATTTTTGATTGTTCCTGAGCCAGATAAAAAGCTAGCTCATCCAACTGTTCTAGCTCATCGTCAATAGATTCCAAACCATTGGCCAAAGCCAACTGTAAACTCAGGGTCAACGCTTGGTTGGAATCTATTTGCGCCTGAAGATCTTCGTCAGATCCGCCTAGCGCCGCTATTTGTGTCGCTAGTGAATCACTTTCCAGTTCCAAGTCAGAGATAGCAGTGGTCAGCGTTGTTGTTCCAGCCTCTATCTGCTCTACAAGGTCACTCAGGGCGGCTTGAACCGCAATTGTTTGGTCAAGTTTCTCTGATACAGCAGCGGCTGCTTCTTCAATTGTTTCAAGTCTGCTGGTTAAAGACTCAATCTGATCCTTAATTGAATCAACATCGCCCTGAACAGCTACCAACTGATCGTTAATCTCAACAAAGGGCTTACCTTTTGGAGAACTACCAGAGGCTGCCGCTAACGCGCTGACAGAAGTCGCGAGAAAGTAAATTAAAGCTATTGTTTTGATTAGATACATTAATTGGCTCGCTAAAAAGTGATGAGACTGAACATATTCACTTATTTTTACCAAAAAGAACATAGTACTTTTGGGCAGACTTTTACCTCTTAAATCTGACAGGAAATTTGTAAGACATATCTCACAAGAGTTGCAGCTTTGACCGACAGAACCACATGATGACTTTTGAAATGATGCAGTAGCCCGCAGGTGCCTGAGACACGCAGAGGATGCATAGACAGCTCTATACCTGCACCATTAATTAGTGGTTTTCGGACGGAGTAGCTTGGTCTGTAACTTATTGATTTTATTATTAAAATTAGGAATCTGAGGGTTGGTATTACGTAAGTTATTGATTTATATAGTTTATTTATTCAGGTAATTACACCATTGTTGGATAAGCTCTCGACGCTTATCGATCAATTCACTCCGAGCATATGCTTGCTCAACTTGGTTCCCAACTGAATGAGCTAGACAAAGTTCTCTAACAGTTCGGTCAAAGTCGGTGTTTTCCATTGACCAGTTCATGAAGGAAGTTCTAAAGCCATGAATGGTAAAGCCTCTTCCATCATATCGTCGAAGTAGTTGCTGTAACGTCATGTCGCTCATAGCTGAGAGTGTTCTCCCTGGAAAAATGATTTCACTAACCCGCATGGTTTTAGCTTCTTCAAGAATTTCTAGGCATCTGCTGGAGAGAGTAACTCTGTGCTGACGGTCTGCCTTCATCTTTTCGGCAGGGATAATCCATAGATCTTTACTTATCTCACCCCATTCAGCTTTTCGTGTCTCTCCTGATCGAGATGCGGTCAAAATCGTAAATTCTAATGCTAGCTTCACCATTGGTGTGATGTCCTCAGACTCTTTCACTTTACGGATAAAGCTTGCAACCTCTTGATATGGCATTGAAGGCATATGCCTTACTTTCCTGCCATCTGAGGGCAGTGCAGAATCTACGGGCCCAACCGGGTTGGTCTCACGATAGCCTTGGACAACGGCGGTATCGAAAACTTTAGACATTCGTTGCTTAACTCGAGTTGCAGTCTCGCGCTTATGATTCCAAATAGGTTGGAGTATCGCGAGAATGTCGGCTGAGGTAATTGAATCGACAGGCTTATTACCAATTTGTGGGCTTGCGTAGGTGGCTATTGTGCTACGCCACTGTTTTGGATGTTTGAGGTTTTTCCAATTTGGCTCGAGGAGTCTAACAACTTTTTCGGCAAGGACGTCGAATGTAGGTGTGTTTCGGGAGTTTCCTTCTGCGCCAGACTTAAGCTTATCTCTCCATTCTCTTGCTCTTGATCTAGCTTCAGCTAAAGAAAGGTTTGGGTATTTCCCTATCTGGCGTTCTGTACGTTTTCCTTTGATCTGAACTCTTACAAACCACTGCTTTAAACCTGATTCATGCACTCTCAAGATCAAACCACCGGAATCAGAATGCCTGCCCACCACTGCGGATTTTACTTTTGATGCTGTTAAAGCCATATGATCACCACTTCTAGCCACCACCTTTATGGAATAGGATAGAGCATGATGAAACGCTTTTGAAGCGTTAAGGCTAATAAATACAGTAGTTTATGGATGCTATGTGGTGTGATGAAACTAGATGAAATAAGGTGTTGGCGGAGCGGACGGGACTCGAACCCGCGACCCCCGGCGTGACAGGCCGGTATTCTAACCAACTGAACTACCGCTCCGCATTATCTAAATTTGTTTAACTCTTTATAAAACATAAAAAGTTAAACTGGTGGGTGCTGCAGGATTTGAACCTGCGACCCTCGCCTTGTAAGGGCGATGCTCTACCAACTGAGCTAAGCACCCGGATCAAAGTTGAAGGTCTA
>DGOV01000121.1 GCA_002390205.1 Proteobacteria bacterium UBA4457 | reverse complement strand
GCCGATGCCGTTCTGCTGCAAGTATGTCTATGGCGGCAAGATACGCTGTGGTAATGTCCCATGCTGGGAGAACATGATTTACAGGTCGTTCGTCGTCAACAGGCCCTGTTATATAAGGAAAGCCTACTTTAGCGTTGACAGTATAATCTAGAGCTGTACCACCATGACGGTCCCCTACAATTTCATGCTGTATCAGATCGGGTCGGCGCTTACTAAGTGCATCATAGGAAAGCCATCCGCGAGCAGGCAGGTTGGTCGAAAAAATACCGGCGTCATCGCCCTCGCTGCAGATTAATTCTGAAATCAACTCGCGCCCTTCTTCTGACTTTAAATCGACCGCAATTGAACGCTTCCCTTTATTCATCTCAGCCCAGTAAATACTATTGTTATCTTTGGTTACAGGCCACCTGTGGTAATCCATTCCACCACCGATTTGATCGAACCTGATCACGTCAGCGCCTAATTGGGCTAAAGTCATGCCACACATAGGCGCAGCTATGAATGCGGACCCTTCAATGATTCTAAGGCCCTTCAAAATGGGTTGCATATTATAAAAATACTCCTAACTACGATTGGCTAATACGAGCATTGCCGTTATTTAGAACAACCACGTTTCGCTCTAGCGAGGTTGATTTGAATTGCACTGTTTCGCCATTTTCCCATATTTCCGTTCGTAAAGTCTCTCCAGGCATGAAGGGTGAAGAAAATCTAACCTCCATCGACTTTAATTTTGACGCGTCATAGTCGCAGCAGCTTTTTATCAGAGCATGCATCGCCACGCCCATGGTACATCTGCCATGCAGTATAGGTCCGCTAAAGCCTACAGATTGAGCAACTTCAGGATCAGCGTGAAGCGGATTCATATCTCCGCTAAGTCGATACAGTAACGCTGATTGGGGCAAGGTAGTGAGGTCACAAATTATGCTAGGGTTTTCAGCAGGAGGACCTGGCATTGCCGCCCGTGGTTTACCTCCTGATCCAAACCCTCCATCTCCTCTGGCCAATGTATTTGAAACCACCGTTGCTAAATGAGTAGATTTATCTTTGGTGTAAAGCTCTTTTTTCATATATACAAAACAGCCTTTCTCGGATCCCCGATCGACTACATCTTCGACTATAGTTTTTGCAAATATTTTGCCTTCTGTGGGCAGAGGGCTATGGATAGTTATTGACTCTTCAGCATGAAGAGCTTTTTGCCACTCGAAGCCGTATTCAGCTTCCTTCATCCAAAATCCTGGATAACCAACTATCATCGCCATTCCTGGCAGAGAGAGCGTATTTGTTTCGTACACATAGCGAAGTTGATTAGTATCTAAAGGGTCCGCGCCAAATCCAAGAGAAAGGGCATAGAGAAGCGTATCCTTCATATCGAGGTCGACAATCTGCTCATTGAGTACTCTACCAATTAGTTTGCTGTGGTCTTTCATCCGCTGTTTCCTTACCAGTGTTTTTTCTATATAAGTTATAAGGGTTGAAATCTAAACCGGATCCCATGGCCAGATATCTTGCGACCGATCAAGAGGGTATAGATCCGATTTAAAGGCCGGGATAGCATGCTCTGCGATAGTCTCGGGAGACCAACCTTCACCTCGATGTATTGACCTGAGTGGCCTATTTTGTCCCATCAAAAAGATTTCGTTGTTTCTTACGGCAAATATTTGACCTGTCACCTCTTTGGCCTCATCAGATAAGAGGTATACCGCCATAGGCGCAATCTTATCGGGCGTCATTTCTTTCAAACGTTCGACTCTTTCTTTCTGCGCTTCGTCTGTAATAGGTATTGTCCCAATCATACGTGTCCAAGCAAAAGGAGCAATGCAGTTAGAACGGACGTTATACCTTCCTAAATCTAATGCGATACTTTTCGATAAAGCGACAATGCCCAGTTTGGCAGCCGCGTAGTTTGCTTGTCCAAAATTTCCTATTAAACCGCTTGTAGATGTCATGTGAACATAACTGCCAGTTTCACGTTCACGAAAATGTTCGGCTGCAGCTCGACTTATGTAAAAAGTGCCGTGAAGGTGCACGTCAATTACACTGTGCCACTCCTCGATGCTCATTTTATGAAACATCCGATCTCTTAAAATGCCGGCATTGTTTACGACACAATCGAGTTGTCCGAAGTTGTCGATGGCATCCTTAACCATTTGTTTCGCATCATCATAATTCGAGACACTTCCAAAATTAGCAACCGCCTCACCACCGAGGTCATTGATTTCTTTGACGACCTCTTGCGCAGGCCGTCCCTCTATATCCTGGCCATCAGTGCTTGACCCTAGATCATTCACCACAACTTTGGCGCCGGCTCGTGCCATAGCGAGGGAAAAATCTCTACCAATTCCGCGTCCACCTCCAGTCACTAAAACAACTTTACTATCGAGCATGCCCATATTGAAACTCCTAAATTCTATATAAAAATAAATTTATCGCGGTATGACTAAGTTCTTCATTTTAAAAACCAAGTTCTCCGAGCAATACAGCGTTGCCAATCATTCATATACATTCTCGTGGCAAACGCGTTGATTTGATATGATATTAACCTATCATGCATGTACAAGAAAACTATGCTAAAGATTTAAGCAAGAGGTAGCTATGGGAAGTGAAGTGACCAGCCAGTTAAGCATCAGTACGCTATCAGGTATTCCCATGGTTAAGCAGGGAGACGATTTGGCAGAGCTTATCTTAGATAGCCTGAAAAGAGACGAACTGTCTCTTCAGTCGGGCGATATTGTAGTGGTAGCGCAGAAAATCGTGTCTAAAGCAGAAGGGCGTCTGATTCGTTTGAAAGACGTGACCCCGAGTGAAGAAGCCCTTACGCTAGCCTCAGAAACTGAGAAAGATCCTAGGTTGGTACAGTTGACGTTAGATGAATCGACAAAGGTTGTGCGCCAGAAGCCAGGGATACTAATTGTACGGCATCGGCTAGGTCATATTGGCGCCAATGCTGGGATAGATCAATCAAACATCGAAGATGATGATGAATATGCCCTTTTGTTACCGGAACACCCTGATCTCTCGGCTGAGAATTTAAAACGTAAGCTTGATATAGCTCTCAATTGTGATCTCGGTGTATTAATTACTGATAGTCATAATCGACCTTGGCGCATGGGTACAATTGGTGGGGCGATCGGCTGTGCTGGTTTTCAAGTTATCGACGATCGGCGTGGCCTTAGCGATTTGTTTGGCAGAGAGCTTAAGGTGACGCTAATTAATCGTGCTGATGCTATCGCAGCTCTGGCAACATTGTTAATGGGAGAGACGACCGAGAAGACACCCGTAGCTTTAGTAAGAGGCTTTCCTGTTGATTCCGAATCTGGAACGGCAGGTGATATCAATCGTCCTATAGAAGATGATCTATTTCAGTAAAGGCAATCAATAAATGTCATGAAAAAATATTTAGCAATCACTGGAGGAGTAGGAGGTGCAAAGCTGGCCTTGGGACTCACGAAAATTTTGTCGAAGTCAGAAGTCGCTTTTTTAGTCAACACTGGGGACGACTTCGAACATATGGGATTGTCTATTTCTCCAGACTTGGACACCTTAATGTACACCCTTTCGGGGTTAAGTAATGTTGAGCTCGGCTGGGGGCGTGGTGGTGAGACCTGGCGATGCTTAGATGCTTACAAAAAACTAGGTGGGGATTCTTGGTTTAGCTTGGGAGACGAAGATCTGGCTGTTCATCTTAGACGGACGGAGATGTTAAAGTTAGGCAGTTCACTTTCAGAGGTCACGGCTGATTTATTCAGGCACTTAGGAGTCGACTATTCTTGTTGGCCTATGAGCGACAAGCCGGTTCGAACTCAGATAGAGACTGAAGCAGGGCGGCTAGAATTCCAGCACTACTTTGTTAGGGATCGTTGTGAACACGTGGTTAAATCCATTCACTTCGTTTCTAGTTCTGTCGCTTACCCGACAAATAATCTTCTTCGATATTTAGAGGATCCTGATTTATGCGGAATTATTGTGTGTCCTTCGAACCCTTTTTTAAGTGTAGATCCTATCCTTTCTGTACATGGTTTAAAGGAAGCATTAATTGCAAGTAAAGTACCAATTGTTGCTGTATCGCCATTAATAAACGGGCAAGCTGTTAAAGGCCCTACCGCGAAAATAATGAAGGAGCTTCGCCTTGTGTTGTCGCCAGTAAGTGTCGCAGCACATTATCAAGATTTCATTAATGGCTTCATTTTAGACGAAAGTGACGCCGAACATGCCGTAGAGATAACCAAATCAGGAATGTCAGTCGTTACGGCACAGACTTTGATGGCCTCGCTGGACGACAGGATAAATCTGGCGCAAACTGCTGTGAATATGTGCGACGAACTAAGAGGGCATTGATGTGTGGGTAGTAGTGCCTGTGAAAAGGTTTGTAAATGCAAAAACTCGGCTAGCTTCCTTGATGTCGGAGTCAGAGAGAGAATCGCTTGCGCAAGTTATGCTAAATGATGTTCTTCTAGCAATATCATCTTCTCTATTGGTATCTGGAGTCCTCATAGTATCGAATGAAGTTAGAGCACGATATGCGGTTGAACGTCTTGGAGGACTCTTTTTAGAAGAAGAGGAAGCTGGATTGTCAGCATCGGTTGAGCAGGCAGGAAAATGGCTTGTCAAACATGGACAGCGGGGCATGCTAATTATTCCCGGCGATGTTCCGTTAGTTAGTAGCTCGGAAATAGATCAAATCATTAAAAGCCATCGTGGCGATAAAGCACTGACGATCGCCTCAGATGCAGCAAAAGATGGCACTAATGCTTTATGTGTAAGCCCAATTCAATTGATTAAATTTTCTTTTGGCAAAGCCTCTTTCTCTAAGCATATTGCGTCGGCAGAGCAGCTTAACCTTGCGCCGACTGTCGTGAGCCTAAGTGGCCTTGCTTTGGATATTGACAATCCTCTTGATTTACAAATACTTCTTTCGTTTGACAATGAGACAGAAACATTGGCTTACTTAGCAGATAGTGGCATTGCTAGAAAGGTTTTGCCTAGGCGTAATCGTAGCGCAGGTAAAGTAGGTATCGGTGCCGCATCTAGATTGATATAGACAAACTAATAGAGTGAAGAGAGTTTTATGACTGACCTGATAACGACAAGTGATGCGCTCGCCTTAAGCGATAGGGACGACTTGACCGCCTTAATGGAACAGGCTGCTGCGTTGAGAGACTGTGGGTTTGGGAATAGCATCACCTATTCGCGAAAAATTTTCATTCCTCTAACCCAATTGTGCCGAGATGTTTGTCATTACTGTACTTTTGCGCAAGCGCCGAAAAAAGTAGCCAACCCTTTTTTGAGTATAGATGAGGTTTTAGAATTGGCTCATCAAGGCAAAGCTATGG
>DGOV01000065.1 GCA_002390205.1 Proteobacteria bacterium UBA4457 | reverse complement strand
CAGCGTCAGCCTCCATTGGATAACCAACTGGGGGTTTTTTTATGTCTGCTAATATCTCATCTATTGAATCTCATGCACGATTTAAAAGTGCTCCAGCCTGGCGCGGGCGTAAACGGGTATTCGATCTTGGTGAACATTTTTACTCCGCAATGCCTGGATGCGATTGGAGAACAAATTACTGGATCAAAAAAATTGAGAAGGGTAAACGTTGGGAATTGTATGCTTCGGACGAAGACTCTCTACGAACACGGCAGTATTGTGGAACCTTTACTCCGAAGGCATTACGAGATGAGTTAGCTCTCGCTGGCTTTGGGCTAGAAGAGGAGGAATGGCAATCTATGGGATTAGGGATTAAAGCGGAAGTTATCAATATAAAAGATGCAAAGGAATAACATGTACCAAGGTATCCGAACTTTACCAAACGACCCCAACGAACTTTTATATACAGAGAAATGAAAAGAGAGATGGCGCACTTAACGACGTTGCCGCCTTGGGTCATTTTACATGTTCCCCACGATTCAACATTCATACCAGCAACCGCAAGAAATCATTTCACGCTAAGCCATTCAGAGCTGGATGATGAGATTCTGAAAATGACTGACCATTTCACCAAAGATCTGTTCGCTGATGGTGTAAGGGACGCGCAGGTAATAGCCGCACCTATCAGTCGGCTGGTCGTCGACATGGAACGTTTTGAAGATGACTCAGAGGAGCCAATGAGCAAAATAGGGATGGGCGTAATCTATACTCATACCCATAATGGTAAAATGCTACGCAGGGAAATAAACCAAGAAGAGAGGGAGAATCTTCTGAACGAATGGTATCGTCCTCATCACCAGCTCCTCTCTTATGCTGTCGAAAAATCAGTTCAATGCTACAACCGTTGTTTGATCATCGATTGTCATAGTTTCCCACGAGCTGCGTTACCATATGAAAACGCAGTTCGTATAAATAGACCTGAGCTCTGTATAGGAACTGATGACTACCATACACCCAAAGAGCTTTCTGACTCCCTAGTTCTTGCCTTCGAGGATTCGGGGCGAAGTGTATCCTTGAACGATCCTTTTTCTGGATCCTTGGTTCCGAAGGATTATTACCATAACGACAAAAGAGTTGAATCAGTGATGATCGAAGTTCGCCGAGACTTGTATATGGATGAATATACAGGTTTGCGGAAACTTAATAAGTTTGATGTACTTAGACAACAAATTCGCGTTGCTGTCTCGGCTTACTGTGAGAATATTGATCCAAAGAGGTGAGGCTAATGCTTGAAAGAGTGATGCTTATTCGAACTCCAGATTCGATTGGGTTTGGTGGCGCTTGCTGCAACGAATTAATTCTTACTCGATGCAAAAACAGTTCGTATTCTCTACGAGCATGCGTAGATCAGTACAGCGACGGAGGGCGGGCATATTTTAGATCAATTAGGGGCATACGCACACCGGTGCAATTTTTAACTGCCTTGGAAGAGATTTTTGCGTCTGACATGACAATGCTTTCAGATTATTTCACCAACTATGAAATAATCGAGAAGCTTTATGAGTATTATCCCTCTTTCGCTGTGATGGTTTATAAATGGGACATGCTAGACCGAAATTCCGAAGAACTTACTCGAGATTTTAATCTGATTGCTCCGCTCATCGAAGCCAGCACGGTAAATTGGCCAGATCTCTTTGATAAAGCTACTACTTTAGCCAGTATCTTGTATCAATTTGCCGCCGACTGGGTTGATCGTCATGGGCAACTCCCGTACGGGGCACACGATATCATGGGGCAGAGAGTGCTATTTGCCCGATACCGAGGTCAAAGAATTAGAGAACAAAAGTATTCATTAGCAGTACGTGATGAGGGAAATGATTAGAAGTTTATTTTAGGGATGACTACGATGAGCAACTTAGCAGAACAGTTAAAAAGGGAAATAGCGGAGCGGGGGGAGAACTCTCCCGTGGCGCAAATGATCCGCAATCAAATAGCGGCGAAGAAGTCGGGACAAAGCTTTCAACAGATGTACCTGACGGGGTCGTACAAGAGGCCCGCACCGAAGAAGTGACTGGACGGAGAATTTAAATGGCGAAAGTTACTTGGAGACTGGCGAACTCGCCGGACGACCCGATTTACAGCGGAAAATACGTGATATCGTCGCACAACTCGCCCCAAGGGTATCGGCGGTTGAAGGCGAATTCTCCAACTGTTACAACTGAAACGGGAAATAGCCGAACGGGGGAAGAGTTCCCTAGTGTAGACAGCCCTTCGGAAGCAGATAGCGCCACAGGAGCCGAGGACAAAGCTTTCAGGAGTGTACTTGAGGGGGCTTGTAAGAAGCCAGGTTCAACGGAAGGAGCCAGTCCTGTTGATGCATTAGCTAATGATAAATCGCAACAAGAGGAAAACCTCACCTCGCCACCAAAGGCAACGCTAAGCCCCGCTCTGCGAGCGCGCAGAGACAAGCTCCTAAAGCTTACGCGGAAGTCATTTCTGTCGATGAGCAGTAGGCCAAGCAAGGGAATCAAATAGAATTCAGGTACGTTTTAGTTTGAGATTTCAATCAGACGATTTCCGTATCGGAATTAACTTGACGAACCTTCAGTGATTGCAGCTTTGCAGGAATTTTCCCTATTTAAAGTTCTATTTAAAAAATTCTTCTTTAAGAGCTTATGCTAAATAGGCTCATTTTCCTGCAAAGCTGCAATCCTCTTATCACGGAAAAATGGAGTTAAGTTTCAGTCTAGAACGGAAAATCATCTAGCGAAACAGTCGATGTCTGCCCATCTGCAGATAACAGCTTTAACCCTAGCCAGGTGCGTTGGTCATCCATCACTTTGAATCCGCGGTTTGTTAGCTTGCGCGAGAATCGGTTCGCGCTCAACGGATATATACCGTTTTCCTTGCACCAATTCTGGTACTCAAGAAAACAAATCTTCTTACTTTGTTGATAATCGACACCAATCTCACAATTTTCCATAATGAATTGCCTGATATAGTCTTGATCGTGACGGTAATCCTGGACTGCGGTTTTTAGCACGGTGGGAATGTTGAGCCCGTTATCGAGATAATCATGCATCCCCTCCAAAAGGACGTTGAGGATACCAGGTGCCTCGGTTAGTAATTTTTCTTCAAGATTTTTGTCTATTTGATCCTCGGTAAATGTCACATCAAACGGGAATACAACAACGCGCTCCCAAAATCCATGTGAATCGTCATGCACTATAGGATGATTATTGCCGGCAATTATCAGTTTATGAGAAGGATTAAATGACACAAAATGATTGGAGTACAGTGCTCGTCCAATCATGGTATCACCGCCGGTCATGTCTTTGATTTTTGCGTCGTCTAATCTCTGGCCCTCTGTGGTCTCATTGGCATAGACGAATCGTTTTCCCTGAAGTTGGAGTGTCTCTGGTGAGGGACTTCCCTGCTGCTTGGGACCGCTCTTCATTAACATGTCGATATTAATTTTTTTCGAATATTCACCTAATAGGTTCTCCATTATACGCATTAATATCGACTTCCCATTGCGACCCTCGCCGACAAAGAAGAACCAGCAATGCTCCTTGATAGACCCGGTTAGAAGATAAGCTAGAACCCGTACCATGAAAGCCCTAAGTTCAGCATCGGGAGCTATTTCCACAAGGAATTGTCGAAATCTAGGTGCGTCAGCCATTGGGTCAAAGGCTACGTTAGCTCGCTTGACGACAAGGACACTTGGATCTGGCGCTATAAGATTCATAGTCGTTAAATTAAGAACTCCATTTTCGACGCCTAAAAGATGTTGGTCGCAGTCTAGTTCACTGAGATCTTTTGCCATCCCAGGTTCTGATTTACACAGTTTGATCATTGCGGACATACTGGGGGCCTTACTTGTGCGGGTCGTCTCCCGTTTTAGTGCCTCAGCTTCTCCTCGTCCTTCGCTAAGCGCCCTGGCGGCTTGCTGGCGCATATCATCAAGTACCATTTTAGCTGCCTGCATAGGCACATCTGATTTAGCATCTTTCCATCCCACACCTTCGTGCCATTTGATCCATCGTGGTGTGTCTCTTATCGACAGGAGGCTTTTACTAAATTTGATCGCCATTAAATGGCCGTTTTTCCTATCGGATAAGTTTATAGAGTCTGCGTGACGTTCAGTCGTGTATTTGTGATGAGATATGGGCTCATATTCTGCTTCACTAGCTAACTTATACAGAGTCCCGATACGGATCGGTCTACTGTGATCCGTGTTATAGGAGTTATAAGTTTTTTCAAATACTTCAGCGTCATATTTCATGCTCCTCTGCGACCACTCACGCACGATTTTTTTCGTTGAGTCCCATCCCAGTGAAGCGACTGCCCATATAACTAGGAGCCAGTATCCATTATTTGGGTCAATGCCGTTGCCGCGCGGACTGTCTGGATCTAGATGGCTTAGTGCTTCTCTTACTTTTTCTATTTCATCCGATGTCTCACGGGGAGGGTAGGGATTCTCCAGAACACTATTCTTGAGAGTCATATGCAATGGCGACTCTTGATTGGAAGGGAGGTGGTCGTTGTCTAGGAGTTGACGATGGTCGTGTGTTAAACGACCATCTCTGTGCGACCCACTAACTGAGTATCTATGTGTTTTTACAAATTCTCGTATCTGTTTTTCTGTAATTGTATTCATCTTATTAACTCCACAGTCCGATAAGGCCTTTCCTGCGTTTCTGATCCTTTGCGTGCGACCGTGCCTATAATTTTTGTAATTCGGGCTGCGTCGTAGACTAAAGTGTCGATTCCAAATTCTTCCGTATCAAATTTTTGAGCTAGAATTTCGAGCAATGATTTGATTAAACGATCTGACTCATAGTCATTCTCAAGGTCTGATAAAGCGAAATAAAGATGGTATCCATTCCCACTCATCACCTTGTGTGGTCTACCCCATCCAATCTCCATGGCGTAATCTGAAATCCTATTAATAAGATCGTCGGCGCGCCTTAGCTCGTCGTCAGTTGCGGGATACTTCTTTGACTCTAAGGATTTACGATCAAGATCCACCATGACCTTCGTACGTTTTGCTATGCCATCTTTGGTGGTCCCCTTGCCACCGGGAGCAATAAATCCTGTTTTGATAGGATTCATCGTCGTGTAGCAGTTATAGCCTTGCTGATTCAGGTTCATCGCATAGCTATAAAATGCCTCCTGCATCTCCCGGGGGTTAGGATAATCAGTTGGATAAAATAGCTTAGTCTTAGCGCCTGCCTTACTAATGGCCCGAACCTCTAGAGGTGAGCCGCTATAGTGAGGATGTACTGTGAAGTGGTCGTTGAAATTTGTCATTTACGCTATCCTCCGTGGCCAAGTTTTGATCTCCGCATTACTCCAGCGACTCATAGCTGTGCTTAGCTTGATTGGTCTCGGCAGTTTGCCCACGCGCGCCCACTCCCAGATCGTTGATCGGGATGCGTTGAAGTAGGCCGCTAGGGATTGATCAGAAGAATAGCCAATGCCGTTCTCGATGGCGGCAATGGCTACATTTAGCTTTGCTTCTTTCCGACGGCACGTCGCCGGATCGTTTGCATTAGGATTTGCTGTTTTTACGTGTGTTGATTGCATCTGATTATCACTCCTTAG
>DGOV01000005.1 GCA_002390205.1 Proteobacteria bacterium UBA4457 | reverse complement strand
ACACCCACTTGTCAGATTTGTTGTATATAGAGACCTCATGTTCCGGCCGTGATTTTTTGCAGCTGCTTTTATCTGCGCGATCCCGGCTTTTATGAATTCTGGGTTCAATCCTATCGTTACCCAGCCATCGGCAAGCTCACCGACCATATCGTTTGCCTTAGGACCATTGGACGCCATATATAATGGAATCCCGTCACGTACATTAATATAGCCTTCATTACGGTTTAAAAAACGGATGTCGCGCTCTAAGGTGCCCTCGATATAGCGAGCTTCCTGTCCTTTAAGTAGTTTTTTTATGACTTCGATTTCATGACGCATCGTTTTAAGTTTTGCAGGAGGCATGCCCATTACGTTCCTACCCGTGAAACCAGAACCTACCCCCAATATGACTCTTCCAGGAGCAAGTTCGTTAATGGTGGCGATTGAATGAGCGGTCACTGGCGCGATGCGATTTCCCAGTATTGAAACAAGAGTGCCAAGTTTTATATAACGACTGTGTTCCGCAGCCAGTGCCATTGTCGCGTATACATCGCTGTAGCACATTTGGGAGTCATAGAACCATGCATGGGTGAATCCATAGTCTTCCGCCATTTTTACGTCATGGTAAGCCCTAATATAGCTGGGGAAAGTAATTCCAAAATCCATTTTTTTTCCTTCTATTACTGATTTTCTGAGAGCATGAGTTGTTCTACATTATCTAATGCTAAGTTATATAGTCCGTTAAATGCGACGATAAGCTCCGCTTCATCTAATTCTGTATCCCAGGTACTCTCCCAGGTCACCTCGCAAGAATCTTTTGAGATCTTTTTAACAGACATTCGCGCAAGATAGTTAGTTATTGGGATGGGGTTGTCTCCAACAACGCAATAACTGAAAGACATTTTATGCAAATCGAACGTTTCTAGTCTTTCCGATATTCTGCCAGGGAAACCAGTTTCTGGTGCAAGATCTGCACTTCGTAGCGAGCCTACGCCGGATCCTTCTACTACAACCGGACCTACTCCAGGTATCCATTTATCCGTACCCCCCCAGTTAGACACAAATTCCCAAGCTTTACTTGCCGAAACAGGCATGGCTTTTGTAGCGGTGACATGAGGCATATCGGTTCCTTTATGTTATTTACAGATGCATAAAGATATTACCTAATGAGCTCACTTTTACCAAGCGTCCTCAAGTAAGCTAAGAATATCTGCGGATGTCCCCAAAAATCTAGGGTTAGTTGCAATCCAGATATCGAGCATGGATTCTTCTGCAAGCGTGGGTAGCAAGTCCTTAGGTACTCCGGCATCTCTTAGCCGGCCCGGTAATTCAAGTTCTGAGACTAGTGATTGCACCTGATCGGCCAAAGGATGATTAAGATTGCCCATCGCAGCAGCTAATATTGCTTGGCGATCGGCATTCGTTGAACTGTTGTATCGGAGAACATGTGGGAGCATCACACACGACGTTTCCCCATGGGGCATTCCGGCCGTACCACCTAAAATATGACCAATGCCATGACTTGCTCCTAGATCTACCCCATTAGCCACACCTTGTATGGAGAGCCATGAGCCAACTAAGCATTCTAAGCGGCTCATTTTGTCACTTGGGTCAGCTTTACATTTAGGTAGTGCGCTGGCTAACAGCTTTAGACCATGAAGAGAGCTAGCTTCCACTAATGGATTAGCATTTATAGAGCAATATGTTTCTATCGCATGGTCAACCGCTCTTACACCCGTGCCAAAGAATAGTCGGTCTGGTGTGGCACTCGTCATTTCCGAATCTAAGATGACTATATTGGGAACCATTCCATTGTGGAAAAACAGTTCTTTCCTCGGTATCGTTTCATCGGTAATTCCAGCGAAACCGGTATACTCGCCAGCGGACAATGTCGTAGGTATTGCGATGTGTTTAATTTTTGGAGAATTTAGCTCATCGGATGCTAATTGGCCAATGCCATCCTTTGAACTCACTCCATTTTCGAGCGCTAGACAGGCAACTTTGGTAGTGTCACAAACAGAGCCTCCACCTAAAGTAACGACAATATTCGCACGTTTTTCCTTTAGTTCTTTTGCAAGTGTGATGACATCTTGGCGTGGTGAGTGAGCTTTGAGTCCTTTGACTTCGCCAACACATACTTTGCCTAATGCTTTTTTTACGACGCCTGCTAGTCCGTCAATCTTTGTAAGACTAGTATTAGTTACAAACATCACCATCGGATCCGACGTATCACTGATCGCTTGGTTAAGTGCCTCAATTAACTCCTTGCCGTAGATTACTTCCTGTATCGCACCTGTTTTGTAGTGACCTTTGAAATTCATACGTCTGCTACTCCTTGGTCTAGCTTAATTTACTGATGACGCCCATCTCATACAATAGAGGCATTATTTCTTTTCTAAATCTTATCGTATCCTGCAGATATGCTTGAAATATCATAAGTACTCCTTTTAACCCTGCATCATGCATAGTTTTTATCTTTGTCGCGACTTGTTCAGCAGTGCCAATGACATGAACAGCGCCAGCCCCTACCGTCATCATGTCTAGTGTGAATTGATCAAACGATCCACTGCCGATTGCTAGTCCATCTAGCCAATTTTGGGCCGCAACTTCATCTTTTTGAGCAATAATTTTCTCCAACTCATTTTGAGCTTCGTCTTCGGAATCACGCCATAGAACAAACGGGAAAGCGGCACATTCGACTTGTTTTTGTTTTTTGGCTGCTCGCAGAGAGATATCCTCCACAATCGAGGAAATCGCCTCAATGGTTGGTGTCGAGATAAAGGCCCAGTCGCATAAGCTAGTGGTCATTTCCTTCGCATCTTCGGATGTGCCAGCATTCGCTATTTCAGGCATCCGTTTCGGCTGAGGCAAGCAGTATCCATCTTTGACGTCATACCAAGCTGAGTGGTGATTAAAAGTACCCGGTGTATCTGTCCATAAACCCTTCAGAATTTCTATAAATGCAGCAGTTCTCTGGTAGCGCTCTTCATGCGGCAGGAGTTTAACTCCCATCATTCCAAATTCCTTTTCACTCCACCCGCTTACTAAATTTACTCCCCATCTACCCCCGCTGATGTGATCTAGAGTCGCTCCCATTTTTGCGACTACTACCGGATTAAAGACCGGGACATGCACGGTTGAGAAAATTTTGATTTTAGAAGTGACGGCCAATAACGCTGCGGCCCAAGTCATCGTTTCTAATGAAGTCCCTAGATAATCTGTCTCTCCTCCAAATCCGCGCCATCGGCTGACGGGAAACAAGAGCTCAAAACCTGCGCTTTCGGCAGCAAGCGCTATACTTTTATTCGACTCGTAAGGCCACTCATCTTCGACTATCCGATAAGTTGAGATTGCAGACATGTTCGAGCAATTTGGCATGAACAAACCGAGTTTTAAATAATCTTCAATTGACGACAATTATTAATTCCTTTCTCTCAACAGCCTTGGGAGTATTAAATTTCTGTACTAACAGCTAAGAATGTATCGCGGGTTCCAAGTTTTCGGGTTAAGTATCTAGCTAGTGTTTTAGTATCTGCTTCTTGCGGTAATATACAGAAC
>DGOV01000069.1 GCA_002390205.1 Proteobacteria bacterium UBA4457 | reverse complement strand
ACAATTGTTGTTTTAGGTAGTGCACATTATAAGAATAATCCGTAAAATATGCTAAGCGAATTAAATCAGGATACTTGAATGGCTACAGAAATCGGTTGGTACTACTTTCGTAAAGGCTGAACAAGCTGTGTCAGAGCGTCCAAGTTTCTGGATGCCAAAAGTTTAGTGCCAAAAGAGATTATTCCAGCGTCACGAAAACTCAGTAGAACAGATGCAATAAGTCTGGCCACTTCAGTTACAAGTATCACGATAGCGAAGGGCAAAAAAGTTGCGTCCTTTGCAATTAGCGGGGAAGTGCCTGAAGACATAATTAACGGCATGCTTGGCCCAACTGGTAACCTGAGAGCTCCTACATTAATAAGTGGCAAGCATCTAGTAGTCGGTTTTAACGAGGAAATATATCAGAAGTTACTAGCTGACTAAAACCTGAACAGTTAAGAGAAAACCTATCTCGCATCGTCAGCGTAGCTGAAGAGTTTTAACCTCCAGCTATCCCGACAAGGAAAGTGATAGTCTCGCCGTCTTCAAGAGTATCTTCTGCAGAAACCCTCATTCCCCTTTCATTAACAAACATTGTTCCACGCTCATTAAGTTCGTTAGTTTTAGGGTCGATCAGCATTGCTCTCATCCTAGCCCCATATTTGTCGCATATACATTTTGCGAATTCGCTCACCGTAGGAATTTCGATAAGAAATGAATCCTCACCAGTAGAAGCAAGTTCTTTGAAATGGCTATGAAAATTAGCATGCACTGTTATCACGATATAAACCTGACCCTTATTTAGCGAGTGAACCTTCTTGTGCCAGTACTTCAGCCACGTCATCCAGGCCACAAGCTTCTAGAGATTTCCTGGTTTGTAGACCTGACTCTTTGTCCCAACCACGCCATTCGTAATATTCATCCAAAACTGGATTGAACATATCTGCCGCTACCGATCCCGGATACATCCCTTCTTCAGTAGGTTCCCACATCCATCTTTCACACACGGTATCGTGCTCTCGCCGCATACCTATCCTTGAATTAAAAGCCTTCTCTAAATTGCAGATCCGGGCACCATCAAGCATTAATTCATCAGGAGTTCGATCAATCCCAGTCGCAGCAGCGTAAGCTTTGCCATAGTAGTCCTGAGGAGTGTACCCGGAGGGGTCAAGCATCCAATGAAAAAGGCACACGCCATACGAATTTAACAACGCAACCTGATTTTCAATGAGTGCAGTTGAGGCCCCTTTTAAAGTAGGAACAGTGAGATCTGCAGCTTCTGTACGCCCGTCAAAATAGATCTTAGATAGGTCTTTACGCTGGAATTTTTCGATTAAACCAATTCCTTTTAAATGATCAGCTCCACGTGAGGCGACGGCCATATTGTTCATCCACGTTGGGAAAGGTCTCATCTCTTCGGTAAAGCTGGCACCACCTTTTCCATAAGTCGCATATTTCATGAAATTCTGACCTTTCAATTCTGAATACCGAATCGCACCGAGATAAGGCCCGTCACCAAAAAGTTTACCAAACAAGTCCTTCTGAAAAACAATGCTATGGAGACATGCTTCAATGTCATCCATGTTGCCCCATTCTAAACTCTGTTCATGGCCAAAAAGCTCTGCGACGTCCTGATCTGAGATTAGTTTCCGCTGTTTAAGCTCCATGAGAAACGAAATAGCACATGACAAGTCTTGATTATCTATCCCATAGTCATTAGTAATTTTCCCCCAATGAGCAACCTCAGCCCAGTCTCTTACATCTAAAGCTCCTGCCGCACTTCCTGTGGTCAAATATTCAGGTCGTCTAAATGACTCTCCAATATATTTCTTAGCAGCCTCCGACTCGGTTCCATCAATTTTATATTTTGCGTCACATGCAATGAAACAGTCTGACGAACAAACTTCGGAATACTTATGATACTTATTCACCCAGTTATCGGACGTGATTTCTCCGCCGCGGAACATATTCCCCTGATTATTTCGCCAAAAATGACTTCCGATATGCTGGTACATTTCAACCGCACCGAGAGTTCCACGACGCTTAAAGCCATAAACAGCTTCATTGCTATCAATTTTCTGCCGGAAATCATCGGACCAGGCTAGCATTTCATCAGGCATGGCTATAGGCAGGCCACCATTGCCCTGGACTGCGATTGCTTTAAGATTTTTAGAACCCATGACGGCACCACCGCCACATCTTGCATGAATCCTTAAGGCATCAGACACAACGCTTGCTATCCCTACCTGGTTCTCTCCAGCCTGACTAATAGATAACGTATGAACTTTTGAAGGATAGGTTCCTAACTCTTCGCGCAGCATAGTATGCGTTTGTAGGGTGTCTTTACCCCATAAATGAGACGCGTCTTCCAAAGAAACTTCATTGTTACAGATCCGAAGGTATACCGGTTTGGGTGACTTCCCGGTAATCGCAATATACTCGAACGCTGTAAATCTCAGCATATATGGGAATTTACCCCCTCCCGCCGAGTCTCCAAACATATTGTAGCAAGGACTCTTAAAGGTAATGCGTCCTTTAATCCCGCTACCTGCTCCTGTTCCAGCCAGCGGACCAACGCCAAAAACAAAGATATTATCCGGGCCACGCGGATCGCAGTTTATATCGTGCGTTAGGAAGTGCTCCCACATAATCCAATTATTAATTCCCGAGCCACCAATCCATCTCTCAAATATACTATGGGGTATGACCTCACTCTTGAGTTCGCCTGTGGTCAAATCTACTCTTAGTAATCGACTTTCCATAATAATTCTCCCCAAATTAACTCTAAATACTTACGCTGGACTCGAAATTGTCCCCGCCTCTAGCATCGCCTGCATCATCCCTACCTCATCTGTCTTTTCCGGAACCTGCTTATGTTCCTTATTAAATTCAGCCTGCTCGGAATAAAACAACACAGGAAGTCTCACATACTGTTTACCTTGATTGAGCATTTCCGGTCGCGCTGCGCATGCCTTAACGCACACTGGATCTCCACCACAAAGATCACATTTAAGAAGCTCGCCTGACGGAGCAATAAACACGGCGTCAAAAGGGCAACCAGGGACACATTCCATACATTGGATGCAGTTATCTTGTTCTATGACCGCAGCTTTTGTTTTTGGATCGTAATAGAAGGCCTCAGTCGGACACACTTCGGCACAGGGCGGTGGATTTCCGCAATGATGGCAGATTTCAGCAATGAAACCTAAGCCATCTGGATTTACACGAGACGCTTTGTCTGGTGCATGATCAATTTTTAACCTGGCATACTGAGGGTTCACCGTCCCGTCCGGGGAATGCACCAAAGAACAAGCGACCTCACAAACATTGCACTCTGTACATTGGTTCTTCAGCGCGAACAGCTTCTCTATGACATTCGGGACATCAGCATCTAAAGGATGACGCTCAACTCCTGTGACCAATTCTTTTTGAGGCACAAACGACATTTTATTAGTTCCCCCTAACCGCGTTTCTACGAGCTCTACATTCAAGTATACCCGTACTTCTGAAATCTTTAACATCGATTTAAGTAAAATATGGTGCAGACCAACGAAAAATAGCCCAAAATACCACTAAATATCATAGCTAGGAAGAAATAATCGATGTCAAATCCAGATAGGAAGTACCTTGAGCACCCTGACCTTGGAACACTCCCTGCAATACAGATAATTGATTGCATATTTGCCTTAGCACCCAGCGGCCGAATCATTCACCTGCATAAAGAGCAAATGGCAACTTCTCCAAGCGACACCTCTAACACTTTCCAACTTGTCGAAACGCCACCACTCCCGCAAAGATCACGCTGCCAAATCATTCCTCCCTTCGTCAACGCGTTTAAATAATTGGGGGTATCGGCGATGAATGACAATCTAGAAGATCTAAATATCAACGCAAATCTCGTTGCCGAAGAAATCAGCGAAGAGGGCACCGGCACATATGTTGACGTGCGAGCGGTCGCCGAATTTGCAATCAATCGTCCAAAAGGACGGACTGTTAATATACCGATTGTTTTTTTTCACCCTACCACTAAAGAGGAACACCCCAATCCAGCCTTCGAGTTGGTCGCTCAGCATGCGTTAAAAGAGGACGACGGTATTATAGTTGGAGGAAATTCTGATAACCGTGCGCTGGAAGCCGCGACGCGACTCCAAGCGACAGGCTTTGTAAATATAAGAATATTACGAAAAGGCGTGGACGAATGGAACGAGGCGAATCTTCCTTTGACTGGAGATAATCGTCCAGGAGTGAGCTACGCCTCTTTACTTACCGCTGCAAGACGAGCAAAAAAATAACCCATACTAAAATTTATTCGTCCTAGCAGGCGCGGCCATACCTCTAGAGCCTGATAGACTAGTCGATGCTGCACCGGCCGCTTTTAATTGCTTAGAAGTGGTCACGGGAGCCATAGTAGCGTTACCCCCTCCAACTAGCCGAACAACTTCCGAATCACCAGGAGTGTCACCAAGACCTATTTGCGCATGCTCGCATAACTCCTGCCAGCTGGAAAAGCGATCTGCCATACGATGCACCACTTCAACCGTCCGACCGTTAGCTTTACATTGGTATTCATAAATTGGCATTAAATGCTCCATTATTTCTCGCCACGTATCGTAAACTAAAAGAGACGAAAAAAATTCTGTTTGTTAAAGTTGTGCTAAATATAACTTATGTAGCCTCATAATACTAAATGAAGGAAATTTTTCATGAGCAGCTTATCCGGTAAGTTTTTCAATTGGCCTCGGCGATACACAATTGTAGCTTTGTGTGTTTTTGCAGTCTTCATCTGTTACGCAGACCGGGTCAATATTTCAGTTGCGGCTATAGCCATGCAAGAAGAATTTGGTTGGAGCGAAACTACTAAAGGGTATGTCTTATCTTCTTTCTTTATTGGGTATCTGCTTTTTCAAATTCCTAGTGGATGGTTAGCAAATAAACTTGGAGGGAAGCTTATACTTGGCTTTGCAGTCTTGTGGTGGTCTCTTTTTACTTTTTTAACTCCCTTCGCTGCAGGAATTAGCATCATCGTGCTCGTAGTCGCCAGAATCGGCATGGGCTTGGGGGAAGCTGCTATGTTCCCTTCAGCCTATAATTTATATAGCCGATGGGTCCCGCCCAACGAGCGTTCTCGCTCAGTTTCATTGCTCGTTGGTGGTATCCCTTTGGGTACCTTATTCGCTCTGCTGGTTACAGGGTGGCTAGTAGAAACGTATGGTTGGCCATCTGCTTTTTACTCCTTCGGTGTTGGCGGGGTGTTGTGGGTGGTAATTTGGTATTTCTATGCTCATGACGACCCAGCTACCGATCCTAGATGTTCCGAGGAGGAGAAAAATCTGCTGCTATCTTTGACAGCACCTGTTGAACAAGCTCAGTCAATTCCTTGGGGGAAATTTGCAAAGAGCAAAGCTGTTTGGGCGTTGATTATTAATCATTTCTGCAGTAACTGGATCCTATATATGTTGCTTGCGTGGCTTCCAAGTTACTTCAGAAGCCAGCATGATCTCGGTATTATGAGTGCAGGTCTCTACTCAGCCGCGCCCTACCTCAGTATGCTGATAGTCGGCAACCTAGGGGGATTTGGTGCTGACAAACTTCATGCAAAAGGCATGAGCTTAACCAGCATACGAAAGTTGATGCAGGTTAGTGGTCTGTTAGGATCGGCTGCCTGTTTGCTAGCAGTAAAGGATGTAAGCGACCCTTATCTAGCAATGGCGTTTATGTCTGGAGCGCTTGGTCTCGCTGCCTTGATGTGGTCCGGTTTTGTACCTAATCACCTCGACATAGCCCCTCGGTATGCTGATGTATTAATGGGAATCACAAATACTGCCGGTACAATACCTGGGATCATTGGCGTTATCATCACCGGCTGGCTTGTGGATACAACAGGATCCTTTGCTTCGGCATTCACTCTGTGTGCTGCGATCAATATCTTTGGTGCTATCATCTGGGTTCTTTTTTCTACCGCCGAAAAGATAATTGACTAACTAGACACTTCTATTTCAATGCAAATTCAACAGACATAGAAAAGAAAAACTAGGCAAGCTCTATTGCCGAGAGTCTGATATATTCTGATCATAGAAGAACGTCATCGACAACATCTGGACTAACAGAATTAAGGAGAGGTTACAGTGAACGAAGCTTACATTATTGATGCGGTGAGAAGCCCTACCGGCAGACGCAAAGGTTCTCTTGAGGATATTCATGCAGCGGATCTCGGCGCTCACGTTATAAAAGCTATCGTAGAGAGAAATGGTATTCCTGACGACGAATACGATGATGTTATATTTGGAACCATAGACGCCATTGGCCCTCTAGCTGGAGATGTCGCTAGAACATGCTGGCTCACCGCGGGATACAGCGAAGCTGTGCCAGGAGTAACAATTGATCGCCAATGCGGATCCTCTCAACAGTCGGTGCATTTTGCAGCACAAGCTGTTATGTCTGGAGTTAACGATGTAGTCATTGCTGGTGGTGTTCAAACTATGACCAAAATACCGATTGGCTCTTCTGCGGTTGCGGCAGGTGGGTTTGGTTTTCCAGATCCGTTCAGTACGTCGCTAGGATGGGTGGCTAGATACGGAGAAGATCCACCTACGCAGTTCAAAGGCGCTCAAATGATGGCTGACAAATGGGGGCTATCGCGTGAAGCAATGGAAGTCTACTCGTTAGAGTCTCACCGAAGAGCGTTACACGCGATAAAAGAAGGACGCTTTAAACGAGAAATCGTGCCACTCAATGGTCTTGATCATGATGAGACTCCTCGAGAAACCAGTCTTGAAAAAATGTCAGAGCTAAATACTATCTTTGGATTAAAAAGTATTACTGCGGCAATATCCAGCCAAACTTGCGATGGTTCTTCTGCAATGCTTATAGCCTCAGAGGATGCAGTAAAGCGCTACAACCTAAAGCCTCGAGCTCGTATTCATCACATGAGTGTCAGAGCAGAAGATCCTATGATCATGCTTACCGCTCCAATCATGACGACAAAATACGCGCTCGGAAGAGCTGGGATGAAAATACAGGACATTGATTTGGTAGAAATCAATGAAGCCTTCGCTCCTGTTCCAATGGCATGGCTGAAAGACATGGATTACTCAAGTGATCAGACTAACGTGAACGGTGGAGCAATCTCTCTCGGTCATCCAATTGGAGCGACAGGTACAAAACTGATGACCACGCTACTCCATGAGCTTGAACGCACGAATGGAAAATATGGACTACAAACCATGTGTGAAGGTGGTGGACAAGCTAACGTCACTATAATTGAACGATTGTGAGTTAATTATTGACGAGTATACAAATCAGAGACACCAATACGCTCAGATACCAAAAGTATGTGCGTCGTCACCGTATGCCATGACCGAAAAAAAATTGCTCCTGTGAAGCTAAAAGTAAGACCGACTAAAGCCTGCGCTTTAATTCAAGGCGCAAGTAGGGGAATCGGACTGGCTATTGTAGATCAACTGCTAGAAAGTAATACTGATCAGCTAGTAATCGCTACATGTCGAAATCCGAGCTCAAGCGATGGGTTAAAATCTTTGATGAAAAACTATGGGGAACGACTGAAAGTTTTCCCACTAGATCCTACGGTGGAGTCATCCGCCATAAAAGTTGCTGAGATGCTTTCTAAGCAGTCCACATCTATTGAACTGCTGGTTAACTGCACTGGGATCTTACATCATTCGAAATTACGGCCTGAAAAAAGAATTGATGATATCAATATAGAAAACCTAGTCGAGCTGTTTAAGGTAAACTCCATAAGTGCAATGTTAGCTATCAAGCATCTAAGAAAATTTCTTCTTCGCGACTCGCGCTCTGTAATTGTGAATCTTTCCGCACGAGTGGGCAGCATTTCAGATAATTGTCTCGGTGGCTGGTACGGTTATCGTTCTTCGAAAGCAGCGCTAAATCAACTAACTAAGACTTTAAGTATAGAGCTTCAAAGAAACTTACCTTTGAACATATGTGTAGCTTTGCACCCGGGTACTGTAGACACTCAATTATCACAACCTTTCCAGTCGGCAATTCCAAAAGAAAAAATCTTCACCACCCAAACAGCAGCCCGTCAAATAATAGACGTAATAAGCAAACTTAATTCTACTGACACCGGATCTTTTATTGCCTGGGATGGGTCCAAAATCCCATGGTGAAAAGCATTAAAAAAGGAATCAAGTTATGGAAAATTTAAACGTTGGAAAAACAAGCGCATGGAATACGACGGAGATTGTGACGTATCTGCATCAGACTGTCGCCCCTTGTCGATTATCTTCAATTAACAAAAACGGATTTCCCAATGTCACATCACTTTGGTACGTTTATGACGATGGACACATGCTCTTTAGCGCACGGTCTAATTCTACAATTTGTAAACGGTTGCGCGTCAACAACAAAGTAGGGTTTGAAGTTGCCAAAGATGCTCCTCCCTATATGGGCGCTAGAGGTATAGGCATCGCAACTCTAAGAGCAAGCAGCGAAGTACCTATTCTAGCGACGTTAATTGGTCGCTATCTTGGCAGCACCGAGAGCAAACTCGCAAAATGGTTGTTATCTAAGCCTGAAAACGAGTCAACCATATGCCTCAAAGTGGAGAGAATCACCTCCTGGGACTACTCTAAAAGAATGTAACTAACACAGTAAAGCAACCTCCTACCTTAGGATGCGAAGGCCCTCTGCCACTAGTTGCAAAATCACGGAGAATTCTATTAAGATTAAGTCATGCATTAGTCACAGCTATAAATAATGTTCGCCTGGGGAGGTCGTCCACTATGAAAATCGCATGCTTTCACCTTATGCCATATCGAGATCTAGAATCGGATTTCGACAAAAAATATAATTCTGCTTGGTTTACATTGCCTTTCGAAGATGTGGCTGATAGAGCGATGGTCTCACAGTACTATAATTGGACCTTAGACGAATTAATCCATGCAGCTCATTCTGGCTTTGATGGTGTTTGCACTAACGAGCACCACCAGAATGCTTACGGGTTTATGGTCAATCCAAATATGATGGGTTCTGTTCTTGCCCGAGCGACCCGAGGAACTGATACTGCGATTATCCAAATGGGAGAAACGGCAGTATTTTTAAACCCACCCATTCGAGTGGCCGAAGAATATGCAATGCTTGACAGTATTTCCGAAGGGCGCTTAGTAGCAGGCTTTCCAGTAGGTTTAGGTGGAGACTATGCCTATAGCTATGGCATGGCTCCTATGGAACAACGCGGACGATATCGTGAGGCTCATGATCTAATCCTCAAAGCCTGGAAATCAGACAAACCTTTCGCTTGGAATGGAAAATATTATCAGTTACCAATGGTAAACATATGGCCCAAACCATCGCAAGAACCACACCCTCCTATTTGGGTTCCGGGTAACGCCAGCCCCAGTACATGGGACTTTGTAATCGAACATGACTATTCGTACTGCTACCTAACTTATTTTGGCGCAAAAGGTGCTAAGCACATGGTAGACGGATATTGGGACAAGGTGGAAGAGGCAGGAAAGGATAAAAACCCCTACCGCATGACATATCTAATACCAGTGGGAGTATCGGAGACAGATGAGCAGGCAGAAAAAGAATATGGACCGCATATCGAATATTTTTATCACAAGCTTTTGCATATGCCCGAACAATTGCTTCTGCCTCCCGGACACATGACACATAGCAGTCTCACGCATGTTCTTACGAAAAGGCCTTTTCCAGCCTACGACGAGTTTAACGATATGGGTTTTAAAGAGTTTAACGATCGTGATTATTTAGTTACCGGAAGTGCAGCTACGGTTACAGCCAAGTTAAAAGAGATTATTAAGGATCTTAATGTCGGGCACCTTCTGCTGTTGCCACAATTCGGATCAATGCCCCACGATAAGGCAATGGAAAACATTAGCCGTATTTCAGAAGGGGTCCTACCCCATTTAAAAGGCATTTGGGATGATGAAGGTTGGGAAGATAAGTGGTGGCCGAAAGGTCAAGCGGGCGTCTCGCAAACCAAAAAAGAAGCAGCCTAAGGAATAAGATAGTTATGGCTAATTTAACTCAAAAGATAGTGCCTGTTTTAGGCGGCAAGCTTTCTATTACCGTGAATATCTCAGGTAGCGGCCCACCAATTTTTTTCTGCCATTCGGCCGGAGGATTTTACTGGGATGACTTTCTAGAAAATCTTAGTAAGGACTACACCATCTATGCTCCTTACTTCCCTGGTACGGCTCCCGGGAAACCGGATGAAATCGAACAGTTAGAACACCTATGGGATGCAGTGTTGGCTTATGACGATGCAATAGAAGGGCTAGGGCTAGAACAACCAATAATAATGGGACATAGTTTCGGCGGCATGTTGGCTGCTGAAATTGCTGCCCATCGTAAGAAACAAACAAGAAAGTTGATTTTAATAGCTCCGATCGGCCTTTGGAAAGAAGAAGCTTCTTATACGGTGGCCAACTGGTGCGCTCTAAGTTTCCCAGAAATGAAAGAAGTACTCTTCCACGATCAAAGCTCTCCCAGAGTCGTCAAAAGAATGGCTCGCCCTGAAGAAGGGACAGAGGAACAAGCATTATGGGACCGAGATTTCATTTGGACAATTGGATGCACAGCTAAACTTATCTGGCCAATCCCTGATAAAGGTCTTTGTAAAAGAATACACCGCATATCTGCAAAATCACTGATCATTTGGGGAGAAAACGATAAATTGATTTCTCCGAGTTATGCGAATGATTTCAAGGATGCTATCACAGACTCTCAAGTCTTTACTCTCCCGTTTTGTGGGCACGAGCCACCGCTTGAGCAAACCGAAAAATTAGAAGTTGCGGTGAGAAATTTTCTTTCAGACTAGAAAGACTATATTCTGCGGGGTACCATAAAACATCACCCGTTTTCTCTGGTACGTAAGATAGAAAAGGATTGTTGTAATGGAATTTGGAGTCACATTTCCCTCTCGTGTAGGGGACTATCACCTTGTGGAACTTGCAGAACAATGTGGTTTTGATCAAGCTTGGTTTTTTGATTCCCAAATGATTTATTCCGATATTTACGCGACAATGGCACTCGCGGCAAAGGAAACTAGTCGCATTAAACTCGGTACAGGTGTCGCCGTTCCAACAACTCGAATGGCTGCGGTGATCGCGCATTCAATAGCAACAGTCGCCCAACTGGCTCCTAACAGAGTAGAGCTTGGACTGGGTAATGGAAATACCGCTCGACTCACTATGGGTCTCAGACCGGTTCCATTAAGCACTATGAAAAAGGAAATCAGAACTATCCAAGCGCTTTTAAATGGCGAAGAAGTAGTCCACGACTTCGATGGCAATCCACAGCTGATAAAATTGTTACATCCCAATAGTGGGTTCGTGAATTTAAAACACCATATCCCGCTCACTTTATCTGCATTCGGCGAAAAAACGCTTCAATTTTGCGGTAGTGAGTGTGACTCTCATCTATCTTGGAACACTTCGTTGGACATGCTCAAACATAATCGTAGCATAATCAACAACGCCGCTAAAAATGCTGGCCGGTCAGGAAAAACCGTTCCTACCAAAGCGATCATCCCTTTGGCTATTTTGAAAAAAGGGGAAAAAGCGAATAGTGACCGTGTATTAAAGAGTCTTGGGCCATTTATCACAAACCTATTGCATGTGCTGTGTGAATGGGACGATAAATTGCTACCTGATAGTCCCGCTATAAAAGACTACGTTGCTAAATATCGTGCATATGAAAACACCCTTGATCCCCAAAGGCGTCATTTACTGCTGCACGAGGGGCACTTACTCTATACTCGGAAAGATGAGTCAGAGTATTTAGTAGAGGAGATAGCACAGGTTGCCGCGATGATAGGGGAGCCTGACGAGATTATCGAAAAGATTAAAATCCTCGAAGCAAATGGACTGAGCCATTTTGCTTTCCAAGTAACAGATACTCCGGCAGATCAAATAAAATCTTTTGCCGAGCAAATCATCAATCGATACTAGACTTTATAGCTTTCGTTCACTACAAGTTAAAGTACTGATGCACCTACCTGACTCGCAAATTGATCGGGCGGCCATAATCTACCAGAATGAAATACATCACAAAACGATGATTGAGAAAACACAAATGTCTAGCCTAGATCACCTTAAGCCCATACAAAAAGATTTTACCTTCGACTTGGAGGGAACATTAAACTCCATTGTATCTCTAACGTCGTATGTACCAGAGGATGCTTTTACAGCCGCTATACTTGGAACACAAAGATCAGGTCATGGCGCGGTGATATCTGAGTCAGGCTTGATCGTCACAATTGGCTACCTGGTTGCTGAGGCAGATCAAGTATGGATTACTACAAATTCAGGGAGCACCGTGCAGGGCCATGCATTAGCCTATGATTACGAAACGGGCTTCGGCTTGGTTCAAGCTCTGGGTAAATTGCACACTAGCACCATTAAATTAGGCGACTCCAATTGTTTTGAAAAAGGTCACACCGCAATCCTGGCAGCTGCAGGTGGTAGCCGACAAGCGCTCAAGGTCGAAATTGCTGCACGAGCAGAGTTTGCAGGATACTGGGAGTATCTGATTGGAAATGCAATTTATACGACACCGGTGATGCCCAACTGGGGTGGTGCAGCGCTGATTGATGATCAAGGGCAACTATGTGGTATAGGCTCTCTCTATCTAAATCAAATAAAAACCGAGGAAAATAATAAAGAAGGCAACCTCATTGTCCCCACAGAACTCCTATCACCTATACTGGATGAGCTAACGTTATATGGCCGCACCTTAAAGCCCAGCCGCCCTTGGCTAGGCATGTTTGTTTCTCAACTTGATAGATATTTTGAAGTTGTAGGGCTCTACAATAATGGACCGGCGGCACAGCAAGGCTTGCTCACAGGTGACATTATTTTGGAAGTGTCAGGCATCATATCTTCTGATCTGCCTAGTTTCTTCAAGCATCTCTGGTCCCTAGGAACGGCTGGATGCGACATACCGATGCTGGTCAAGCGAGACAACACAAACCACAATATTACTGTAAAGTCAGTCGATCGGCGCGATCTGTGGAAAGGTCCTAGAATCCACTAGGCAACATGACCCGAATTATTTTTACACTAGCTTGAGGAGATCATATGAAAAAAAGACAGGAAGTAAATCAACCAACAAAAGAAGAAATGCAAAAAGCAGCTAAAGATCTATATTTCACTATGCAAGAAGACGAGCTACAGATGTATAGCGAGTTTATGGGAGGTCTGCTTAGAGACGTAAATTTTGTCAACAACTTCAAGCAACCACTTAACGACCGAAAGTATCCGCGTGGGAAAGTCACACGCCCCACTCAGAAAGATAATCCTTATAACGCTTGGTACCAAAAGTGCATTATTAAAGGTGCAAGTGAGGGAAAGCTGAAAGGTAAAACGATTGTTATTAAGGATAATATCAGCGTTGCGGACGTCCCTATGATGAATGGCTCAGATGTTTATGAGGGATTCATCCCTGATGAAGATGCAACTATCGTTACACGAATCCTAGATGAAGGTGGTGAGATCCTCGGAAAAGCTGTCTGCGAGAATTTTTGCTTCTCCGGGGGTAGCCACACCTCAGCAACCGGCCCTGTCCGCAACCCTCACAATGAAAAACATATGACAGGAGGGTCATCGAGCGGCTGTGCAGCTCTGATTGTAGGAGGACATTGTGATATGGGTGTCGGGAGTGACCAGGGAGGATCAGTCAGAATGCCAGCATCTTTTTCTGGCTGCTATGGGATCAAACCAACTTATGGCCTGGTTCCATATACTGGTGCTGGCGGCATAGAAGAAAGCGTTGATCATCTTGGTCCGATGTCTGCTTCAACTGAAGATTGCGCCCTACTACTTGAGGTAATAGCAGGCTACGATGATGGTCGCGATCCTCGTCAGAACAGCTCTCGGGAACCCCAAAGTTTCACCAAAAATCTTGACTTAGGTATTAAAGGCTTAAAAATAGGAATTGTAGAGGAAGGCTTCGGTACCCCAAGTTCAGAGGCTGATGTTGATGACGAAGTCAAACGATCTTCGGAAGAGTTGAGGCAGCTAGGTGCCCAAGTAGAAAATATTTCTATTCCGATGCACTTGCAGGGCGGTGCTATTATGATGACAAGCATCCTGGATGGGACACTATCCACGTTTTCAGATAACGGACCTTTTGGTCCTGCTGGAAGCGGCTATAAATCTCCAAATGCCATTGAGTTTTATCAAAATGCCAGGAAAGAACGCGCTGATAAAATGCCCGTCACGGTGAAAACTGTCCTACTATTTGGCCATATTATGAGAGCCCGTTATGGAAATTACTACTCGGCCAAAGCTCAAAATCTGGTGCGTCTCCTAAAAGAAAGCTACGACCAGGTATTTAAGGAGCATGACTTAATTATAATGCCCACAACACCTATGAAAGCGCACCTTATTCCGCCAGCCGATGCTACTCCAGCTACTATTCTAGGAAACGCATTGGATATGCTGACCAATACTTGTCCCTTCGACTCAACCGGACACCCTTCAATGAGTATCCCGATCGGAACTTCTGGAGGACTCCCGATAGGAATGATGATCACCGGCAGAATGGGCGAAGATGATACAGTACTCCGAGCCGCTCAAGCCTTTGAAAAGCTGGACAGCTAACCTTGAAAAACTGGAGAGAAACGCTTAGCACTTATTTCCAGAAAAGGATGCTTTGCGTTCTCTTCTTAGGCTTTGCATCTGGCTTACCGTTTGGGATGCTGATCGATCCCCTAAATTTCTGGTTATCGGAATCAAAAATCCAGCGCGGCGCAATCGGACTCATCTCATTTGTAACTCTAACCTACTCTTTTAAAGCGGTCTGGGCTCCATTCATCGATCGACTTAAATTACCCATCTTGGGTAGCTGGCTAGGTCAACGAAGAAGTTGGTTGGTATTTAGCCAGTTTCTAATTGCGATGTCCTTACTTGGTCTAGGTCTCTCCGACCCTGCCGAGTCATTACGCTGGTTAGTCATATTTGCCTTAGCAGTAGGTTTCACTTCTGCCACACAAGACATCTGTATCGATGCAATGCGCATTGAGCTGCTTGAAGATTCGGACCAAGGCAATGGAGCTGCGATGTATATAGGAGGTTATCGAATCGCATTTTTGATTTCGCAAGTAGCTACGTTTTTCATCGCCGGTGCACTTGGTTGGTCGTCAGCTTACCTTGCAATATCTGTCTTTATGGTATTTCTAGTAGTGCCTACTATTTATTTAATTCCCGAACCGAAAAGCTTCCCGAGAGATCAAAAAGATATTCTCGAAACCCCGAAAGCGTGGTTTCAGGAAGCTTATCTTGAACCTTTCACAGATCTAGCTTCTCGTTACAAGAAGCATCTTGTTCTGATTATATTACTGATTACGACTTATAAATTTAGTGACATAATCATGGGAACAATGGCCATGCCATTCTACCAAGAGATAGGGTTTACTAAAGATGAGATAGCGATCGTTACCAATACTTTTGGCATAGCAGTGACGATAATTGGTGGCTTTTTGGGTGGTATTATTCTCTTCCGTTACGGAATAATGGCTGGTTTACTATTGGGAGCCATTTTTGTAGCTTCCAGCAATCTTGCATTTGCCTTCCTTTCGCTAGTGGGCGCAAATGTCAACCTACTCGCTGCAGTTATCGCTTGCGACAATCTAGCACAAGGATTGGCCGCCACAGCTCTCGTTGCATATTTATCATCACTAACCCATGAAAAATTTACGGCGACTCAGTATGCGCTTCTTTTTTTAGTTGCTACTGTCCCAGCAAAAATTATTGCTGGAATGTCTGGATTTGTCGTCGATAGCGTCGGTTATTTTGTTTTTTTTCTATATGCCTCAGGAATGGGGATCCCTGCAATCTGTATTACTCTTTATTTTTATCGCCAGAAAAAGAATAATTCCTAGGGTAAAACTCACGACGAAAAAGCTATATTTTAGCCTCAGGGAATCCTTATCTAGTGGAGATGAACCATACTATTAAATGCCAGGCCAAGACCAATCAATAGCAGTTGTACCGTGGTCGCGCGCAACCCTACTTTGGCATTAAGAGCCGGCATTAAATCTGACACCGCCACATAGATGAAGCTGGCCGCGGTGAAAGTAAGCAAGTAAGGGATATACTCAGTAAATTCGCCGAGCCAATACCAAGCTATACTCGCGCCCACAACCATGGCAGATGAACTAAGTAGATTTAGGATAAGAGCACGCTTTCTCGAGTAGCCACTTCTTATCAAAATAGCAAAGTCGCCAAGCTCCTGTGGGATCTCATGGGCGATAACCGCTAAAGCCGTGACGACACCTAGAGAAAAATCGGCAAGGAATGCCGACGCAATCAGGACGCCGTCGAGAAAATTATGCACTGAATCACCTATCAAAATAAGTGTTCCGGCATGCCGATCGCCGTTGTCCACTTCCGGTGTCAAGCACTGTTGCCCTTCAGGATGATGGTGGTGATGTCTCCATATCAAACCTTTCTCTAACAGAAAAAAAGCCAAAATTGCCGTAAGGGCAGCGCGCATAATGCCTTCTGTCCCACCTTCGACTTGTTCTATAGCTTCAGGCAGCAGATGAAGAAAGCCTGCGCCTAAGAGCATCCCGATAGCGAAGCAAAGCAGATAATCAAGCGAGCTATCGCGAATTTTCTGAGGGAGGAGCAAGTAAGTGCCAGCAGCCGAAATACTAAGCACGGCACCACTAAAACAAAAAAACAGAACCCAGGTTAATGTACTTTCCACGTCGAACTCGAAAAAACTAAAAAAGCAGTTTAGCACATTTCAAGATTCCACTGATTTTTCTCCTTACCGGGTAAGCCTATCAATTGATGCAATTTCTCGATATTTCTCGGCAATTATCCTATTTTTCTCTAGATCAAATCCGACAACTTTTACGAGATAACTGCAATTCATGGAAAACCCAAAAATCTATATTGGCATATCTTTTACTTTATGCCGGACATACTTAACATAGAACTATTTTCGTCAATTGCATGACGAAGTGGCATCCCCACACCTTCTTATCGAAAACACTGTCATTTTTTCCAATCTAAAGGAATTAATTTTAATTTAATATAGAATGTATAAGGTCTTAAGTAACAATTATTCAAAATCAGAGGAATACTGTGAGCATATTCGAACAACAACTTGAAAAGATGAAAACCCAAAGCGGTTTTATCGCAGCTCTTGATCAAAGCGGCGGCAGCACACCCAAGACACTAAAAATATACGGGATATCAGATGATAGTTGGTCTGGCGAACAAGAAATGTTCGCTACCGTTCACAAAATGCGTTCTCGAATTATAAAATCGCCCGCTTTTTCTGGCAAGCACATTCTGGCGGCCATTCTGTTCGAAAACACGATGGATAGAGATATTGAGGATAAAACTACAGCTGAATATCTTTGGGAAGAAAAAAACGTTATTCCCATACTAAAGATTGATCAGGGACTCGCGGATGAAATTAATGGCTCCCAAAAGATGAAACCTATGCCAAACCTCGACACCCTTTTAACAAAAGCGAAATCTAAAGGGATCTTTGGTACTAAAATGAGATCATTAATTAAAACTGATGCTGTAGATGCCATAAAAGAAGTGGTGGCACAGCAATTTGAAGTTGCAAAAAAAATAATTGCCGCAGGTCTTGTGCCTATTATCGAGCCCGAAGTTGATATAACTTCATCTTCAAAAAGTAATATAGAAATTATTCTCAAAACCGAAATTTTACGTGAGCTCGATGCACTAAGTGCGGAACAACATGTAATGCTGAAACTGACGCTCCCGGAGGAAGATAACTTTTATAGCGAACTAACGAAACACCACAATGTAGTAAGAGTGGTAGCACTATCAGGAGGCTATCCACGAGAGGAGGCGAATAGAAGGTTAAGTCGTAACTTTGGTGTAATTGCTAGTTTCAATCGTGCACTCACGGAAGGCCTTTATGCTCAGCAAGAAGAACAAGAGTTCAACCAGTTAATACAGCAATCTGTTGAAAGCATCTTTGAAGCGTCAAAAACTTAATATCTGTTTAATCAAAAAATCTAATTGGAAATTTAAATGAAATGTCGTGCCGCAGTTTTGCGTACCATTGGTGCACCAGCCCCTTACAGCCAATCCAAACCTATTCGAGTCGAAGAGATTGACTTAGCTCCTCCTGGAGACGGCGAAGTCCTAGTGAAGGTAGTCGCCGCTGGCTTATGCCACTCCGACCTTTCTGTTTTGAATGGATCTAGGCCACGCCCACTTCCAATGGTGATAGGCCATGAAGCCGCAGGCATAGTCGAAGAGGTCGGGCCAGGCATAACTGAATTGACACCGGGAGATCATGTAGTTTTCGTATTCGTACCCAGCTGTGGCACTTGCGTTCCCTGCGGCGAGGGCCGCCCTGCACTTTGCGAACCTGGAGCTAAAGCCAACGTTGCGGGCACTCTGTTAGGTGGTGGACAGAGAATCAGCTTGAATGGAGAGAATGTAACCCATCATGTAGGCGTTTCGTGCTTTGCAGAATATGCTGTTGTCTCTCAGTGTTCTCTTGTTAAAGTGCATAAAGATCTCCCACTCGATCAGGCAGCTTTATTTGGTTGCGCAGTTATCACAGGTGTCGGCGCCGTTGTCAATACGGCAAAAATGGAAATGGGAGCTAGCGGAGTAGTAGTAGGGCTAGGAGGAACTGGCCTTGCAGCTCTACTCGGCGCTATTGCCTCGGGTGCTAGAAAAACAATCGGTGTCGACCTATTAGACTCGAAACTCGAGCTTGCTAAGAAACTTGGTTGCGACTTCGTGTTTAAAGCCGACGATCCCGACATAGTCGATAAAGTGAAGAAAGTGACCAACGGAGGTGGTGACTATGCCTTTGAGTGCGTGGGCTCCGAAAAAGCCATGCAGCTCGCCTATAACTTGACGAAGCGTGGAGGGACGACTTGCTCGAGTGGACTCTCTGATCCTAAAAGTCATTTTTCGATCCAACATCTGAATCTTGTGGCTGAAGAGCGCACGATAAAAGGAAGTTACCTTGGAAGTTGTGTACCCAAACGTGATATCCCCCGCTATATTGAGTTGTTTGAGTCTGGATTACTCCCTGTTGATTCGTTGATGAGCGAAAAAATCACTCTAGATCAAGTCAATGAAGGATTTGATAAACTGGCTTCAGGGGATACGATCCGGCAGTTAATTACTTTTGATTAGCTGGACGCCGATCAAAACTACCTTTCAATATGAATGGTCGTGTAATGGCTGATTTTTCGATATGTCTTACCAACCATAACAGTATATTCCCTCCACACAAGGTTGCAGCTGAGGCAGAAGATAGGAACTTTAAAGGATTTTTCCTTCCTGAGAATAGTCACGTCCCTCTCAATAGGTCCCGCACTCTCAGGAAATTTGACGGCATCGAAAAACTAGCGAAATTTTACGATCCTTTCATCACTCTAGCTTCGTGTGCAGCCGTTACGAAAAGAATTAAGCTAGGTACCAGCGTTTGTCTCCTAACACAGAGAGATCCTGAAACAACTGCTATGGCAATTGCCTCTCTAGAAAGCATTAGTAATCATCGTTGTGTTATAGGCGTAGCCGGGGGCTTTGTCGCGGAAGCGATGGAAAACCATGGCTCTGAATTCCAGAGACGATGGGACATCGTGAAGGAACGTACGCTACAAATGAGAGAATACTGGGCAGCCATGAATACAGAGCAAAATATCAGAGAGGATAAAATTCAGGTATTTAATACGCCTGTCTGGATAGGCTCTAATTCGAAACATGTCCCAGACAGAGTAGCCGCCTACGCGGATGGGTGGTTAAATCGCAGAGAATTGTTCAAAGGTGATGCCGTAAAAGCACTAAAAATGGCATGCCAAAAAATTGGCAGACCCGTCAGTGAAATCACGCTCGTTATGATGGGAGCGCCGATGGATCTAGAAGAGGTAAGATCAGCAATCCTGCAGGGGTATCAGCACTTTGTATATTTTATATCAAATGCTGATAGAGATGACCTATTAGCTGAGCTTGACTCGATTGCATCCTTAAGAGAACGTTTGTTATTAGAGTCGTAAAAGATGATGTCAGAAAATCTCAAAAGAAAGCGCCTAGTCGAATACTTAGGTTACGCTGGAGCACTACCATTTGTAGCTTTAGCAGTCGGATGTAGTGTAAATTCAGAGCCACCGCTTTTATTTGCTTTTATTTCCTATTCTGCGGTCATTCTGAGCTTTCTAGGTGGTATTAACTGGGGGATTACTATGAATGACCCAAAAAACGCTGATGATACTAAAATACTTCTTATTTCACTCACCCCATCACTGGTCGGGTGGGCAGCTCTTCTTTTCAACGGGACGAGATTAGTTTTATTTTCTCTGTTTATAGCCTTCACATTGCAATATTTTTTTGATCGTGTAGTAGGACGGAATCATTATCTACCAACCTGGCACCTACAACTTCGAGGAAGACTGACGTTCATAGTAAATGCTTCCATTTTATTTGTCCTGTCCAGCACCTTATCGCTGCAGACATAGTTTAGCTATTTATTCTTTCCGTGACGCGCAGAAACATATTCTTAATCCCAACTAAACGATTATTCGGAACCCAAGTCACAGGCTGGTCTAACTCGACGCATAAGTTACTTTTCAAGAACTCCTCAAAAAAAACCTTTAACTCTAACCTTGCCAATGAAGCACCTAAACAAAAATGCACACCTACTCCAAACCCCAAGTGCTTATTAGGATCTCTAGTCACATCAAACTGAAAAGGATGGGAAAACATAGCTTCGTCTCTATTCGCAGACATTTCCCATAATGTAACTTTTTGCCCCATAAGAATTTTTTTCCCGCCGAGCTCCGTATCTGCTGTCGCAGTCCGGCGCTTGTAGACAGATGGCGTAGTCCATCGCACTATTTCTTCTATTGCCGTTTTCATCAATTCGGGTTTTTTTCTAAGCTGCTCCATCTGATTGGGATTTTCTAGCAACGCGAGCATACCGCCACTTATAGATCTTGTGGTTGTCTCCGCACCAGCAGGAAATAAAAGAGCGAAAAAAGATCCTAGTTCATAATCAGAAAGGCTGGATCCATCCTCTTCAAATTTAGCATGTATGATTTTAGAAAAAATATCCTCTTCGGGGTTTTCTTTTTTCTGAGCTATCAAGCTCTTAGCATATTCACGTACCTTCTTGAGGTACTCAACGGCTATGACAGAAGTAGATTCAGCCTCTATCCCTTGATCTATCCAAGTACAAAGATCTAGCCGATCTTTCTTAGGTACCCCTAGTACTGTACAGATAGCATGCGACGGAAGCTCAGGCGCGAGGACTCGAGCGAAATCTACTCTCTCCCCGCACTTCAATCCGGAAAATAAATGTTTCGCCTTGACCCTGAGATCTTCTTCTAATTTCTTAATGGCCGTCACAGTGAAGCCTTTCTGTACAAGCGCGCGCAAACGTTTATGTTGGGACCCATCAGTTTGATTAAGTAGCTTTCCTGCCGTTTTTTCGTCTTTAATAGCAGTGCCGCCGCCTGTGCGATCGCCTCCTTTATCTGACGAAAATAATACCGGATTACGAATAATTTCATTAACCTGTTCATAGCGACTCACTACCCAAAAGCCTTCTCCATCGGGAGTTACACTAGTAGGCTCATGCCAGTAGACAGGTTCATTTATACGGATCCAAGAGAAAAAGTCATGCGGAAAACCATTAGAAAAACTTAGATCGTCCGATAAGTCTACTTGAATTAAAGTATTTTCCCTTGTCATGCAGTCAGGCCTTGAACTTAGGAAAGACGGCGTCACATGAATCAGCCAAGTCGCGCAAAGTTACGCAGAAATCAAGCTTAGATGTCTCGGTATTTAATGACTTTTTATAAACGGCATGCGCAGCATTTGTCACTGGCATCGAGACACCTGCTTCATCAGAAGCGCTAATAGCGAGATTCAAATCTTTCTCTGCTATTTCTAATGCGAATATATTTCTATCTACATCGCTCGAGAGGAACAAAGGTGCGAGCTTTACCATCGATGCAGCAGAACTCGTTTTAATCACATTAAGCAGTGCTTGGGGCTGCATGCCCGCCTTTAATCCCATCATGAATGCTTCCTGAACAACAACACTGGTAGATAGAAAGATTTGATTATTTACAAGCTTAGCTAAGCTGCCTGACCCCGAGGGTCCGACGTGAAAAATATTTTCACCCAACCCTAAGACTATTGGTTTGATCGCCTCAAAGGCACTTGTCGAACCTCCTATCATGACACTTAGCGCACCTTTTTTTGCACCCGCTCTACCGCCGGAAACAGGAGCGTCAAGATAGTTCACGCCAACTTGCTCTGCTGCAGCGCTAATCTTTCTGCTCAGTTGTGGAGGGTTAGTAGATAGGTCGACAATATACCGCAACTTTTTAGATTGAGATAAAATCCCACTTTGGCCGAATACGACATGCTCAACAACCTCGGGTGAAGGTAACGATAGAAACACAATTTCACAGCCTGCAGAAATCTTCATACAGCTCTGCCCGTTGGAGGCTCCTAGCTCAACCAGCCTAGTCAAAGCATCAGCGTTAATATCATAAACACGAAGACTGTGCTTTTGGGTAAGCAACCTCTCGGCTATAGCCCCACCGATAGCTCCTAATCCAATAAAACCTAAATCAGACAAATATCTCTCCCCTCACTCTGCAGGCTTGCACTTTATCCCAGTAGAATGTGACCATCAGTGCTCGAAACTTCTAAATAATGGCGCAGCAGCTTCTGCCTTAGGACCCGAGATACCTCATGTACGGCGCTTCCTAAAGTCTACTTTTGCAGTGTGTAGCCCTCATAGTTATTTGAAGCCACGTCGTCACAAGTCTTCCGATACAATGGTGATCCACCGGCATAAAGATACATCTGCCGAGGCTTACCAGGAATATTAGCTCCCATAAACCACGAATCCGTTTTAGTAAGCAAACTACCAGACGCTACATCTTGCACGTGCTCCGTCCATCTGTCTTCCGCATCCTTATTAGGCTCGATCCGGCGAATATCATTTTTTGTCATATGCTCGATACAATCACTTACCCATTCCACATTTTGCTCAATACATCTTGGGATATTACAAAAAGTAGCACCGTTATGAGGACCAACTAAGGTAAATAGATTGGGAAATCCAGAGGAGCCCATGCCTAAATACGTCCTTGGACCATCTACCCATTTTTCCTTCAGCGACACACCGTTAGATCCGCGGATATCAATCCGATCTAAGCTTCCAGTTACAGTATCAAACCCAGTAGCGAGAATTAACATGTCAAATTCATATTCTGTCTGTGTAGTCTTCAGGCTACTCTCGGTAACCACTTCAATAGGCGTCGCCTTTATGTCGACTAACTCGACGTTTGGCTGGTTATAGACTTCATAGTATCCAGTTTCCAATGGCATACGTTTGGTACCAATAGGATGGCTTGTGGGACATAACATTTCCGCCACTTTCGGGTCGTTAACCCGAGACCGTATTTTTTTTCGAGCAAATTCTGCCTGAGTTTCATTAGCTTTTGGATCCGTGAGTATATCCTCATAAGTACCTAGCCAGAAACCAAAACCAGGTTCATTCCAGAGCTCCTCATAACGAGCTTCTCTCTCTTCGGGAGTCACATCAAAAGCAGATCGTTTTTCGAAATCAGCAAGGAACGATCCAAAAGTCTCTCTACACCTTTGAAAAATTTTTGAATAATTTTTCTTAATTTCTTCTTGTTCGTCATCAGAAATGAGACTATTACCAAGAGGCTTACAAAAATTCGCCGTTCTTTGAAAGACTGTTAGCTGACCAGCTGTCTTAGCTACTTCCTGTATGAGCTGCACAGCAGTTGCCCCTGTGCCAATTACTCCAACTTTCTTGCCCTCAAACCCCACATGCTCTTTAGGCCAATTAGCAGTATGCCAAGAGGCTCCCTGAAAACTGTTCAAACCTTTTATCTCGGGGACAAAAGGAGTGGATAAGACTCCGACTGCAGTAATGAGAAACTGACATTTTATCGCCTGCCCATCATCGGTAGCCACAGACCATTCATTCTCCTCCTCTCCATAATGAGCAGATGTCACACGCGTGCTAAACTGAATGTCCTTTCTAAGATCAAATTTGTCAGCGACATACTCCAGATATTCCAAGTTATCTGGCTGTGGAGAGAAGCGCTCTTTCCAGTTCCACTCTTGCAGTAGCTCTTCAGAAAAAGAGTACCCATAACTGACACTTTCAGAATCAAATCTAGCCCCAGGATAACGATTCCAGTACCAAGTTCCACCGACGCCAGTTCCGCCCTCATAAACCTTAACGGTAAGTCCAATTTTTCGAAGTTTATGCAGTTGATACATCCCCGAAATTCCTGCGCCAATTATTACCGCATCGACCTTCTTTTCTCCCGACATCAAACTTCTCCTCGCAAAACTTCTAATTGATTCAATGACCATCTTATCATTAAAAAAATTTGCATTTCGATAATTTTTTCGCTGTCTGTAAAGGAAATGGACGTGCTCAAAAACAGAAAATAGGAGCTGGGAATCCTCTGATCAAGTTTGCTAGTACAGAAAGATTGGCAGCTTTTGATGACTGGGTATCAAAGAAAAAAGGTGGTGGCTATGGGTGGACTTGAACCACCGACTTCAGCATTATGAATGCTGCGCTCTAACCAGCTGAGCTACATAGCCTTTAAACTAGCAAATTCGACTAAGAAAACGTAAAGTCGTGCTAAAGAAGCGAGATCATCGTAGTTCAAGGCAGTTGTGTCAAGACTCTAGTACCAGATTGAGAAGAAAAAAAATGAACAATAAAATTTTCCCTACCAACGGCATCGTTGTAACCGACTTAAAGGTGATCCCCGAATGGATAGACTATAACAATCATATGAACGTCGTTTATTACGTCCAAGCGTTCGAAACCGGATTTGATTTTTACAAAGATCTCATAGGAATGGATCTCGCCTATATACAATCTCGGAATCTCTCAACCGTATCTTTAGAGTCTCACATCTGCTACAAAAAAGAGGCTGATCTTAACGATGTATTACGTATCGAAACCCGAGTGGTTGAGTTTGATAATAAGCGGGCCCACATTTACCAGGAGATGTATAGGGAAGCCGATTTGCTAGCTACGCAGGAGACGCTTTCAATTTCATTCAACACTCTCACAAGAAAAACCCAAGAGTTTGAGCTTGAAATCGTTAGAGGCTACACCCGATTACGCGATGCACAAAAAGCTCATGCCGCTCAACCAGAGATCAACAAGTCGATAAGGAAATTATCTCCTGCAAACTGAGTTATATTAAATTTTTATACCCAAATTCTCACAAATACGCACAGAAGGACCACCTCGATTCATCGTGTAAAAATGTAGCTTTGGTGCCCCTCCATCAATCAAACGCTCACAAATGTCGGAGACGACATCTACGCCATAAGACTCCAAGTCAGCACTGCCGTCCTGAAATTCCTGCAAGCGCATCCTTAGCCAGCGAGGAATTTCGGCACCACACATTGTGGAGAATCGATCTAAATTGGCATAATTGGTTATAGGCATTATCCCAGGCACTATTGGAATGTCGATTCCAGACGCGAGACATCGATCGACAAACCGAAAATAAGCATCCGCATTATAGAAATACTGGGTAATCGCACAATCCGCTCCAGCTTCAACTTTCATCTTGAAATTTTTCAGATCAATAGTCGAGGATTTAGCTTGAGGATGAACCTCAGGATATGCGGCAACATTGATATAAAAATGCTCCCCATGTCTTTCTCTAACCAACTCCACTAGCTCGCTCGCGTGACGTAATTCGCTAAAACATTGGCCACCGGAGGGAGTATCTCCTCTCAAAACCACCAACTGAGACACATCGGACTTCTTATATTGTTCGAGAGTATCCTGAATCTCTTGACTAGAAAGCGCACTGCATGAAATGTGAGGAACGCTCATAACTCCAGTATTTTTTGCTGTATCTAGGACTGTCTGAAGCGTTAAATCTCGTGTTCCTCCTCCGGCTCCAAAAGTTACGGAATAGAATTCAGGATTTAATTTTTTCAATAACTTTTGCGCGGCAAGTAAATTACTCTGTCCATCGGCACTTCTGGCTGGAAAAAACTCAAAGCTAACTGGAACAATCACTAAAACTCTATCCCTCGCAAATCATACATTTAAATTGGCTTATTACGCACTAATACCTGCCATTATAAGGCAATTATGAACTAAATAAGCCCTCTCATCGATCATCAATTATAACGCCGTAAAAACATTACTCTGAGATGGTTTTTTCGAACGCACTATCAGAGTAGAATCTATCATCACATGACGTAGGTGGCGCCATAGTCCTAATTTCAAAGTCGATCCAAATACGACAATGATAAAACATGGGTAAGATCTATAATATATAGATGACAGAAAACTAGTTTGGCTAGCAACAACACGATTAGCGGCTAAGAAAGTCAAATGGAATAACTGCCGACAATAAAAAGGTGAACAATGGAAAAAAATTCGGGAGAACCAACATCTAACGAGCTAGCAAACGCGATTCGCGCGTTGAGCATGGACGCCGTACAAGCGGCAAATTCAGGCCACCCTGGGGCTCCTATGGGGATGGCTGACATCGCCGAAGCTCTATGGCGGAAACACCTCAATCACAACCCTCAAAACCCCCACTGGTTTAACCGGGATAGGTTCGTTTTATCTAACGGTCATGGGTCGATGTTGCTTTACTCGCTGCTTCATCTCACTGGTTATGATTTGAGTATTGAAGATATTAAAAGCTTTCGTCAATTGGGCTCCAAAACTCCTGGCCATCCAGAATACAGGCATACGCCGGGTGTCGAAACTACAACAGGTCCTCTGGGGCAAGGTATTGCAAATGCTGTTGGGATGGCTTTAACGGAAGCACACCTCGCCGCTCGTTTCAACAAACCTGATCTGAATATTATTGATCATCACACGTATGTTTTCGCTGGAGATGGATGCCTGATGGAGGGTATTTCGCACGAAGCCTGCTCGCTAGCAGGGACCCTTAAGCTAAATAAACTAATTCTACTTTACGATGATAACGGGATTTCTATTGATGGCGAGATTGATGAGTGGTTCACAGATAACACGTCAGAAAGATTTACAGCCTATGGATGGAATGTGATTCCCAATGTTGACGGGCACGATACCAAAAGTATTAACGCAGCAATTGATATGGCAAAAAAGAATAACAATGGCCCTACGTTGATTTGCTGTAAAACTGTTATAGGCAAAGGGTCACCTAATAAAGCTGGCACATCAGCATGCCATGGCGCCGCTCTGGGCGAAAAAGAAATAATTGAAACTAGAAAAGAACTTAATTGGCAATATGAACCCTTTGATATACCTGAAAGTGTATATAACGCTTGGAGCTCAAAAAATAAAGGACAAGCCCTTGAGGAAGACTGGAATAAAAAATTGTCTGCCTATGGAGTAAAATATAAGAGCGATAGCGAGCTACTGGAACTTCAAATGCACAACAAACTGCCCCAAGATTGGGAAAGAAATAAAAATGCATGCATTCAAAAAATGCTTAATAATGAAGAAGGATTTAAAGAAGCGACTAGAAAGTCTTCGGAACGCGTTCTTGATTCGTTAGCAGCTAATTTTCCCATGCTATTGGGCGGTTCAGCCGATCTAACTGGATCTAACAATACTTGGCACTCGTCTAGTAAGGCGATTACAGGCCAAGATAGAAGTGGAAACTACGTATACTACGGTGTTCGTGAATTTGCGATGAGTGCAATGATGAATGGGATGTGTCTCCATGGCGGGGTTGTGCCTTATAGTGGCACTTTTCTCGTGTTTTCAGACTATGCTAGGAACGCAGTTAGGATGGCAGCGCTGATGGAAATTGCACCTATATTTGTCTATTCCCATGATTCAGTCGCGCTTGGTGAAGACGGCCCAACACATCAACCAGTAGAACACACCAACTCACTGCGCCTAATCCCTAACTTAGATGTTTGGCGTCCCGCAGATACCACAGAAACTGCTGTAGCTTGGATAACGGCTATAGAAAACCAGAAAACTCCATCATGTCTCTTACTAACGAGGCAAGGATTACCAGCACTCCACCATACTTCGGCTCAGTCGGAAGAAATCTCTCGGGGCGGATACATCCTTCTCGAGCCTCCTACACCGGCATCAGCAGTTATCATGGCAACTGGTTCCGAGGTAGGTATCGCATTGCAGGTGGCTAATGCTCTTAACGAAGAAGGAAGTTCAATCAGAGTGGTCTCTATTCCTTGCGTAGAGATATTCAATCGGCAAAGTGCAGATTGGCAAACCAAAGTCCTACCGCCTTCAATCAAAAAACGTATCTCAATAGAGGCTGGAAACACAGATTTCTGGCACCGATATACGGGTTTAGATGGGCTCACTATTGGTATCAATACCTTTGGAGTTTCGTCCCCCGGAAATGAAGCACTAGAGCATTTTGGGCTGGATAAAAATAGCTGTGTTCAGCAGATAGATAACTATCTCAAACAATAAATAATATTTTAGGAGAAACGTAATGGCGGTCCGAGTTGGTATTAATGGTTATGGTCGTATTGGTCGCAATGTCTTGAGAGCTCTGTTTGAGTCAAAAAGACAATCTGAAATTGAAATCGTGGCGATAAATGATCTAGGAAATGCTGAAACAAATGCGCACTTAACTAAATACGATAGCGCTCACGGGAAATTTCCAGGAACCGTTGTCGTTGAAAATGGAAACATGATTGTCAACGGACACGCCATTCAAGTCTTAAGCGAACGCAACCCTGAGAACCTGCCTTGGAAAAAGCTTAACATAGACGTTGTTCTAGAGTGTACAGGTTTTTTTGCCAGTAAAGAAAAAGCTAAAGCCCATCTAGTAGGTGGTGCAAAAAAAGTCCTCATCTCAGCTCCAGCTGGAAAAGATGTAGATGCCACTATTGTCTACGGAGTGAACCACCATCTGTTAAAAAGCACAGATGTGGTAGTGTCTAATGCGTCATGCACGACAAACTGTTTAGCCCCTCTCGTGAAGCCTCTAAACGAAAAAATCGGAATTGAAAGTGGATTGATGACCACCATACACTCCTATACAAATGATCAAGTCCTGACAGACGTATATCATACTGATCTTAGGAGAGCACGCTCTGCCACTCAGTCGATGATACCTACCGGCACTGGAGCTGCCGCAGCGGTCGGTCTAGTCTTACCAGAACTTAATGGCAAGCTAGATGGATACGCGGTTAGAGTCCCAACGATTAATGTGTCGCTTGTTGACCTTACTTTTAAAGCAAGTAGAAAAACCACTACCGAAGAAATATCTCAGATATTAAAAAGTGCGTCTGAGAATGAGCTGAACGGAATACTTGAATATAATGAAGAACCGCTAGTCTCGATCGATTTCAACCATAACTCCCATTCTTCAATCTATGAGTCTAGCCAAACGAAGGTAATTGGAGGGGACATGGTAAAGGTACTATCTTGGTACGATAATGAATGGGGGTTTTCAAACCGTATGCTGGACACAACCCTCGCCATGATTAAGGCTGCTGGATAAGCATATGATACAAATGCGTGATCTCTCGCTTGCAGGGCAACGATTACTTATCCGCGAAGATCTTAATGTTCCTTTATCGAATGGGAAAATTCTAGATAACACGAGGCTTAAAGCCGTCACAGACACTATTGCTTTCGCTCACAAATCTGGTGCGACAGTGATGATAATGTCTCATCTAGGACGCCCAAAAGAAGGGAGTATAGAGCCTTTATTATCACTAAGGCCTATCGCCTCAGCGCTAAGTATTTTGCTCAAGATGCCCATAAATTTTGCTGAAGATTGGATCGAGGGCTTTGAAGCACAAGCGGGGAGCATAACGCTCTTTGAGAACGTGAGATTCCTAAAAGGTGAGCAATCTAACGACGAAGAATTGGCAAAAAAAATGGCTAGCCTTTGCGACATCTTTGTCAATGATGCGTTCGCCACTGCCCATCGCGCGCACGCATCGACACATGGAGTGGCGAAATATGCTTCCATAGCTTGCTCTGGACCATTGCTCACTGCAGAAATAACAGCATTAAATAAAGCTCTAGAAAACCCTAAAAGGCCACTCGTTGCAATAGTCGGTGGTGCCAAGGTTTCAACCAAATTAGAAATTATTCAATCCTTGTTAGAGAAAGTTGACTCCTTAATCGTCGGCGGTGGAATAGCGAACACTTGTCTAAAGGCATCAGGAAAAAGTATCGGAGCCTCCTTGTGCGAAAACGATATGATTAAGACAGCTGAAAAAATCATAAAAGATACAGAAACAAACATCCCACTGCCGATCGACGTGGTCTGTGGGAAAAAATTTGCAGAGAATGAAGTGGGAGTTAGAAAAAAAACCTGTGAAGTATCCTCTGATGATATGATTTTAGATCTTGGTGAGGAATCACTCCAACAAATAGAGAAAATAATACTCAATGCGGGCACGATTCTTTGGAATGGCCCCCTCGGGGTCTTTGAGTTTCCAAATTTCGCACAAGGAACTAAAAAACTAGCTCAAGCCATCGCCAAGTCTGAGGCTTTCTCAATTGCAGGGGGTGGGGATACTCTGTCTGCTATCACCAGTTTTAACGTTGGAGATGAAATCTCGTACATCTCGACCGGTGGCGGAGCATTCTTGGAGTTCGTTGAAGGGAAGACTCTTCCCGCAATCGCAATGCTAGAATCGAGATCCTAAGCACCCAAGCCATAGGTGTTTTTAGATAAGTATTAGTCAGAAGACTTTGTAATTATATCTAATGCTTCTTGATATTTGTCGCTAGTTCTCCTCAAAATTTCTGAGGGCACTCTAGGTCCAGGAGGAGCTTTGTTCCAGTCAACAGTTTCCAAATAATCTCTTACAAATTGTTTGTCAAAGCTGGGAGGGCTAGTTCCAACTTCATAGCTAGAAGCAGGCCAAAAGCGCGAGGAGTCGGGGGTAAGGAGTTCATCGATAACCACCATTTCCTCATTCTCATCCAAGCCAAACTCTAATTTCGTATCAGCAATAATTATACCTCTTTGTAGAGCAAAATCTGAGGCTTGGGAATAAATTTTTAATGTCACATCTCTAACTTCTTCCGCGCGCTCTTGACCCAATATATTACACGTCTCTTTAAACGAGATATTTTCGTCATGATCGCCTACCGCGGCTTTCGTAGAAGGGGTAAATATAGCCTCAGGGAGCTTCTCCGCAAGTCTAAGATTCTTAGCTAAGGGTATGCCGCAAACACTGCCAGTTGCTAAGTAATCCTTCCAGCCTGATCCAATTAAATAACCACGAACAACTGCTTCTATAGGCAGAGGCTTGAGCTTTTTCACTACGATAGAGCGCTTAATTAAATCCTCTTTGTACGGCTCATCCGCCAAAATTTCTGCCAAGTCTGCCTTAACTAAATGGTTACTAATTAAATGCTTAGTTTTTTCGAACCAAAAGTTTGAAATTTCGGTCAAAATACAGCCTTTATTCGGAACCGGATCAGGTAAGATTACATCGAAAGCAGAAAGACGATCGGTAGTTATGATCAGCAAATGGTCTGTACCTATCCCATAGATATCACGCACTTTCCCTTTCTGTACAAGAGGCAGCTTTTTTAAATGTGTTTCGTAGACTGATGAAAGATTATCCATTAACAATTTTCCCTGAAATATATTGCAAATAACTCTATTTTTGTCTCACCATCTCAGGAACATCTCCATAGACTCCAGCAGCATGGCTAATTAAAAAATCTTTGACGAACGGACTATAATTAAGACTCCGAGCCCCTAATTTCCTAAATAAGGAAATGAAGATGTTTTCTGAGCAAAACAGTGAGTTCAGCCCATCGGTAACTGAGAGCATTTTCAACACCTCAGCTTTCCTCCACCTCTCATAACGCCGCAAGCGGCGATGCAATGAGGAATAGGTCCGCAAGACATCCTTATTATCAACGCACTCGGCCAAGGAGGCAACATCCAATAAGGCTGTATTTAATCCTTGACCCGCCAGCGGATGCATTACATGCGCTGACTCTCCTACCAGCACAACTCTCCCTGAAAAAAAAGAACTCACTACTCCTGACTCGATGCCAAAACTCATATGTGCTCGACTATCAATAACCTCACCATATTTATGTCCAAAAACAGAAGTGACGGCTTCATTAAAAAACTGTCCCCCTTCAGTCAACCGTTGCGCTTCTGATGGCTCACATGACCAAACTATGGATGACAAATGTGGATCAGATAATGGAAGGAAGGCAATTGGTCCGGTCTGTAAAAATCTCTGGCAGGCAAAATTATGATGCTCTTTTTCTGTTTTTACGACCGCAACGACGGCCTCTTGGTCAATTTTTTTTGTGCCCAGAGATACCCCCATTGATTGTCGTACTTTAGAGTTCCTGCCATCTGCACCTACTATTAGACTAGCCTGAAATTCACAGCTTTCGAGACAGACCAAACTCGTGTCTTCTGCACAATCAACGCTGATTAATTCAGACTCAATAATGTCCACTCCAAGACCATGAATCGCAACCAATAAGACTGATAAGATATTTTGCCTCTCTAAGATCCAGGCAAGGGGACTAAGACGCTCTATTGTTGGCAAGAATTCTATAAGCGGTCGAGATGCTGAGCCCCAGACTTCGATCCCTCTTACTAAACCTCCGTTGGCACTGTTGACCCCCTCCCAAACCTGCAGAAGTTGAAAAATTCGCCTAGAGCTAGCAGAAATTGAGTAATGTCTTGGCAGAATATCGCCTGACTCAATTTCTTTCTTTGAGGGTGGAGCGACGACACAAACACTAAAATTTTTCTGTGCGAATATACCTGCTGTCACAAGAGCCGTTATCCCACTTCCGACAACACATACATTGTAGGTCCGCCCGCTTCCCATCTTCACTGACCCCAAAGTGAGAAATCGACACTCTGGTCCAAAAGTCCTAGGCCGCTCGCCTTTTGCACTAAACGCTTTCTTAATCTACTTGAATGAGAAAATGCAACCATACTCAAACGCCGCAAAATTACTAGGGTATTTAATGAAGAGCGAGAACCTTGAGCCATTAGATCAGTGAACCTCCCGGTCATACGATGATCTTTCAGGCGTGAACTGGCATATTTCTCCAGAATATCCTTTGTATCGGAGTTTTCCCCACTTCTCTTAATTACTGTTAATAAGGTTGCTACATCACGAAAGCCAAGATTTAAACCTTGCGCGCCATTGGGGTGCACGACATTCGCTGCATTTCCAATAACTACGACTCTCTCGCTATTTAAAATGCTAGATTTTTGTCTCATTAATGGATAACTGTAACGTTTCCCTAAGTTAGACATCTCACCTAACCTTCCACCTATATTTTTCTCTGTAAGTCTTAAGTAAGCGTCGTCGGACATTGCACACGCGTGAATAGAAGCTTCGACATCAAAGCACTGAACACTTGTGTATGTATTTAACCCTGTAGGAATAAAAGCGAGTGGTCCTTGACCAGTGAAATGCTCATACGCCTTATGGTTGCATGGAACAGAGGCTGTTAATTCAGCTACTACTGCATGCTGGCCATATGATAAAGTTGAAAGAGAACCTCCTAGCGCTGTTCTTACAGTTGATCCAGAACCATCAGCGCCGATCAGAAACCGAGTAGTAACCTTATCTGTTGAACCATCCTCAACAATACTCACTTCGCAATAATCGTTGTGTTCCTTAAACTCAGAGAAACTAGCTTTGTCACGCACCAAGATATTTTGATCATCAACAACGGCATTTCTGAGCGTGCCTAATAACTTTCCAGCAGGGAAGGAACATCCTAGCTCCTGGGCACCAACTTCTTCCGCTGAGAGGAGGACGCTTCCATAAGTCCCTTTTTCGGACACACGAATATTCTTTACTGAATATGCCCATTCAGATAAGTTTGGCCATATCTGCAAAGCTTTCAGTATCTGGATGGAAGCACGAGACAACACCAAAGACCTTCCATCCTCGGGCATCTCTTTAGAAAACCTATCTGTTTCAAAAACCTGAACACGAAACCCACTCCTGCTGAGCCCCAATGCTGCAAGGCATCCGACCAACCCAGCACCAATCACCACACAATCTGTGTCAGTGTCCTGCACGCATCAGATCCTCGATTTCCTTGACGGTTTTAGGCGCATCACTCAAAACATCGCATCCTGAGGACGTCACTAAGACATCGTCTTCGATTCTGATGCCAATGTTGTGCCATTTTTTTGGCAATCCTTTAGTAAATGCTGAAAAATATAATCCAGGCTCAATCGTTGTAACCATCCCTGGCTCAAATACACGCCATTGGTCGGCAATTTTGTAGTCACCGACATCATGGACATCCATTCCAAGCCAATGTCCCGTCTTATGCATGTAATAAAGGTGACAGGCTTCGGTTTGGATAAGCTTCTGCAGGCTCCCTTTTAAAATACCCATATTAAGTAACCCTTCTGTGATTACTGCAACGGCAGCATCATGAGGCTGATTCCATCGATTGCCCGGCTTCACTTCTGCAATAGCTGCCAGTTGAGCCGCCAAAACTATTTCATAAACGATCTTTTGGTTTCGACTGAATTTCCCATTCACGGGGAAAGTGCGCGTAATATCACTCGCATAACTTTCTAACTCCGCACCCGCGTCAATTAGAAGCATGTCGCCATTTTTCAATTTCTCATTGTTTTCCGTGTAATGAAGGATACAACTGTTTCGTCCAGCACCAACAATCGAGGGGTACGCGGGCGAGCGCGAACCTTGATCCATAAAGCTATGCATTATTTCCGCCTCCACTTGATACTCGAACAAACCAGGTTTTGTAATCTTCATCGCTCGACTGTGCGCCGTCGAAGATATTGCAGCAGCACGACGCATCACTCGTATTTCTGCGGGGCTTTTTATCAATCTCATCTCATGAACCAAATGACTAAGAGATATAAATTGATCAGGTGCATGTACTCCTGCGCGAGCCATTTTTGTTACGTGATTAAGCCAGCCGATAACGCGTTGGTCGAAATCAGCGTATCTACCCATTGTGTAATAAATGCGATCTTTGTTTTCCAGTAGACCAGGGAGAATTTCGTCTAAGTCCTCAATAGGGAATGCATCATCAGCACCGTAAAAAGCACATGCGCCCTCAAGACCAGAACGTCTACCGTGCCATATCTCGGCATCTTGATCTTTTTCTCGACAAAACAGAATGAACTCTCCTTGAGGTCGACCCGGTATAAGAACGGCAACCGACAGCGGTTCGCCAAAACCAGTAAGAAAGTGGAAGTCACTATCAGGTCTATAAGGGTAGTAAACATCACGATTTCTAACATGTTCTTGTGAAGAAGGCTGGATAATAATCGACCCATTCCCTGCTATCTCCATTAACTCTTTACGTCTACCTACGAATTCTTGTTGCTTCATTTTCATATCTCTTAGTGTAGCGAGTTAGTTTCTGTATGTACCGAACTCAAATCTTTTACCTCTTCAACAAGGTTCAACACTCCAACTTTGCTGAACTCTAGCAATTCAAATAGCGCTTTTTCGTCCTCCTCGTTATCCTCAACCTCAAAATCTAACCGACAAAACTGTGTCAAGTGTCTCAAGAACTCTTGCGATTCAGGACTTAGAGGAACTTCCTCTGGAACTCCAGAAATGCCGAAACCATAAAGAAAGCCACTGCACCAACTAGAAAAAGCAGTTGCTCTCTCTCCAAGCTCCACATCGTCACTTGGAATAAGAATAAGTGGACCAGTTTCCATATCTCCTAAAGCATTGACCGCGCGCTTAATAAAATTATCCAGTGCCAAAGTTTCAGATAGAATCACAGAATCCATAGATAACTTTGAGTCATCATTTATGCAATTCAACCAGACTCCTTGGTCAACTTGGTTCGGGCCAGAGAGGAGACCAACTAAAGTCCCGTGGGCTTCAGAGGCGACAGCAGAACACCCCGCCTGTAACAAGGCATCCTCGAAAGCAACATATAAACCTAATGACATCTTCTACACCCTTTGCAAATAACAACAATCCTCTCTTATTATCACATGATGAAAGCGCAACCAACAGAGGGAATGCTATTGACCATCTGCGCTAAAGAGCTCTATATTTGACTCGTTGTAAATTGTTTAAACTAGCCTAGGCACGTAAATATGGATAAAAATGACACCAATGAGCTTGAACTATCCTCTTTGGAGGCCCGCATAGATGAATTAATTACAACGATAGAAAGGTTAACTGTCGAAAACACAGTGCTGAAGACTCATCAAAATACGTTAACAATCGAGAAAACAGAGCTAATCAGCAAGACTGAACAGGCTCGAACCCGAGTGGAAGGAATGATTACACGACTGAAAGCCTTGGAAAACAGATCGTGAGCGACAACATAACCCCCGTTAAAGTAACAATATTAAATAATGATTATCTTATCGGCTGCAAAGAAGACGAAAAAGAAGAGTTAATGCTTTCCGTAGACTTTTTGAACAATAAAATAGCCGAGCAAAATAGTAAAGTTAAAAACAGCGGGAATGAAAATACTGCTGTCCTGGTTGCATTGAACATCGCAAACGAGCACTTAAAACTTAAAAAGAAAAATATTATTAGCTCTAAAGTCTTAGACCAACGAGTAACACAAATCCAGGCTAAAATAGATGCAGTCCTGTCTAAGTGACTGTCCTGCACTTCTGATCGAAAAATTGAGCTTGCTTGAATAAAAAACATTTCGCCTTAAACCAAAAAGCTGTAGGATAGACCTCTAGGACTCTCTGCTTTGTGCGCGACTCGATCAGACGATCTCTGAGCCGATAATTTTATAATCGCGGAATAGAACTAGGCCTGATGTTGAGCACGTCTTCAAACTGAAGATAGCCTGATTCAGACAGTGAAATTCCACACTTGAGCTTCTGGTTCAAGATTCCGATCGGTCACGGCATAGTGGAGAGTACTTTTAAATATGTCCTGAAAATCCGGTTTTACTAATCAAAAACCGCTAACAAATCCCCACTGTCTACTTGTTGCGTTTCGGTCACAATTATCTCTTTGATAACACCATCTCGTTCGGCACGAATTGTAGTTTGCATCTTCATAGCCTCAATGGTGAATAGAGACTGACCTTTGCTAACCTCGTCACCTATTTCCACATCTATTTGTGCTATCAAGCCAGGCATAGGGCAACCTATATGACACGCATTGTCGACATCCGACTTAAGAGCCAAAATTTTAGTGCTTTTCCCTTTCTCCGTTAAAACCCGAACCTGCCGCGGTTGACCATTTAGCTCAAAGTACACAGTTTTCTGGCCGTCTTGATCAGCCTCACTCATTCCCATATATCTCAGCACAATTGACCGTCCAGATTCGATCTGTAATTGCACCTCCTGACCTGACTCCATCCCATAGAAAAAGATAGTCGTCGGTAGTACGGTCAAATCACTATATTTCCGATAAGCAGCAACATATTCGATAAAAACATTCGGGTACATGAGATAAGAAGCAAACTCTTCGTCTGAAATTTCTCTCGCAGCTTGCTGCTCAGCGATGAGACGCTCCTCACCTAGATCCGCGAGTGCGAGTACGGACCCTGGTCTTACTTCTAGGCCTACTTCATCTTGCAAAACTTTTTTGCGCAAAGAAGGAGGAAATCCTCCTAAAGGTTGTCCTAAGTCACCTCTAAAAAAGGAAACTACTGATTCAGGGAAAGGTACATCGGTACCATCAGACTCAACGTCTTCCCTACTTAAACCGCTGCTGACCATCATTAATGCCATATCACCAACTACTTTTGAGCTTGGAGTTACCTTTACGATATTGCCAAACATATCATTTACATCGGCGTAGGCTTTGGAAACTTCTCCCCATTTTTTACCTAAGCCGAGTGATGTCGCTTGCTCTCGCAAATTTGTAAACTGTCCACCTGGCATCCCATGTATATAAACCTCAGATGCGCCAGTTCTCTCTTGACTTTCGAAAGGATAATAATTTTTTCGAACTCCAGCCCAATAATCAGACAGTGTTCTAATCGCATCACCGTCTAAACTGCTTTCACGAGGACTATCCCGAAGAGCCTCAAGCACTGAACCCATATTTGGTTGTGATGTCATCCCGCTCATCGAGTCCATAGCCAGATCAACAGCATCTACACCAGCATCTATCGCTGCCAGCGCGGTTGCTCCGGCTATCCCGCTGGTATCATGGGTATGAAAATGAATTGGTATTCCAATTTCCTGCTTTAGTTCTGAGATCAATAAGGTCGCGGCCCTAGGAAGGCAGAGCCCTGCCATATCTTTTATCCCCAAAACATGGGCGCCGGCTGACTCCAATTCTTTCGCCATTTTCACGTAATAAGCCAAGTTATATTTTTTCTCACTCGCTCCAATCAAGTTGCCGGTGTAGCAAATAGTCGCTTCACAAATCTTCCCCGACTCTATAACCGAATCCATTGGTAGGCGCATGTTCTCAACCCAGTTCAAAGAATCAAACACTCTAAAGATATCAACACCAGATGTTGCAGCCTGACTAATGAAATAGCTGACCACATTATCAGGGTAATTTTTGTAACCGACCGCATTTGATGCTCTCAACAACATCTGCGTAAGCACATTAGGAAGCTTTTCTCGGATAGATTTTAAGCGCGTCCAAGGACACTCATTGAGAAATCTCATTGCCACATCAAAAGTCGCGCCACCCCAACACTCAACAGATAATAATTGAGGAGCTAGACGCGCATAAGCATCGCATATCTGAAGTAAATCATGACTTCTAAAGCGCGTGGCCAATAGAGACTGATGTGCATCACGAAATGTTGTATCGGTAACTAGAATTTGTCTCTGGTCCAACATCCATTTCGAAAAATCTGCCGCGCCCAGCTCTTCAAATTTCTGCCTAGAACCTCCCACAATAGCTACATCTTCACAGCTAGGAATGTTTGGCTCCTCGATCACACTTGGCCATGGCCGATCCGCAACTAGAGGGTTGCCTTTTGCAATAACCTCGGCCACATAATTAACAAGTTTAGTGCCTCTATCACGTCGATGAGGAAGCTCCATGAGCTCGGGGGTCTCATCAATAAACCGAGTAGTATAATCACCCTTTTGAAACTTTTTATTCGTCATCAACTCAGCTAGAAATTCGAGATTAGTGCTTATCCCCCTAATTCGAAACTCTAGAAGAGCTCTACGCATCCTAAGTGTAACTTCCTCCTCGGTCCCCGCCCACGCGGTCACCTTAACTAATAGAGAATCATAGTACCTTGTGATTTCGGCGCCAGTGTAGGCTGTTCCTGCATCTAACCGAATACCGAAACCGGCTGGACTTCTATAGGTTGTAATCGTGCCGTAATCAGGAATGAAATTGTTTTCAGGATCTTCTGCAGTAACTCTGCACTGAATCGCATGACCATGAATTTTGATATCAATCTGCTGAGGAATACCTGATTCTTGAGAACCTATTGTATGGCCTTCCGATATCCTAACTTGAGCTTTAACTATATCTACACCAGTAATTGACTCTGTGACAGTATGTTCAACTTGGATGCGAGGGTTCACCTCAATAAAATAGAAATCACCTGTATCCACATCCTGTAAAAATTCAACAGTCCCTGCACAAGTGTAGTTGACCGACTTACACACTTTTATTGCAGCAAGACAAAACTCAGTGCGCTGCTCTTCGGTTAGATAAATAGCAGGAGCTCGCTCAACAACTTTCTGATTCCTTCTTTGGACGGTGCAATCGCGCTCAAACAAGTGCACGATATTTCCATGCGTATCACCAAGTATCTGCACCTCCACATGTCGTGCATTCTTTACGAGCTTTTCCAAATAAATCTCGTCATTATTGAACGCAGCTAGAGCTTCACGCCTACCAGTCTGGACAATAGCATGCAGATCTTCCGCAGAATCAATGACTCTCATTCCGCGACCACCGCCTCCCCAAGAAGCTTTGAGCATAAGAGGATAGCCAACCGATTCAGCCAATCTAGAAACTTCCTTTTCATCAGTAGGCAGTGACTTAGTTGCTGGCATTACAGCGACTCCACTTGACTCCGCTAAGGCGCGAGCTTGTATTTTATTGCCTAACTTTCTCATGACCTCTGGTGATGGCCCTATGAAAACTAAGCCTGCATCAGCACAAGCTTCTGCAAGTTCGGGACTCTCAGATAAGAACCCGTAACCAGGATGAATGGCATCTGCCTCACTCGAAAGAGCAATCGCTATGATTTTCTCTATACTCAAATAGGCTTTTACCGGAGTGTCTCCAGCACCTATCAAGTAAGACTCGTCCGCCTTAAATCGATGCAATGAAAAACGATCTTCGTGGGCATAGACTGCCACGGTCTGAATAGCTAGTTCAGACGCCGCCCTCATGACTCGGATCGCGATTTCTCCACGGTTAGCTACTAGTATTTTTTTTATTTTTCTCATTAGATACCATTAAGTAAGAAATTTTGATCCACTAATTATATGCTATACAGAATACAAGAGTCCTTTTGACATGCGCATTGATTCATCTATTTATATCATTTTACTTCTAGTCACAGCTACTGGCCGAGCCGATATGGCATCTGATGCTTATAATGACGGCCAGTTTGCCCTCGCTGCCAAGTATTATCATATTCTTTCCGATGCAGGAGATCCCATCGCCCAAAACAACCTAGGAACTATGTATATGAGAGGAAAAGGCATTGATCTAGACTTTGATAGTGCGAGAGAACTTTTCAAAGCAGCCGCGGAACAGAGCTTGCCCGGTGCGATGTTCAATCTAGGGATAATGAACCTTAGAGGTTATGGAGAGGCTAAAAATACATCCAAAGCTGCGCACTGGTTTAAAAAAGGAGCGGAACTCGGAGACACAGAAGCACAATTTTTTTTCGGTGTCGCGCTCGCTAAAGGAGAAGGCGCAAATAAAAACCTGCCCGAGGCCAAAATATGGTTCAGAAAAGCTGCCGCGAAGGGCCTGGCAGCAGCGCAGTTCAATCTCGCAATACTGCTTTTACGTGAAGGGGAAAAACAAGAAGCAGTGGGGTTTCTGAAACTTGCTTCACAGCAAGATCATGCAGCCGCCACCTTTCAGTTAGCAGGTGAATATTTAAAAAATGTAGACAGCGTAGAAGCTCAAAAAAAAGCCTTCGAACTCATGCTACAACTAGCAGAGAAAGGTAATGAAAAAGCACAAATGCAAATTGGCTTGATGTATATCTTTGCGAACGGGACAGTAACAAATTATCAAGAAGGTTACTTTTGGCTAAAAGAATCAGCGCTTCAGGGCTTTGAACCTGCCCAGCGTAATCTTGGCTCGCTCTACATGCAAGGCATCGGAAAAGACCCAGATCCAGCTTTAAGTTATGCTTGGCTTAAAATAGCTTCAGCAAGTGCTGAAAAAGAACCTGAGGAAAATAAGCAAATAAAGAAGACATTAAATTCTCAGGAATTGGAATTAGCTGCAACGCTGGCCCTTGAACTCAGAGCTCTGATTAAAGATAGAAGTGATAAATGAGCTTATCAAAAATAATATGGGATGACATCGACACAGTCATTTTTGACATGGATGGCACACTTTTGGACTTACATTTTGACCATCAGGTATGGAGTCAGTCACTACCCGCTAAATTAGCAAAAAAAAACGATATAGACATATTAGCCGCAAAAAAAATCATAGAAGACTTGCTCGAAAAAAACAAAAAAACCTTAAATTGGTATAGCCTAATATACTGGAGTAAAGCTTTAGATCTAAGCCTAACTGGTATTGAAGATGAATTAGACTCTCTAATCTGTCTACGGAATGGAGCCCAACCTTTGTTAGAGAGGCTAAACCAGAGTGGCTTAACTGTCACTTTGGCGACCAACGCTGCGCTCAAAAGCATGAACAGAAAACTAGAAATCACAGGGATAAGAAAATATTTTGATCACATTTGTAATGCTCACGAAATTGGTTATTGTAAAGAAGAGATGCCATTTTGGACAAAACTTTCTGAGGATACGGAATGTAAATTTGAAAACACTATCTTGATAGATGACAACCTTGATGTGCTAGAGACTGCAAGAATTTGCGGCATAAAAAATACGTTCGGTATTACTCGGCCAAATAGTCATAACGAAGAAAAAAAAAGCACTGAATTTTATCTCATTGAGAATTTAGATGACGTAAAACCCAGGGAGATTGAAGAGCCTACAGACAAGGACTCGCAGTAATCTCAAAGATCTTATTTTTTAATATACCTGCTCTTTTCTCAAATCTAGTCAAGACTCGATCGTTTGGCCGAGGCGACCACTTTCTTCCTCCAGCAATATTGATCCACTCAGTCGAGTTAGCAATCAAATCTTTTACCATTTCAGCATAAACAGCATCATCAGAGGCAAACCGAAAAATACCATTTTTCTTTAAGGCAAGATAAAGTAAACTCAAGAAATTTTCATTCACTAATCGTCTTTTATTATGACGCTTCTTAGGCCATGGATCTGGAAAATAAATATAAACTGAGTCTAAAGCTTCAGGGGAAATAGAGTTAAGTAAATCAATAGCATCAATGCCAGCTACACGGACATTAGGTAGGGATAGTTTATCTATCGCCAATAAGGCTCTTGCCAGACCCGGAGGATGTACTTCGCAACCCAGATAATTATTGTTCGGGTGACATCTGGTCATATGTATGATGTTTTCGGAGTTCCCAAACCCGATTTCTAAATGCAATGGTCCGGCCAGCGCAAATAGATCGTTAACCTTCTCTATCTGCTCGAGGTTGAATCCATACTGATTTTGAAATTCACCTAACGCCTTTACCTGAGCCGCTGTTGTACGGCCCGCCCGCACGACATAGCTACGAACGGTCCTCAATAGCGGAGTATCTTTAACCATGACAAACAGATTATGAGAAAAAACGGCCATCTAAAGGTGAAGAAGCTGTAGCATATGCACGGCGAGGCATCCTTCCAGCCAGAAATGCCTCTCGGCCAGCTTGAACAGCCTTTGACATTGCTGATGCCATTAATATCGGATTTTGGGCTTCGGCGATTGCTGTGTTCATCAATACACCATCGCAACCAAGCTCCATGGCGATGCTGGCATCAGACGCCGTCCCTACGCCAGCATCAACAATCACAGGAACGCTAGCGTTTTCAATTATAGTTCTTAAGGTGAAACGATTCTGTATCCCTAATCCTGAACCAATAGGTGCGGCAAGAGGCATGATCGCGACACATCCTATTGCTTCAAGCTCAACAGCTAAAATAGGATCATCAGACGTATAAACCATCACTTGAAACCCCTCTTTACACAAAGTTTTTGCAGCAGATAGTGTCTCAACAATATTTGGGTATAACGTACGACTATCCCCCATAACTTCCAGCTTTACTAGTGCATGACCATCTAGTAGCTCTCGTCCCAGCATGCAGGTTCTCACCGCCGAGGCAGCATCGTAGCAACCTGCTGTATTAGGTAAGATAACGTATTTTTCCGGAGAAATAATATCTAGCAAATCTGAGGCATCAGTAGTCTGTCCAGCATCGATTCTTCTTATTGCCACTGTTACAGCAGCAGCACCACTTGCCTCAATAGCTGCATGGCTTTCCGACAGATCTTTATATTTCCCTGTCCCAACTAGTAAGCGGGAAGAAAGTTCATACTCTCCAATTTTCAAGGCATCCTTGAGAATGGTTTTTTTCGATCCTTGTGTATCCATCTTACTGACTATCCCTTTATTGATTTTTCCACCGGTGCTATCCGCCACCAACGGCCTTTACGACTTCAACCGCATCACCGTTATTAATTAAAAAGTCCAAATGCTCACTTTTGGGAACAATTTCACCATTCACTTCAATTGCGTACCGCCCTGTCACCTCTAAAATTTCAATAATACCTTGCAATACAAGGTTATCAGGGATCTCGAGAGGGTCTCCATTAACAAATATTTTTAACGTCATACTCTCAAAGTCTCTACTTTGAAAAAAAAAATATACTACTGCAGCTGAGCCTACAACAAACCAAATCAGTAGGCTATCTTAATCGTTCACCAATTCGCACGAAAAACCACATATATTAAAGCTTGTTTTTTTGTACAACTCTTCAATAATAGCAGTCTCGACACGTGTTCTCATCTAGCCTCAACAGGAATATTGATATGGCATCGGTATTTACCAAGGTCCGAAATTTATCGCTAGAAAAAGCCGCTTATAAATTTTACAGCGATAAACTAGCATTTCACAACTTCACTCATATTGAAAAAACTATATATTTCGCAGAGGAAATAATTAATTATTATGGGCTCCGAAAACCACCTATCGACTGCGAAATAGTATACTGCGCACTACTCTTCCACGACGCCGAATACATAAAAGATCATACTGCGCTTCAGTTCGAAAATAAAGAATCCTACGCCGCGTCTATTGCCGAAAGGATACTTCCTCAACATAACATCCCCAATAGAAAAATAGAGAAAATCTGCGCTGCTATATTGTCTACAGAAAAATTTGCATACTGTCACACTAGGGAAGAAAGCATTGTCCGTGGAGCTGACATAACAGCAATGGCAGCGCCTTACTCAGAGTTTCTGCAGATGTCTGTCAAGATAAAACAAGAGCAAGAGCTTTTCTCAAAGTCAACAATAGCTTGGGATAACTGGGTTAATGGATCTGCAGAGGTCCTATCTCACTACCTAAAAGAATCCATCACGTTGGGTCAAATTTTCACACCCACTGGAGACAGTAATCTCTTCAAATCGAGGCTACAGAGAAATATCAGATTGTTACTCCTTGAATCCACAGCCCCCTCAAGTTTTAGCAATGACTAGGTTCGAGTAGTACTAAATTTCTCTTGTAGCCATAAACCTGTATTTAGCAAGAAGGTTAAAGAGTCAGTCCGCTACTTGTTTTAGAAAGATAGGAATTATACCTTGCTCTATCATTTCTATACGTGTCTCTCTTATTGCTCTCTCACTTAAAAGCGGTCCCACCAGCACTCGGAACCATACGTTCTTTTCCGCAGTGACGACCCGACTAATCTCTGACTTAATGCCTAAAATTGCTAATTTTGCCTTGGTCCCATCCGCATCTTCAATGGTACGAAAAGATCCAGCTTGAAGGTAACCTTGTTGAAACCCTTCTATTGGCCCGATATCAATTTCGCTGCCACTTTTCAATGGTTGGAAGTCAAATTCCATCGGAGGTAGGGATGAATTTTTCGAGATCCCTTTAATTTTTTTTCCTAATGAATCTGCCGTTGAGATCAAACTTTTTGGCCAATTAAAAATATCAAACCGCCCATTCTCAGATAAAGAAATTAAACAACCGTAAGTCACTATTCCTCCAACTAATAGCCCAATAATGAAAAAAGAAAGTTTGCCATGACTTTCCTTTTCACTAGGAAGAGTAGATGCTTTTTTATAGTCTCTAAGGGCCATCTATAGCTTTCCTTCACATTGACCGTGGTGCTGAAATATTGAGCAAGCCTAACCCATTTGCAAGGACTTGTCGGACTGCATCCACCAAAGATAAACGCGCAAACCTAACAGCCTTATCCTCAGACAATACTTTATTGGAGTTATAGTAAGCGTGGAATTCTTGCGCTAATTCTCGCAAGTATTGAGGAAGTAGATGAGGCTCGTTCGATTTAACCGCGCTTATTAACACCTCTGGATATCCAGCTAACATTATGACTATTTTCCGCTCAGCAGCTGTGTTTAGATATTTAGGGCCTTCCTCAGTCCAGGCCCACTCTCCTAGCGAGGAAGCTTGAGTCATAATGCTGCAGATCCGCGCGTGAGCATACTGCACATAATAGACTGGATTCTCATTAGTTTTAGAGACAGCAAGGTTCAAGTCAAACTCCATGTGTTGATCAGATCGCCGCATCAAGTAAAAGAAACGAGCGGCGTCAACGCCAACCTCATCAACCAAGTCTCGCAATGTGACGAAGTTTCCGGACCGAGTGGACATTGCGACGGCTGCCCCATCTCTCATCAAAACAGCAAACTGGACCAAAACGACACCTAAATCACCGCTAGATTTACCCATAGCTTCAAGCGCAGCCTTCACCCTAGGGATATAGCCATGGTGGTCCGCACCCCACACATCAACTAATTTCTCAAACCCCCGATCAAACTTACCCGCGTGATAAGCAATGTCAGCCGCAAAATATGTCTTCTGTCCATTATCTCTTATGACTACCCGATCCTTTTCATCGCCTGATAAGGTAGACCTAAACCAAGTTGCACCATCCGAGACATAAATATATTCCTTTGAGTCTAAGTGGTTAAGTGATGCCTCAATTATACCCTCTGCATGCAAAGACAACTCCGAAAACCATGAATCAAAAGTGACTTCGAACACCCGCAGGTCGTCTTTTATACCCTCCAAAATGGCTTTAGTCGCATAAGACCTAACTAGCTCGTAAGAAGACGCACCTAAGTGTGCTTTAACGCAAGTTATCAGTTCGTCCATCGCCGCGTCAGTATCCACATCGGTTATTAAGCCTCCTAAGCCAGATTGCTGAGACGACTCCAACCAAGGAGATGAGCGATTGAAATCGCGTGCTATCTCTGAAATATATACTCCTTGATAACCATTGGACGGGAACACAAGAGTGCAGCCCTCCTCCTGTAACCACCTTAAGTAAACGCTCACAGCGAGAATATCCATCTGCCGACCGGCATCGTTCACATAGTATTCTTTGTGTACAATGTACCCACATGCTTGGTAAAGGCTCGCCAGAGCTGAGCCAATAGCAGCGCCTCGTCCATGCCCCACATGGAGCGGGCCAGTAGGATTCGCTGATACAAATTCAATTTGAACAGATTTTTTATTACCAAGACTATTGCGCCCAAAACTCTCTCCCTGTTCTTTCACTGACTCGATGACAGCAAATATAGCTTCATCAGCTAGCGTGAAATTAATAAAGCCTGGCCCTGCAATCGAAACAGAATCAAAAAGCTCATTTTTTTCCAATAATGTAGCAGCTTGCTCTGCGATTTTTCTAGGAGAACTGCCCATAGATTTTGCTAAGAGCAAGGCTAAATTAGTACTGTAATCGCCATGTTCGGCTTTTTTAGGCACCTCAATACGAAAGTCATAGACTTCATCGCCTTCTAAAACACCTAATTTTCTCAATTCAACTAGACTTGCCTCTATGCAGGAATGCAGCTTATCTTTCAAAAATCTTTCCAATATATAAATTCTAAGTTTTCAGGACAGATTCAATTCTATCGCTTATTGTAAGGTTATTCACACACGGTGAATTTCTTAAAGAGTCTCCTGAGGATCGACGTCAATTGTCCACTGAATTCGAACTACCTTAGATAAGCTTTCTATTTTGTCCAGACAAGCAGCTAACAGATTTTGGATCTCAATTTTCAGAGGCGCCCTAACTATCAACAATGCCCTGACTCTTCCGGCGCGTAAAGCCATGTAAGCCGGAATTGGGAAACTAATGTCCGCCTTGGCACACTCTTTTTGAAGAATTTTCCTAACTCCTGTTAGAAATAATGTTGGTCGCTCCGGGTACTTAGACTCGGCCCGAACCAAGGCCATAGCGACATAAGGAGGGAAACCTACTTCTCGTCTCTCAGGCAGGGCTAGCTTCGAATATATATCATAACCGTCATCAATAATTCTTCTTAAAACCGCATTTTCTGGTTTTTGCGTCTGCACAAAAACCTCCCCAGCCTTGCTACCACGCCCAGCTCTACCAGCCACCTGCACGAGCAACTGAGCCAACCTCTCTTCTGCTCGAAAATCTATTGAATATAACCGCGTGTCAGCGTCAACCACGCCCACTAATGTAACATTCTCAAAATCAAGGCCCTTTGAAACCATTTGGGTACCAATTAATATGTCAATCTCTCCAGTACCTATTTCGCTCAGTATTTTTTCTAGTACTTTAGCCGATCTGACGGCATCTCTATCAACTCGGCATACCGTCTTATGAGGAAACAACTCGCGAACCACCTCTTCAATTCCCTCTGTACCGATCCCTAATGGTTCAGTCGCTTCTTCAGCACAACAATCTGCTTTAGTAAAAGCAGATTTACGGTATCCACAGTGATGACAGATCAGTGATTGTTTTTGCTTATGGTAGACCAAGTAAGCGTCGCACCGGAGGCAAGTCATTAATACTCCGCAAGAACGGCAGATCATAACGGGTGAGTAACCTCGCCTATTAAGGAAAAGAACAACTTGTTGTCCTTTCGCCAAATGCTCTCGCATATGTCTAATCAATGCTTCACTCAGGCCACCTGCTAGTTTCAGCCCCCGCACATCGATAGTCTCGACTTTAGTCTTTGACAAGGCTAATGGACGGCTTTTCAGGTGTGTTATCTGAAAATTTTTATTCTCTATATTGACCAATGTCTCAAACGAAGGAGTAGCTGACCCTAGAACCACGGGAATACCCAATTGTTGCGCACGGACTATCGCAATATCACGGGCAGAGTATCGGAATCCATCTTGCTGCTTGTAAGCAGCGTCATGCTCCTCATCAACGATAATCAGTTCAAGGTCGGGCAGTTCTAGCCAAACTGCTGAGCGAGTCCCAAGTAGAATACCCACCTCAGCCTTCTTAGATCTAATCCAAGTGGCGACGCGCTCTTTTTTACTCATACCAGAGTGAAGGGTTGCTACTCGGCTACCAAACCGCTGACGGAAACGCTTTACCAAATGCTTCGTTAGCGCTATTTCCGGAAGCAAGAAAAGGGCCTGACCTCCACTTTTCAATACACTATCGATGACATCAAAATATACTTCTGTTTTCCCGCTTCCTGTAACACCGTACAGAACAGTGGGTTGAAACTTACCAAGAGTCTCATGAATATTTTTGGAAGCACGCGCCTGCTCTTTATTCAGGATAATAGGGCTATCTAGCAACCTAATTGGGCCGATCGGTTCCGATACAATTGACTTCATGACAAAGTTGCGCTTCAGCAGCGCGCGCATTGGACTCTGCCAATTATAATCCAAGTCGCCAAGTTCTTCCGCGCAAATGCAGGAGTTATTCTGCAAGATTTCCAGGATATCCTTTTGCCGAAGCCCTTTCACAGAAAGCTGTTCAAGAGCCTGTCGTCCCAGTTCTGTAAGACTCCAACTCTCACGGCCCACAGAAGGAACCAAAGTCTTTCCTCTCAAAGGTGCGGGAAGAATAGTCGCTACTACTTCCCCTATAGGGTGGTGATAGTATGCGGACGCCCAAGAAGCAAGGTGCAGCATTTTCTCAGAAATAAGAGAGTCATCATCTAAAATTTCCACTATCGACTTAAGCTTGGATACATTCTCGGTATTGACACCCCTAATCTTCACCACGATCCCAACTCGAAATGAATGTCTCAAAGGAACCCAGACTCGGGAACCTACCGTTAATGGCCGATGTAAAGTACTCAAAGCAATATAATCATACAGACGACGCAATGGTGCAAAAACAGCAACAGTCGCGATCATGCTTCTTGAAGATGCTCAACATATACGAAAACTAATACACCAAATTCGATTATCTTTCTCCAAAATTTATCGCCAGAACACACACTCAGACCATCGTATTTAACTACCGAACACGAATAGTATCGGTGAACTAAAGTCGCTTGCAAAGAACTGTAAGATCATTAGTTCCAGCGAATTTTATGCACGGACCGGGGAGATCCTTAAGACCTTCCAAGAAGAGATGCAAATCGATGTTGATTGATCTCGGTGATTAAGTATAAGTGAGGGCAATCTTATGGTCATTCTTTACCTATAAGAAAATAAAAAATATTCTACATTCATATTAATTTTTTAAGTAAATGTTTTAATTAGTTTTTTATACATTTATAGTTGGGATAACGCGCCTATAATAAATTAGTAAATATACTCCCACTGTAATATCAACTATCGCACAAAACGCGGGATACCAACTGAATACTCCTGGATTCTGAAAGAAATGGTCGTGGTAAAAATCGTGACTTATCCATGCTAGAGCTACAATAATAAGTGCATTCTTGGATCGCATTCGCCAAACTAGGAGACCTGTAACTATGAATGGTAAACCATACAAAAGTTCCTAAAGAACCGCGGAACCATCCATCACAAGAACTCCGAAAAGCATATAGTACACAGGGAGTGTTACTAGAAAGAGTGGCCATGCGACCGAATCCCAATTTTTGGCACGAATAAAGTAAATCGTTGGGAAGATAAATATTATCCCTATGATTAGTCCTAAGAGATTGGGTGAAATAGGCCAGATCCATTCTGAGTTCATTGAGAACTGTCCGCGCCTTTCATATTGCTTTTTTTTGCTACTTGAATTGAAGCATTAATAGCTTTTTTCGATTGAGGACTGTTTTTCCAACAGCTGGTTCCCAGCATATCAGCTACTATTTCAGCAATATCGTCAGCTTCGTATTCACTCAGCTCTTGCAAAGAATATGTTCCAATTTCTTCGAATCGCCGAATAACGACTGGTCCTAGCCCTTTAACTTCTAACAGCGCTTTCCTTTCTTTTTCGACAAAATTCATCTGAGTACCTTTTACTATTTATAATGCTAGTTCGACCCGGAGTAATAAATAAAAACTTTATATTTATGGCAACTTAATAAAGTTACCTCTTATCAAAGTCTCTGCAATTCCACCAGATAGAAGCCATACTCTTGCAGAACTGTAATAAATCACATACATAGGTAGACTTAATGTTTACTAATAGCAAATTGTTATTATGTCTTGAACCAAGTCTATAGAGGAGAGGATTCGATTGTCGGTCTTAAACAGGATTTTTCTCATAGGCCCTATGGGGGTCGGAAAAACAACTATAGGACATAGGCTATCCCAGTTGCTGAGCTATGAATTCATTGATACGGATGCAGTAATCGAGAAGAAGACTGGTGTCAAAATCGACATGATATTTGAGATAGAAGGAGAAAGTGGTTTTAGAAAGAGAGAAGAAAATGTTATCGAAGAAATCTCAAGGAGCGATAAAATCGTTGTAGCTACTGGAGGGGGGTGTATTCTTAGCAAAAAAAATCGAAGCGCCCTATCTGAAAGGGGTCTTGTACTCTATCTGACAAGTCAGATCGATACTCTTTTGGATAGATTGAAAACTGATAAATCAAGACCGTTGCTACAAGTTGAGGATCCGCGTAAAAAACTCTCAGAAATTGTGCTCGCAAGAGATTCCTTGTATCGTGAGATCGCAAATCATGTAATATCCACTGATACCTTACCCATTCATCAAATTATTCAAACTATTAGTAAAAAAATTCATGCTAACCAAGATTAATGTCTCTCTAGAAAGTCGCAGTTACCCTATCTACATTGGCGACGGGATTCTCTCTGACTCGAAATTAATTTTAAGCACTATACATGGCAATCAAGTAGTTATTGTTACTGATTCGAATGTGGCCAATTTCCACTTAAACGCTGTCAAAAAACGCTTTTATAAAGATGAATGTCACACTTTCATCCTTTCTGCCGGTGAAGAATCAAAAAATTTTGTAGAACTTGAGCGGTTACTCAGTTTTATGCTCGAAAACAATATCAATCGAAATGCAACCTTAATTGCTCTTGGTGGCGGGGTTGTCGGCGATCTGGCGGGGTTCGCTGCAGCGAGCTATCAAAGAGGGATAAGCTACGTTCAGATGCCGACAACACTACTCGCTCAAGTTGATTCATCCGTTGGTGGAAAAACCGCAATTAATCTTCCTCTAGGAAAAAACATGGTGGGTGCCTTTTACCAACCTCAAGCTGTATTTATTGATACCTCGACATTAAAAACACTGCCGAATCGTGAATTTAACTCTGGCATGGCTGAGGTCATTAAATATGGCTTGATCAACGACGCAGACTTCCTTGATTGGATTGAAGCAAATATTCCCGATATATTAGCCAAAAGTAGTGATACGCTGAATTATTTAATCCAGCGTTCCTGTGAAAACAAAGCAACAATTGTTTCAGCTGACGAACGAGAACGAGGAATAAGAGCCACCCTCAATTTTGGCCATACTTTCGGTCATGCAATAGAAACTGCATTGGGCTATGGGAAATGGCTACATGGCGAAGCAGTAGCAGCGGGAATGATGATGGCTCTTTTTATGTCCTGGAAGCTAGGCTTTCTGCGTAAAGAGCAGATAGAGCGAATCAAACTGCTCTTAACCCATTTTTCTCTGCCTACTGAAGCTCCGCAACAAATCACACCTGAGCAATTTGTAGCCCTTATGTCCAAAGACAAAAAAAATATAGATGGTAGTATTCGTCTTGTATTACTGAAAAGTTTTGGGAATGCCTTCTTGACCAATGATTATTTAGAAGAAATCCTGCTAGAGACGATAGGAAAACATGATTATTGATTTCTCGAGCTAGACGGGTAAGCCACAAACAAAAATTATTTATCCCCTAAATGCAATCAATATTCACCAAATTCTTCTATAAGCTTCGAATGTCTATAATAATTAGAAATTATAGTGCGGGGCTCGTGACGCAAGATTATCGCCTAGATAAGTTGAACTAAGGCTCTACCTCTATAATAACGTCGAATCCTACCTCATCAGGATGACACAACATGCTAAATCTTATAAAATAAGAGTTGAGTGTGATAGCACCTTCCCAAGCCTGCGCTCGTTTTTGTGAGATTCAAATTTTATCTAGGTTGGCAAATTCGCCAACCAAGAATTAATCAATAACCGGCTGACAAGTTAGTCAGTAAAAAATCTGTCCTATCACGAAGGGCATGGACACGTGGAGAAACTACTAGAGTATGGATGACGTTACCGAAGTAAAATTTCCAAATATTGGCAGACCAGAGGGTGGCTTATATGACGAAACTAATGAGCACGATTCATGTGGGCTGGGGTTTGTTGCGGATCTGAAGGGGAGAAAATCTCACGCCACCATCACCCAAGGACTTTCAATTTTAAAAAATCTATGGCATCGCGGTGCTACCGGAGCCGAAGAAAATACGGGGGATGGCGCCGGTATCCTGCTGCAAATTCCTGATAAATTTTTAAGGGCTGAGTGTAGGAAACTAGGGATCAATTTGCCCACTATAGGCGAGTACGCTGCTGGTAATATATTCTTACCAAATAATTCGAGCGACAGAGAAGACTGCATAAGTAAATTATCCCAAATTGCCAAAGAGGAAGGACAGTTTGTTCTAGGATGGCGAGAGATACCTCTTGGGCCCGAAGTGATAGGACCCAGCGCTAGAAAAGCACAACCGTACTTCAGTCAAATATTTTTAGGCAAGGGTACTGACACAAAAGTTGGGGCCGAGTTTGAAAGAAAACTTTACGTTATTCGTAAAAGGATAGAGCATCTAATCTGGGCCAGTCAGCTAAAAGAAAAAAGCCTTTTCTATATCCCCAGCCTGTCTTCTATGACACTTGTTTACAAAGGTATGCTGCTTGCGAATCAACTAGAAATTATTTTCCCTGATTTACATGATGAAAGAGTCGAATCAGCTCTGGCTCTAGTACACCAAAGATTTTCAACAAATACATTCCCCTCATGGACACTGGCACAGCCCTTTAGATTTATCGCTCACAACGGAGAAATAAACACAGTGAGCGGCAATAGTAACTGGATGAAAGCAAGACAAGCTTTATGCAAGAGCGAAGCGTTAGGCGGTGACTTAGAAAAATTATTTCCAATAGTTCTGGAAGGTAATTCAGATACGGCCTCTTTCGACCAAGTGTTAGAGTTTCTGCATATGGCGGGAAGACCACTGCCTCTCGCAGTGCTAATGATGGTGCCTGAAGCTTGGAGTGGACATGAAACAATGGACCCCGCCCGCAAAGCATTCTACGAATATCATTCTTGTCTCATGGAGCCTTGGGATGGACCGGCATCAATCGCATTTACGGATGGACGATCGATCGGTGCGATTCTAGATAGGAATGGCTTGAGGCCCTCACGTTATTACGTGACTACAGACGATTTAGTAGTCATGGCCTCAGAAGTTGGCGTGCTCGAACTCCCCCCCGAAAAGATCAAAGTCAAAGGTCGTCTACAGCCAGGAAGGATCTTTCTAGTCGACACAGAACTTGGACGTATTATTGAAGATACCGAGCTAAAAGACACTTATATCAATGAACACCCTTATGGTGACTGGCTAAAAGCAAATAAACTTAGTCTTGAAAATCTTCCTAAAGTGAGTTCTGCCCCTGCTCTAAACGAGGCGGAATTATTCGAAAAACAGATTGCCTTTGGTTATACCGAAGAAGAGCTAAAGCTTCTTATCCAACCGATGGTGGAAAGCGGAACTGAGGCTATCGGTTCTATGGGAACCGATACTCCCTTAGCCGTACTATCGGACAAGCCGAGGCTACTCTACGACTACTTTAAACAAAAATTTGCACAGGTTACGAATCCCCCATTAGACGGGATGAGGGAAAAATTAGTTACTCAGGTTTCTACAGTGATAGGACCAGAAAAGAATATGCTGGAGACCAAAGATGTGAACTGTCGACGTCTCTTTTTAGACTCGATTGTCCTTAACAATAACGAGTTTTCTCAAATACAAAAAATAAACTCTCACGGCTTCTCCTCAAAAACTTTAAATATAACCTACTCATCGAACTCGGACGAGAGCGCGATTGAAGCTGTACTGACAGAAATTTTCCTAGAAGCGGACCAAGCTATAGATAACGGATTTGACTTTATTATCCTTTCGGACAGAGGAACAAATCGTAAAAGATCTGGGATCCCGTGTCTGTTGGCAATATCGTCGTTACACCACCACCTAGTCAAAAATGGGAAGCGATCACGGATAGGTCTGATCGTTGAATCGGGAGACGCTCGCGAAGTCCATCACTTTGCAACTCTAATTGGGTATGGCGCTGATGCAGTTAATCCGTATATGGCAATCGATACAATCGCTAGCCTACTCGACCGCTCGGTTTTGAGCGATCAAGGTAACCGCTCAAATCAAACTCTATTAATTAAGAATTATATCCGTGCAATTGATACCGGAATGACCAAGATCATGTCCAAAATGGGAATTTCTACTGTGCAATCCTATCGAGGCGCTCAGATATTTGAAGCTGTGGGGTTAGGCTGCAACTTTGTAAATAAATATTTTAAAGGAACATCTAGCAAAATTAGTGGGGTAGGACTTGAAGTAATTGCCAAAGAAGTAAATATCCGTCATGGAAAGGCTTGGCCACAGAGACAATCTGGAGACCTTGCCTTAGAGTCCGGAGGCGAATACCAATGGCGTCGTGACGGAGAACACCATCTCTTTAACCCAGAAACAGTATTCAAGCTTCAGCATGCTACTCAGTCTGGACAATATTCTATCTTCAAAGAGTATACCGCCGCGATTGATAATCAAAGCAGGTCACGCGCAACGATAAGAGGTTTACTCAAGCTAAAACATTGCACACCTATTCCAATCGAAACCGTGGAATCAGTAGAAAAGATAATGAAACGCTTCAATTCTGGAGCGATGTCCCTTGGCTCTATTAGCCAAGAATCGCATGAAACCTTAGCCATCGGACTCAACAGAATCGGCGGACGCTCTAACACTGGGGAAGGTGGCGAAGACCCTGAAAGATTTGTTGTTGAAAAAGGCAAAGATTCAAAAAGAAGTGCTATTAAACAAATCGCATCTGGTCGATTCGGCGTTACTAGCGACTATCTAGTAAATGCTGATGACCTGCAAATCAAAATGGCGCAGGGTGCAAAACCTGGTGAAGGAGGGCAACTTCCTGGACATAAAGTATATCCGTGGATCGCCAAAGTTCGCCGTTCGACTCCGGGAGTTGGACTGATATCGCCACCACCTCACCATGACATCTATTCTATTGAAGATCTAGCACAGCTAATTCACGATCTCAAAAATGCCAATCCTAGAGCCCGCGTGCATGTGAAACTCGTAGCAGAAGCAGGAGTCGGCACTGTAGCAGCAGGTGTAGCTAAGGCATTCGCAGATGTAGTTCTCATTTCAGGCTATGACGGAGGAACTGGTGCCTCACCAGTCACTTCGTTAAAACATACAGGCGTGCCTTGGGAGCTTGGACTGGCAGAAACCCAGCAAACACTCCTGAATAATGGCTTAAGAGATAGAATAGTCGTGCAGGTAGATGGTCAACTCAAGACAGGATGGGATTGTATCGTAGCCGCTATGCTTGGAGCCGAAGAATTCGGGTTCGCAACGGCTCCTCTTGTTGTCATGGGGTGTATAATGATGCGGGTATGCCACTTAAACACTTGCCCGGTAGGAATCGCTACCCAAAATCCCGAACTCCGAAAGAAGTTCAATGGAAAACCAGAGTTTGTGGAGAATTTTTTCCGCTATATCGCGAATGAAATGCGAGAATATATGGCAAGCGTAGGGATTTCTCAGTTAGATGATCTAATCGGAAGGTCAGATCTTCTCGATACTATAGAAGCATCTGACCACTGGAAAGCGAAAGATCTAGATCTGTCAGCTATCCTATATAGACCTGAAGAATATAAAGGCGCTTTAAGGCAAACAAGCACGCAAGACCATAAGCTCGACCAATCATTAGACCGAACTCAAATAATTCCTGCTTGCACCGATGCCATTGAGTCTGGGAAGTTGGTGAATGCAGCGTTTGCAATAAGAAATATCAATCGAACAGTCGGAACCCTCCTAGGGTACGAAATAACAAAAAAATACGGCAGTGCAGGGTTACCGAATGACACGATCAGACTACATTTCAATGGGTCTGCAGGACAAAGCTTTGGAGCATTCCTCCCTGCAGGTATTTCGATGACCTTAGAGGGCGACAGTAACGACTATATAGGCAAAGGCTTATCTGGAGGAAAAATAGTCGTATACCCTCCTCGTGTTAGATCCTTTGCCGCAGAAGAAAATATCCTTATTGGCAACGTCGCCTTATACGGGGCAACTGAAGGGGAAGCATATTTTAGTGGTATTGGAGGCGAACGCTTTGCTGTCCGGAATAGTGGCGCCAAAGCAGTAATTGAAGGAATAGGCGACCATGGCTGTGAATATATGACTGGAGGAACGGTCGTTATTCTTGGTCCCACAGGGCGAAATTTTGCAGCTGGAATGTCAGGTGGAACTGCATATATTTTTGACCCGCGAGGTATATTCCCCTCGCAGTGTAATCAGGAGATGGTGTTTCTAGAAAAGGTAAGCAGGAATGACGAGCCAGTCTTAGAAGCACTAATTTCTAACCATCACCAAATGACTGCAAGCACTTTAGCTGAGGAAATCCTCTCGAGCTGGGTGGAAAACAAAAATAAATTTGTAAAAGTAATGCCTAAAGACTACAAAAAAGTCCTTGCTGTCATCAAGACAGCTCAAAGTAAAGGTATGACAGAAGAGGACGCTATGATGGAGGCTATGAATGGCTAAGGCGACGGGTTTTCTAGAACATGACCGACAAACTATAAAATACCGTCCGGTAGACGAACGCTTGCGCGATTACAAGCAAGTCATCACGCCTTATGACCCCAAAACACTCACGAAGCAAGCGAGCCGATGCATGGACTGTGGGATCCCTTTTTGTCATCAAGGATGTCCACTGGGTAATTTGATTCCAGAATGGAACGATCTTGTGTACCAAAATAGATGGAAAGATGCTATCCGAAGGCTTCACAAAACTAATAACTTCCCAGAATTTACAGGCACCTTGTGTCCAGCGCCGTGCGAGGGCGCGTGTGTTCTGGGAATCAATGATGATGCAGTAACGATAAAAGGAATAGAACTCAGCATTATCGACCGAGCTTTTAGTGAAAACTGGATCATGCCGGAACCTTCAGCTATTAAAACTGGTAAAAGTGTTGCAGTCATCGGATCTGGTCCCTCGGGGCTTGCGGCAGCACAGCAGCTTTGTAGGGTAGGTCATGACGTGACTGTCTTTGAACGAGATGACAGGATTGGGGGATTGCTTAGATATGGCATCCCAGAATTCAAAATGGAAAAAGCTGTCATCGATAGACGACTTGAGCAGATGACAGCAGAAGGCGTCACCTTCCGCACCAATGCTGACGTAGGAGCGAATATAGATGCCAAGGAGTTGAAAGAAAATTTTGATGTCGTCTTGCTCGCGGGAGGTTCTACCACTTCGCGTGACTTATCAGTTGTTGGCCGAAGTCTTTCCGGAATACATTTTGCGATGGAATACTTACCACTACAAAACAGAATCTGTGAAGATAAAAGTGTTCAAGAGCCTTCTATAAGTGCTGCGGGTAAACACGTAGTCATTATTGGTGGTGGTGATACTGGGGCAGATTGTATTGGGACGGCCCACAGACAAGGAGCCGCCTCAGTAACGAGTTTAGAAATCATGCCACAGCCTCCAAACGAGCGCGCGGTCGAAAACCCTTGGCCCGAATGGCCGAGGATCTATCGTATAGCATCTGCACATGAAGAAGGTGGGGAAAGGCTTTACGCGATTTCTACCAAGCGCTTCATCGGGAATGAACAGGGAAGAGTCTGTGAAATTGAACTTATAGAGATGCGTCAAAAACAGTACGATGGTGGCGGTTTTGAAGAAGTAGATGGAACTGCCACAACAATACCTTGCGATCTTGCATTACTCGCAATGGGTTTCACCGGGCCCGAAAAAGATGGAGTCGTAGAGGCATTGGGTATCCAGCTGAACACGCAAGGGAATGTAGAGCGCGATAATAACTGGAAAACTAATCTAGATAACGTGTTCGTCGCCGGTGATATGCAACATGGGCAATCTCTAATCGTTTGGGCTATTGCTGAAGGCCGCTCAGCGGCCAAATCTATAGATGAGTTTCTCATGGGGTCCTCAACCCTTCCTGCTCCTGTTTAAAAGTGCGATTATGAACTCAAGACCTCAGTCGCTATGAAAGATAGATTTCTACGTGCCTTAAATCGACAACCTGTCGATAAGACGCCTATATGGATCATGCGGCAAGCCGGCCGCTATCTTCCAGAATATAGAGCCACCCGAAAAAAAGCAGGAGACTTTCTTGCCTTGTGTAAGAATCCCGAGCTTTGCTGTGAAGTGACGATGCAACCGTTGCAAAGATTCGACCTTGATGCAGCAATAATTTTTTCCGACATTCTCACCATCCCAGACGCAATGGGGCTAGGCCTTAGTCTCCAAGAAAAAATTGGCCCTGTTTTTTCACGGCCGCTAAAAAGCTTTAACGAAATAAAAGCTTTAGCTATCCCAGACCCCGAAAAAGATCTTGGCTACGTAATCGAGGCCATCAGGCTTTCTAAGAAAGCTCTAAACGACAAGATACCACTGATTGGCTTTGCGGGAAGCCCCTGGACCCTCGCAGCTTATATGGTGGAAGGTGCGGGAAGTCGGGACTTCGCAAAAATAAAAAAACTTGCATACGGTAACCAACAAGCTATGCACCTGCTTCTTAGCAAACTCACTGAATCAGTGACGCTTTATTTAGAAGCGCAAATTTCAGCTGGCGCTGATGCGATCATGATATTTGATAGCTGGGGAGGGATACTATCGACTGATGCTTATGAAATATTCTCTCTGCACTATATGCGGACTATTGTTCAAAAACTCACTAAATATAAAATCCCTACAATCCTCTTTACAAAAGGAGGGGGCCTATGGCTAGAGTCCATAGGAGAAACTCAATGCACGGCGGTAGGACTCGACTGGACAACGGATATCTCTATTGCTAAAAGGCGTATTGGGAGCAAAGTAGCATTACAAGGAAACCTTGATCCAGCAATTATGCTCACTACTCCAGAAATAGTCGCTGAAGAGGCCAAGAAGATACTTGACAAGTTTGGCTTTGGTCCGGGGCATATTTTCAACCTAGGGCATGGGATTACTCCAGAAGTTCCTCCTGAAAACGTAGAGGCGCTTGTCTCAACAGTCCATACATATAGCCAGAAATTTCATGGGCAAGAAAGCTAAGACATTCCTCACTCGGGTCTACCAAGGCGCAGTCATGGGCACTGCTGATGTAGTTCCAGGAGTATCCGGCGCAACTATGGCGCTTATCCTGGGAATCTACCTCGAACTCGTAAACGCAATAAAATCCTTCGATACGAAATGGCTACGGGCAATCTTCATACTGCAGTGGGATGTCGCTATAGGGCGTCCTCATTTTATGTTTGTAATTCCTTTGTTCTCTGGAATAGTAATGGCCATAATATTTTTCACTCAGGTAGTGCCTCTACCACAGCTACTTATTTCCCACCCAGAAAAAATATATAGCGTGTTTTTTGGGCTGATTATAGGCTCAATAATTTTTCTACTACGATCTTTCAGACCTATTACCTGGAAGAAATTCTTTTTCTTTGCTATGGGGTTGGCATTGGGATTTACAGTCCTCAGCATCGTCCCAAGTAATTATCCAGATACACCATTATTTATCTTTGTAACTGGAATACTAGGTGCGTGCGCAATGATCTCCCCAGGAATATCCGGATCTTTTGTTCTATTATTGCTAGGAAAATATAGCGTAGTGCTGAATGCAATAGGCAACGTTGAACCCGCAATCTTAGTCCCTTTTATCTTGGGATTCGGTGTTGGCATATGTTTATTTGCCCGCTTGTTGTCTTCCATAATTAAGAAATTTCCCACCGCATTCACGCTAGGCATAGCAGGTTTTTTAACGGCGTCTCTCTACCGAATATGGCCTTTTCAGGATAGAATTTATACTATTGTTCATGGAAAATTAAGACTCGTTTCTTCCTCCCCAGAACTACCAGCCTTATCCTCAACAACCCTCTATAGTCTAGTATTAGTCCTAATGGGCCTATCTATAATTCTCATAATCCAGTATTTCTCTCAGAAAAAATCCGTATACAGCCAGTAAGAAAAAACATCGTAAATATAACTAGTAGTAATGGGAAAATGCCAAATTTCACGAAAACAGTACTACCCTGCCTAAGTTCGACCGTTGATCTTAGCGTCCCGGGTACATATTGAGGCAGGCGATCAACGATTTTACCCCTATAATCTATGACCGCTGTAATGCCATCATTCGTAGCTCGTAATAGATAACGACCAGACTCTATAGCTCGTGCTTGGGCAACCTGTAGGTGCTGATCTTGAGCGATACTCCGTCCGAACCAAGCATCATTACTTACATTAATCAGCAGCCTTGCAGCTGGAGTTGGCTCTAGAATCAAAGCGCTAAAAGCCGCTTCATAACAAATAGATAGCCCAACGAGCTTATCTCCAAGATAAAAACCAGGTTGTTTAAGACTCCCAGGAGTAAAATCAGACATTGGAATGCTGAGTCGACTTAGTAATCCGCGGACATAATTCCCCAATGGAAAATACTCACCAAAAGGAACTAGATGTCTCTTATGGTATACACTCGGATTTACGCCTACGGCAAGTAGACTATTGTAATGAATTCCCTCATCGCCAACTGTCGGAAGCCCAAACATCAGAGTAGTGCCCTCTTCAATAGCCTTACTCGTTAACTGAGAGATAGTGTCCGTTACTTCATTCTTAAACGCCGGAATTGCTGTCTCAGGCCAGATAATTAAATCTGAATCCCAATAGTCCTCAGTTAATTCCCTGTAGTGTAAAATCGATGGCGCGCGAACATTTTTATGCCATTTTATGTTCTGTGGTACTGCACCTTGAACCAAAGCTACCTCTAGAAGTTTTCCGTCAGAATATGTCTGTTCAAACTTAGATAGACTCCATCCTGATGAGAGCAATATAGAGATAAAAATAGTAGTACGAAAAATTGGCTTTTCTACAGCACAGAAATACGTCACAAGCAGGGCCGAAAGAGTTAGTACTACCCAAGAGCAGCCCAAAGCACCAACTAAAGGAATGTAGCCTCCAAGGATTGAGTCGATTTGACTATAACCCAGAATAAGCCATGGAAAGCCGGTAAACATGGACCCCCGCAGATACTCCATCAAAAGCCAAAGTGCGGGAACTATTAAGACCAAAGGCACACCTCGAATCAAGAATAGTTTTAACACCCAAGAGTAGAACATCAGGTATATAGCCATCAAAGCTACGAATATGCCAGTCAGCCCAATTGAAAAAAAGTAGTTAGGAACGCCAAATTGGTACAGGCTAATATGTATCCAACTCACTCCAAAACCAAAAAACCCAAGCCCATAAAGCCATCCTATTAGACAGCTTTCTTTTAGAGGTTGAAGCTTAACGATAGCAACAAAAACCGCAGGTGAAATGATTGCTATATACCAAATATTATAAGGGGCGAAAGAAAAAGGCAGTATTAAGCCCGCAACCAAAGACAAGGCTGCAGCGACAAACTTACTCATCAACTAATCGATTCTTCTGACTTAGAAAGACCATCTTTATCCATCGATGCAGGCATTACACGAAGCAATCGGATTCGTCTTCTATCTGCCCTTAGAACCCTAAAATTAAACCCTCGATAGTCAATTTCTTCCCCCTGCCTAGGTAAACGACCTAGCTGACTAATAATCAAACCGCCAATCGTCTCGAAACGATCAGAATCCCACTCGGTTTCAAAATATGTATTAAATTCATCGAGAACAGTCCGAGCTTTGACAGTAAAACGATTGTTCCTGTGTCGTCGTATATTATCTTCATCGGTGAAGTCATGTTCATCATCAATCTCGCCAACTATCTGCTCAATCACGTCCTCAATTGTCACAAGCCCAGAAATATTACTATATTCGTCAACCACCACAGCCAGATGATTTCGCCGTGACCGAAACTCTCTCAATAGGATATTGAGGCGCTTACTTTCAGGAATAAAGGCTACAGGGCGAATAATTTCACGTATCAAAAAATCTTCAGAGCCATCTAGCGCTAATGAAAGTAGATCCTTAGCAAGGAGTATTCCTAAGACACTCTCATGTTCCTCATCAAAAACAGGGAATCTAGAATGTCCGCTTTCAATTATTTTCGGCAGGAACTCCTTCGGCTGGGCATCTTCCTTTATAAAAACGATATCAGAACGAGGAATCATTATATCTCGCACCTGCATATCCGAAACGACAAGCGCGCCCTCTATCATAGCGAAAGTATCCGGCTCTATTACATTATTCTTCTCGGCCTCGTGTAGTTGATTGATTAGAACTTGTTTAGCATTTTCAGTTGTTTGCACAGCACGGATAGAGAACGACCGTAAAAATCTCATTATGCTTCCAGCGACAAAGAATAATCGAAGTAATCTATTCACAAACCGTATTGTTCTCATAAAAACTAAATTCATTAAAATCCTACTTTCCTAGGTTGTTCAATAAGGATCAGGATACCCTAGATTGGATAATATACTCCGTTCACGGTTTTCCATAGCTTCTGCTTGGCAACTATCTTGGTGGTCTAAGCCAAGTAAGTGTAAGACACCGTGTACTATCATATGTGCCCAATGAGCTTCGATATTTTTCCCTTGTTGGCAGGCCTCTTTGTTTACAACCGGCGCACAGATCACTAAATCTCCCAGAAAGTCTGGTGCGACCTTCTCGACACCTTCTGAGACGAACGATAAAACATTAGTAGGCCCTTCTTTTTTGCGGTACTTCTTGTTTAGATATGCAGATTCTTCTAGAGAAACTATACGAATAGTCAGTTCGGTTCGGTCTGTCTTGTCATCTAAGGTTGCATCGACGATAGAGCTAAAAAACTCCTTCGTAAGAGTATTCTTCAACCTTACACCTATTTGAAGGTCAACAGAAGAGTTCTTTTTCATCGGACGAATGGCTTTTTGATGAGACGGTGTTTATTTTTCCTCATGAGTAGCATATGCATCCAGAATTTTAGCTACTAGTGAATGGCGTACAACGTCCTTAGACTTAAAAAAAGTAAAACTCATCCCAGGTACATTTTTTAACACAGCAAGAGCCTCTTTTAGCCCAGACTCTCGACCACGAGGCAAGTCGATCTGTGTAACATCTCCAGTCACCACAGCCTGTGACCCAAATCCAAGGCGAGTTAAAAACATTTTCATTTGTTCCGTAGTAGTATTCTGAGCTTCGTCTAAAATAACAAAAGACTCGTTTAGAGTCCGGCCGCGCATGAAAGCAAGAGGCGCTATTTCAATAATATTTCTCTCAACAAGCATCGCTACTTTCTCGAACCCTAACATTTCATAAAGCGCGTCATACAATGGGCGCAAGTATGGGTCAATCTTTTGAGCCATGTCCCCAGGTAGAAAACCTAAACGTTCACCCGCCTCTACCGCAGGGCGGACTAAACAAATCCGACGCACTCGATCATGTTCAAGAGCATCGACTGCCGCTGCTACCGCCAAATAAGTCTTCCCTGTGCCTGCCGGCCCTACACCGAAACTGATATCATATGATTTTATGGCGCTCAAATAACGCTTCTGATTAGCACCACGCGCCTTAATCAGCGACTTCCCCGCCTGAATACTTTGATCGGGAACAAGCATTCCAGGCTCATCAGCTCCAGCATTTCTAATTTCTAAATGCACATCATCAGCTCGCACAGGTCTCGATGCAGCTAACTCGTATAAATTACATAGTATTTGCTTCGCGCATTCCACCAAAGTCTCTGTGCCTGAACAAAAGAAAGAATTTCCACGACTCCCGATTTCAACGTCAACGCCACTTTCTATTAGCTTAATATTCTCATCAAATTGTCCGCGTAGATTAGCCAAGCGAGTATTATTAGCAGAGTGAAAAAAGATCTCGTCGCTAGCTACTGTCACGCAGTAATGCTCGCAAGTTTTTCAGATTGGTATATACCCCTGAGGGAGTTTGGTAGAGATTCAGTTATCACTACGTCTACAAAGTGTCCGATGAGACTGGCATCCGCTGCAAAATTAACCGCCCTCTGGTTTTCAGTGCGTCCAGTCAGTTCCACTGGGTTTTTCTTGGAATGCCCCGTAATTAGAACTTTTTGGGTGCTGCCAATCATGGCTTTACTATGCTCTTGGGCAAGCCTAAGAACCTCTCTTTGAAGAATGGCTAGCCGATGTTTTTTCTCTACCATAGGGACATCATCTACTAAGCTCGCGGCGGGCGTCCCTGGACGGGCGCTGTATATGAAGCTAAAAGATTGATCAAAACCGACATCGGTAATCAATCGTAGTGTCTCTTCAAAATCTTCATGTGTCTCCCCAGGAAACCCTATTATGAAGTCTGACGATATTGAGATATCAGGCCGTATCTTCCTGAGCTTCCGGATGATCGACTTATATTCCGTAACCATATAGCCGCGCTTCATAAGCGATAGAATTCTATCTGATCCACTTTGAACAGGAAGATGCAGATGGTTTGCCAATTCAGGTATATCTTGGTATGCGACTATTAATCTATCAGTAAATTCAATCGGGTGTGAAGTTGTAAAACGAATTCGATCAATCCCCTCAATAGAGGCTATGATCCTTATAAGTGCTGATAGATCAACAATTTTCCCCCCAAACATAGTGCCACGATAAGCATTGACATTCTGACCTAGCAAAACAATCTCTCGTACTCCTCTTATCGCCATATCGTGAATTTCTGAAATAACATCGTCGAACGGGCGACTGAATTCCTCTCCACGGGTGTAAGGGACAACACAGAAACTGCAATACTTACTGCACCCCTCCATGATCGACACATAGGCACTAGCACTTGATTTCTTAGATGCAGGCAACCGATCAAATTTCTCGATTTCTGGAAAACTAACATCTATGACAGGTTTATTCTCAGATTTCACCCTCCCAATTAATTCAGGTAGCCGGTGCAAAGTCTGAGGGCCAAAAACAATATCTACATAAGGCGCTCGTTTCCATATCTGTTCACCTTCTTGACTGGCGACACAACCTCCAACCGCTATAATCATACTCGGGTTATTTTTTTTCAGTAGTGCCCATCGACCTAATTGATGAAACAATTTCTCTTGTGCTTTATCCCTGACCGAGCAGGTGTTCACAAGTACAACCTGTGCTTTTTCAGGGGAATCTACCAAAGAAAGATTACAAGATTCTTCCAGTAAGTCGACCATTTTCCCTGAATCATATTCGTTCATCTGGCAGCCAAACGTTTTGACAAACAACCCTTCACTCATAAAAAACCTCTAATGAACCAATGAATGGCTCGTTACGTACATAATAACCCACTATCTTTCTAGACTAGGCGAAATTTTCTTATTGTTCCACGAATTCAAGGCAAATCTACCCGGATGTTGTCGATTAAGCGAGTATCTCCCAACCAAGCGGCTACAAGAACTACCAAACTTTTGCTGCTCACCGCAGGGATAGCTAAGTCTGTTGAATGCCTAACCGAACAGTACTCCACCTCGAAACCTTTTTGGACAAGTGAGGACACGGATTGATTTTCTATTTCATCAATGCTTATAAAGCCCCCCTTTAATGACTCCGCGGCTTTCACAAGGACTGAGTATATTTCGACGGAGCAGGCTCTCTCAAATTTACTCAGATAACTATTCCGTGAGCTCATTGCAAGTCCGTCAATTTCTCTAATTATCGGCATGCTCACGACCTCAGTTGGCAAAAGAAGATCTTCGACCATGCGACGAATAACGAGTATTTGTTGGAAATCTTTTTCTCCAAAAAAAGCGAAATCCGGTTGTACATTATTAAACAACTTCATTACCACAGTAGCCACCCCAGAAAAATGCCCCGGCCGAAACTCTCCGCAGAGCGTTTCAGAAAGAGCTGGAATAGTTACCCGCGTATCACTCTCGATACCAGCTGGATATAACTCATTCAAATTAGGAGCAAATACCATATCAACAGATTCATCAGCCAGTTTAGACAAATCGTGATCAAGAGTGCTTGGGTATTTTTCATAGTCCTCTCCATGGCCAAACTGGATAGGATTAACAAAAATACTCACTACAGTTTTATCCGCTTTCTCCGATGCGCCAGAAATCAAAGACAGATGACCAGCATGCAAATTGCCCATAGTAGGAACGAACGAAATCAACAAACCATCTTTTTTCCAAAAATATATTTTTTCGCGCAAACTCTTCAGATCGAAAATCACATCCATATTACTTACTGTTAAACCTCTTTTTATTGGATTAATTATTTTATTCTCGTTAGAAATAGCTGCACTTTGCAAAGAAAGTACCTTGTTAATTTCTAACTAATTGTAGTTCATCAGAATCAAGTGAATCTACTAGGCGGGACAACTTACCATGATTAGGCATTATTAAATCAGGGGCTATCTCAAACAAAGGGATAAGAACGAATGCTCGCTGGTGCAAGCAGCTATGCGGTACCTGAAAATCTTTCTCATCAATAATCCTGTCACCATAGAGAAGTATATCAAGATCTATAATCCTCGGGCCCCATCTAGGACCTCTTGTGCGTCCTTGCAAACGTTCCAGAAGTTGTAATTTCTGCAACAAGTTCCTGGGACTAAGAACCGTCTTTAAGGCTGCCACCGCATTCACATAATCAGATTGATCTGCAGGTCCTCCCATAGCAGGGCTGGTGTAGAACTGGGAGGTCTCCAAAATGGAGATCCCTTCTATCTCACCCAGAGCCTCTAGAGCGTATGTAACTTGAACCACAGGGTCATTCAGGTTACTACCAAGCCCTATGTAGGCTAATGCATCTTTGGTCAAAGTAACGTCCTCTCGCCCTAATGCCTCTGCTGCATCTCTATTTCACCAAACAAATTTTTACGCTGCGTCTCATCGACTTCTTGGTATAGAGTCCACCAGTCACTAAGCACCTTTAGATCAGCCTCATTTACCGATCTTAGTACGAGAAAATCGTATGCTGCGCGAAACCGTGGATGGCAGTACAGACGGTTAGCTCGCTTAGGCGTCCGCTTAAAAAAACGACTCTGAAGTTCCCAAATTTCTCTAACTGCCAGCGTAAGTCTTTTGGGAATGGAGAGTTGCTTTATCTGAGCTGAAATTGTGCGATCAGATGCATTTAATAAAGCGACTCTGGCCGGCAAACCACTTCGCTGATACTCGCTATAATGCCTCTGCATAGTGCTCCATAAAAACACCGCTATTAAGAAAGCAGGATTAACACTTTTCCCGTCCTCGATTCTTCTATCGGTATTCTCAAGCGCGCTAAAAACAAATTTATTATCAAATAGATCTGATTGATTAAGCTTGCTACCACCGACCGAATACAAGTGACGGAATAAATCATGCTCTACTAAACCTTTATAACTGTCACACGCATATCCCGAGCTGAAGAGTTTCAACGACTCATCAAACAATCGAGCCGGGGAAATCTCTTGCAGCAGGTAAGCCAAAGAAGAGATAGGACTACTTGCAGAGGGTGTAATCTGAAAATTTAATTTCGCAGCAAAACGAATTGCTCGCAGCATTCGTACGGGGTCCTCACGATATCTAACCTCAGGATCGCCAATCAGTCGAATTATATTAGATCTCACATCACGAACACCGCCTACGTAATCAATGACGGAAGAGTCACGAATATCATAGTACAAAGCATTAATTGTGAAATCACGCCTCCAAACATCATCCTCGAAGCGACCATACACATTATCCCGAAGTAATTGCCCGTCCACTGATGTCTTTGCAGAGGCTGAAGACTGGTTATGTGCTGCCCGAAAAGTGGCTACTTCGATGATCTCGCGCCCAAAGCGAACATGAACAATACGGAACCGTCGACCAATCATTCGACTATTCTTAAACAATGCTACAACTTGTTCTGGCCTAGCATCAGTCGCTATATCAAAGTCTTTTGGAGTCTCACCAAGTAGAATATCTCGGACTGCTCCGCCTACTAGATAACTATTGTAACCACCCTTGTTAAGCCTCTCTATAACAGTTAAGGCCGCCCTGGAAATCAAACCTTGAAATTTACCACACTCATCCTTCCCATAAACAACAGGCTCAGTAGAATAACTGGATTTATCTATTTCACTCATTCGCATTCAACTGATCATACCCTAAAGCTCTTGTCATTTTTTTACCCAATCCCTTAGTTATGATAACATCCTAATCAGGATGGCTCCCTTCGTCTAGCGGTCAGGACGTTGCCCTCTCACGGCGAAAACAGGGGTTCGATTCCCCTAGGGAGCGCCCTAAATCGAACATAGCCCACGTCCTCTTCTCACAACGGACTCGTCAAAGAGCAAATGATGGAAAAAGCTGTCCTCAATATGAAAAAAATAACCTTTGCACGCCGTATAGGCTGTTTAGTCTATGATTCGGTCGCACTTACCGCAATCTTATTCTTTGCAGCATTTATTCCAACTCTAGCCGTAGGTGATGCTATTAAACCTGAGAACATATTTTTACAGAGCTATCTGACCATGATTAGCCTCACTTACTATACAATTTGTTGGCGCAGAGGCAAGACGCTGGGAATGTTAGCGTGGGGAGTGACCATAGTAAATTCTTCCGGGGGAAATCCAAGCTCCAAAGCGTGTTTTATCCGCTTCATCGGAGCATGGATATCTTCTGCTCTTATGGGGATGGGCTATCTCTATGCACTTTTAGACAGGAATAACAACACTTGGCACGATAAGCTCTCTAATACGCGCTTAGTAACTATACAAAGCTAGGGGATTCTCCTGAACAGCCATCCGGTCAAGAATAAAACGAATAAACTCGGTAATACTGCTGCTAAGGCAGAGTTCATATTGAAAACCAATCCAAAATTGCCTACTAACTCGTTCAAGACATAGAATACCAAGCCTAGTGCCCCCCCTGCAAGAACACTGCCGCCGACAGAAGAACTGCGAGATACACTTAGAGCAACCGTGAAAGAGAGGAATGTCATAAGTATGATACTCAAGGGGTGCACTATACGGGTCCAGAAAGCTTGAGACCATTGCTGAAAATCCCCAGCATCCTCGTCAGCAAAATGTAGATATAGGGACAACTCCTTTAGCGTAAGTTTTTGAGGCTCTAAGCTCAACAAACCTAAAAGGTTAAAGTCCAGTTCAGTTGGCCACACCAAAGATTTGACGTAAGAGCTATTATAAGCATCACCCTTAAAGCTGGTCCGCTTTACTCTTTTAAGGATCCATCCTTCCGATGAGCAACTTGCCTCATCAGCATAGATAGACTGACTTAACTTGCCATCGCTCCCAAGCTCCAATATGTTAACCCCTAACATCTTACAATCAGGTAAAATGGCCTTAATACTTACAAAAGCGCTCAAATCCTGTATCCAGATTTTATTGTTGGCTGTTCCCATGTCACGGTCTGATTTGAAGCTAAGTTCATTAATCTTTGCCTGCGCCAAGGGCGCTAAAAACTCCCCAAGAAGTAAAGCGACCAGCATTAGCAAAACCGACGTTTTTAGCACTACCTGAAGAACGCTGATTTTTGTCGCCCCAGCAGCCCTGGCAACTACCAGCTCATGCGCTTCCATCATAGCCCCGAGTGCTAGCAAGCTCCCTATTAGGGCAGCTAGAGGCATCACTTGATAAGCAAGCTCAGGGATACCTAGAGTGGAGGTCAAAATGATATCTATAATTTTAGTATTTGCCACTTGCGAATCGGAAAGATCGCCAATAAATGCAAAAAAAGTAAAAATCCCAACTAATGCAAACAAAACAATAAATGAGCTCATGAGAACGGCTTTGCTTATATAAGTATCTAAAATTTTCATATTACGCTTTACAGTTGCAGTGTTTTTCTAAGTGATCTTAGGCACGACATCCAAGGATATAAATGGTGTGTAAGACACCAAACGCCCGTGCGTAGCGAATTAGAACATGTTAAAGTCGACCATGTATTCATACAAGCGTAATAAAAAATGCAAATAGCCTCAAAAATTGGATCTCCGAGCGAACAACGTACACCTTGTATCATCGCTGTCGTCCATCATAAAAAAATATTAAGCGAAGCAGCACAGATACTGGACAAAAATACCAACGGATTGATTTCCTCCTTGCTAAAAAGGGGCGATCTACGTGACGAGATCGGAGAAACGTTGCTGATTAATAATTGCCCAGGCGTCGCTGCCAGCAGACTTCTATTGATCAACGGCGGCAATAGCAAAGGCGCCACTGAAAGTGAGTTTCGAAAGATAGTAGCCGGCGCAGCAAAAAGATTAAAATCATTAGGTATAAAAACTGCCATAGATACTATTCATAGGACTCACGTTACTGATCGGAACGGATTATCTTGGAAAATCAACACTATAGCGCAGGAAGTTTCTGCGGCAGCGTATCAATTCAATGAATTCAAAACCAGTAAAAGCAAAAACCAGGGATTTAACAAACTTACCTTTCTAGTTAATGACACTAGCGAGGGAAAGAAAATGAATGCAGCGTGTAAAGAAACATCTGGGCTAATCCAAGGAATAGACTTGGCTAAAAACCTTGCCAACAGACCGGCAAATGTCTGCACGCCGACACATTTAGCAGAAGTTTCTATATCGCTTGCTGAGTCAAATGATAATTTGACAACGCAAGTGCTTGAAGAGCTCGATATGGAAAAACTCAAAATGGGAGCATTGCTCTCAGTATCAAAAGGCTCTCGAGAGCCCGCAAAGTTCATCATTATAAAATATGCTGCGGAGAACCCTAGCCAAGCGAAACCTATAGTGTTAGTTGGAAAAGGAGTGACTTTCGACTCAGGAGGCATTTCTCTTAAAGGTGGGGCCGGGATGGACGAAATGAAATATGATATGGGCGGAGCCGCGGCAGTCCTCGGCTCTATGCTTGCTGTCTCTATCATCCGACCTGAGATCGATGTGATTGGAGTGATACCTGCTACAGAAAACCTACCAGATGGCAATGCTAGTAAACCTGGCGATATAGTCACTAGCATGTCAGGACAGACTATCGAAATACTCAACACCGATGCAGAAGGGAGGATGATTCTATGCGATGCGCTCGCGTATGCAGAACAGTTTGATCCCGAAGCTATAATCGATATAGCTACTCTAACAGGCGCTTGCGTCGTCGCGTTAGGAGAGCATGCTACAGGGCTTCTTTCTAATGACGACAACCTATCTAGTGATTTGCTCACTTCTGGGACTAGATCCGGGGACAGAGCTTGGCGTCTGCCTTTATGGCCGGAATACCATAAACAAATTGAAAGCCCTTTTGCGGACATGGCTAATGTAGGAGGACGGGCTGCAGGAACGATAACCGCAGCCTGCTTTTTATCTAAATTCACCAAAAACATGGCATGGGCCCACCTCGATATTGCGGGAACTGCCTGGAAATCAGGAACCCAAAAAGGAGCAACAGGAAGGCCTGTCCCTATGCTAGTCGACTACATTCAGTCAAAGGCTATGGATAGAAACTGTGACGAGGATTGATTTTTACGTCCAAAATCAAGCTAGCCAGACAGCTTATGAACGTCTCATATGCAAAATTACCGAAAAAGCGTGGCAAAACCAACATGAAATTTTCCTACTCTGCTCAAATACTGAGCAATTAGATAGGTTCGACGAACTGCTCTGGACATTCAGTGCAACAAGCTTCATCCCCCACTCACCAATATGTGATGGTGATGGTGATGGTGATGGTGATGGTGATGGTGATGGGAAAGTAGTCCTTCTCAGTTCCGAGAAGAAGACACTGAGAAACTATGAAGTGTTGATAAATTTAACTACTGATGTTCCAGAACATGCTGGTAAATTTATCCGTGTTATTGAATCTACGGGTTACAACGAGGCGATGCGAGAAGATGCACGAAAAAAATATAAATACTATAAAGACCGGGGATACCCGATATTTACCCATGAAATTGGTAAAAATTAAAAATAAAAAAAACTTGTTCAACGTATAAAAAGAAAAAACTAATGAATATGGAGAAAAGCTACGACCCCAAGAACATAGAACAGAAGCTTTATAGCACTTGGGAGGAAAATGGCTACTTTGAGTCGGGAATAGTAGAGAAGGACAGCTACTGTATTATGCTTCCACCGCCGAATGTCACCGGCAGCTTGCATATGGGACATGCGTTTCAAGACACACTGATGGATGCCCTAATCAGATTTAACCGAATGCGTGGAAAAGACGCACTTTGGCAGTGTGGAACCGATCACGCAGGAATCGCGACACAAATAGTAGTCGAACGTCAATTAACGCAAAAAGGAATCGCGCGCCAGGATATAGGCAGGAAAGCGTTCTTAGAAGAAGCGTGGCGTTGGAAGGCCGAATCCGGAGGCACAATCACTGAACAGCTTCGGAGGATGGGTAGCTCTATGGATTGGAGTCGAGAAAAATTTACTCTTGATGACGAGCTATCGAACACAGTAAAGCAAGTATTTGTATCGCTTTATCGAGAAGGCCTAATATATAGAGGGAAACGCTTAGTAAACTGGGATCCCGTTTTAAAAACAGCTATTTCCGATCTTGAGGTGGTTTCCGAGGAAGAAAAAGGAAGCCTCTGGCACATGTGCTATGAGATGGAAGGTACACAAGAGAAAATCATTGTTGCAACTACGCGTCCAGAAACCATGCTCGGGGATACGGCGATTGCTGTTCACCCTGAGGACGTTCGTTATAAGCACTTAATAGGCTCCAGTGTTAAGTTACCAATTACTAATAGGCTGATACCAGTAATCGCGGATGACTATGTCGACCAAGAGTTTGGTTCGGGTTGCGTGAAAATTACACCGGCGCACGATTTCAATGACTATTTGATGGGCCAACGGCACAATTTGCCATTAATTAATATTTTTGAAGACGACGCAACACTAAACGAGAACGTTCCTGAAAAGTATCGCGGGCTAGACCGCTTTATAGCACGGGCCCTAATCGTAAAAGAAATGCAGAGCCTAGGACTCCTCGAGAAAATTGATGACCATACGCTGATGGTTCCTCGTGGAGACCGAACTCGAACAGTTATCGAGCCATATTTAACAGATCAATGGTTCGTACAGGTTGCCGAACTGGCCAAACCCGCAGTTGAGGCAGTTGAACAAGGCGATGTAAAATTCGTCCCTGAAAATTGGTCTAAAACTTACTTTGACTGGATGAACAACATACAAGACTGGTGTATATCACGACAACTTTGGTGGGGGCACAGAATACCAGCCTGGTATGACGAAGAAGGAGTCATTTATGTTGGCACAGATGAGGCTGATGCTCGAGAACACGGAGGAGTTCCTAAGTCTGTTGCATTGCGTCAAGATGAAGACGTCTTAGACACTTGGTTTTCATCAGCCCTATGGCCGTTTTCGACACTAGGGTGGCCTGAAAAAACACCGGAGTTTAAGCAACATTATCCGACTGATGTACTGGTGACGGGATTTGATATTATTTTCTTTTGGGTTGCCCGGATGATTATGATGGGTCTCAAATTTACTGGTTCCGTCCCCTTCAAAGAAGTCTATATACATGGTCTTGTGCGCGATGCAAAAGGCCAAAAGATGTCTAAATCTAAAGGAAATATTTTAGATCCCTTAGACCTCATCGACGGAATCGACTTAAGTGATCTGGTGAACAAACGACGTGCAGGAGTTATGAAATCGGGGGATGCCAATAAGATAGAACTGGAAACGCGTAGTGAATTCCCAAAAGGCATTGAAAGTTTCGGGACAGACGCGCTCCGCTTCACCTTTGCGATTATGGCTACTCAAGGGCGTGATATAAGGTTCGAACTTACACGAATCAACGGATATAAAAATTTTTGCAACAAGGTATGGAATGCAGCTCGATTTGTCTTATCGGTAGTTGAGCAATATAAAGGGCAAACAGCAGAGAAAGATTTGATAATCGGTGTTCCCGAGCAATGGATAAGGGAGCGTTTTAGAGCGTCTATTGCTCAAGTCGTAAAAGGCTTTAATGAATACCGGTTTGATCGATCAGCACAATCGCTTTATGAGTTTGTATGGGACGACTATTGTGACTGGTATATCGAAGTGTCAAAAGTTAGGTTGTATCGAGAGGGAACATCTCAACAAGTCAAAGATGGCATCTGCTCTGTTCTCATAGAAATGCTAGAAGACTTATTAAAAGCACTACACCCCATAATGCCTTTTATAACAGAAGAAATCTGGCTCAAGCTGAGACCCATACTTCCAGCAAGAGGGGAGTCTATAATGCTAGAGCCTTACCCTGCGCCGGAGAGACATGATGATGCGAAAGCCGTTGAAATTTTTGAATGGCTAAAAGAGTTTGTCTTAGGCATAAGGCGTATAAGGGCAGACTATAACATCGAACCTAAAAAGGTGATTTCCTTATCTGTTTTCGGAAACAACGAAGAACAACTAGGCTGGCTCCAACAAAATGAAGATGTCATCCTGACTGTGGGTCGTGTAGGGAATATAAGTCTGGCTAAAGAGCCACTAATAGAAGCCGCAACCTCTCTTGTTGGAGAACTCACTCTTTACATCCCATTTGATGGATTAATAGACAAAAATGCAGAAAGGATTCGATTACAGAAGGAGCTAGAAAAAGCGGAGAAAGTAGCAAGACAGACTGAAAAAAATCTTGAAAATCAGTCATTTATAGAAAAAGCTCCAGCGAAAGTCGTGGAGGAGATGCGAGCCAGGTTGGAGAATTCTGCTAGTGCAATTGTAAAACTACAAGCGCAGATTGTGAAATTATAGAAAGCCCTTAAAATACCGTAAATAGGGACTAAAATCTTTGATCGTGTCGTTAATTATCACATAACCCAGAGGTGGTCGCTTATTTTCTCAAACACATCCCCTCAAGAATATAAGAACTCAGCTCGGAAAAATTATGCAACAAGTATAGTATTGTCTTAGTGCACCGGACTAGCGCTTTAGACTGTTAATGAAAATAAGTGAGTAACTCATAAAAATGACTTTCCTCAGACTCAGAGAAGATATCAAGTGCGTCTTCGAACGAGACCCAGCAGCGCGCCACACATTAGAAATAATTACCTGTTATCCAGGTGTCCATGCCCTCCTCCTTCACAGACTAAGTCACAGGTTATGGAATCTAAAACTAAAATGGATAGCCAGATTATTGTCCAATCTAGGCCGCTTTCTAACTGGAATAGAAATACATCCGGGCGCTAAGATAGGACGTAGGTTTTTCATAGATCACGGTATAGGGGTCGTCATAGGAGAAACCTCTGAAATAGGCGATGACTGCACCCTCTACCATGGCGTCACTTTAGGAGGAACCAGCTGGGAAAAAGGGAAGCGCCATCCAACCTTGGGAAACAATATTATTATAGGGGCAGGGGCTAAGGTGCTCGGGCCAATTCACATTGGTGCAAATGCTAGAATTGGGTCTAATGCAGTGGTCGTCAATAACGTGAGCTCTGGCGCAACTGTTGTAGGGGTCCCAGGCCGACCAATTGAGCAGAAAGACGGCGATTTCAAGCAAGAAAGCATCCTCAACTCCAGCGGGGAATTTCAACCTTATGCGGAAGTCGCAGGCCTGGCCGGATCAAGAAATAGTAACACTGAGAGCATTGATCAGCGAACCGAGGAAATAGCCGCTAAACTAGATTTTCTAAGGGAAAGAATCGAAATTATAGAAGCTAAGACAGATAAAAAGTAAGCGAACAAGACACGCTATCTTATTAATTGTTGACTAAATTACTGGGTTATAGGAAAATATCTCCGTGAATACTAGCTAACCTCTGGAGTTATTTACTATGCGGCTAACTACTCGTGGCAGATATGCAGTAACTGCGATGGTTGACCTTGCCTTGCATGTCGAAGGGAGACCGGTGTCATTGGCTGCGATTGCCGAAAGACAAGGTCTGTCTCAATCGTATTTAGAGCAACTTTTCTCGAAACTTCGCAAGGGAGGACTAGTCGATGGCCGTCGCGGACCAGGAGGAGGCTACAGCTTTGGAAGGCCAATAAACGAGATATCGGTTGGCGATATAATAGCAGCTGTTGACGAAACAGTTGATGCGACACTGTGTGGCGGACATGAGAATTGTAAGGGGGAAACGAGGTGCCTGACCCATAATCTCTGGCAAGAGCTCAGCTGCCAGATCCAAAGATTCCTTGGGGAAGTGAGCCTCGAGCAATTGGCGACTGATGCCAAAAGAAATGCAAGGCTTAAAAATTCACCTGAGATGATAAGCGAACACAATATCAAGCAAGTAACCTTTTTAGCGGAGTGCCTGTAATGGATATAAGTTTAACAAAACGTGCGGCGGATCATGTTAAAAACTTTATGGCTTCAGAAGACAAATCAATTGGGGTCCGAGTTGGAATAAAAACTACCGGATGCTCTGGGTTCATGTATGTAGTTGAGTTATCTGATAACTTCAATAGTCAAGACGAAGTTTTTGATTCATACGGAATCAAGATTGGTATCGACTCTGAAAGTCTAAAGTACCTAAAGGGTACCGAAATAGATTTTACAAAAGAAGGGTTGAATGAAGGGTTCAGATTCAACAATCCAAACGCAGCTGCAACCTGTGGGTGCGGTGAAAGCTTTAGTATTTAAGGTTCCATAAAAGAACCTAATTCAAGGATAGATAATGGCAAGCAACGCCGAAAATATAGAAAATCTAGTTGGCCAAAGTTACGAGGCTGGGTTTTATACAGACATTGAGCAGGAAATGTTACCGCCTGGATTAAATGAAGCCACGATAAGGTTCATATCAGCTAAAAAAAATGAACCGGAATGGCTTTTAGAGTGGCGCCTCAAATGCTACCAACAATTTCTTTCTATGACAGAACCCGTCTGGGCGAATGTCACTTATCCTAGTGTTGACTTGCAAGCTATAAGTTATTATGCGGCGCCTAAAAGAGATGAAGACCGCCCAAAAAGCTTAGATGAAATAGATCCGAAAATTTTAGAAACATATGAAAAACTAGGAATCCCCCTGCAGGAGCAAAAGGTATTAGCTGGGATAGCGGTGGATATCGTTTTCGATAGCGTATCCGTGCATACGACATTCCGAGAAAAACTAGCAGAAGTAGGCGTAATTTTCTGTTCGTTCTCAGATGCCGTCAGGGAATATCCAGACTTAGTTCGTAAATACTTAGGTACTGTTGTCCCCGCAAGAGACAACTACTTCTCCGCGCTCAACTCCGCCGTTTTCTCTGACGGTTCATTTGTCTATATACCGAAAAATACTAGATGCCCCATGGAGCTATCAACATACTTCAGGATGAATGCAGAAAATAGTGGCCAATTTGAGAGAACACTCATTATCGCAGATGAAGGAAGCTATGTCAGCTACCTGGAAGGCTGCACTGCTCCAATGCGCGACGAAAATCAACTCCATGCAGCGGTTGTAGAATTAGTGACTATGGATGATGCTGAAATCAAATATTCCACAGTTCAAAACTGGTACCCTGGCGACGAAGACGGCAAAGGGGGAATATATAATTTTGTAACTAAAAGAGCAGACTGTCGAGGAAAAAGATCGAAAGTATCCTGGACCCAAGTAGAGACTGGCTCTGCAATAACATGGAAATATCCCAGCTGCATACTTCGGGGGGACTACTCAGTAGGCGAGTTCTATTCTGTCGCACTGACAAACAATCTGCAGCAAGCAGATACTGGCACAAAGATGGTGCATTTAGGGAAAGAGACTAAGTCTACTATTATCTCAAAAGGAATATCAGCCGGGAAAAGCGAGAATGCATACCGAGGTCTAGTTCGTGTGGGAGGGAGCGCAGAAAATGCCCGCAACTACACTCAGTGTGATTCTTTGCTATTAGGTGACCGGTCCGCAGCACACACGTTCCCTTACATTGAATGTAAAAACCCTACAGCTCAAATAGAGCATGAAGCATCAACGTCAAAAATAAGTGAAGACCAGTTGTTCTATCTGAGAAGTAGAGGGATACAACAAGAGGATGCCATCAACATGATTGTTAATGGGTTCTGCAAAGAAGTCCTCAAGGAGCTTCCTATGGAGTTTGCCGTGGAAGCTCAAAAGCTTTTAGGTATAAGCCTAGAAGGTTCAGTCGGTTAAAGTTCTAAAGATAACGAGAAAAGAATAATGCTTGAAATAAAAAACCTACACGTTGCAGTAGAAGGAAAAGAGATCCTGTCTGGAATTAATCTAACCGTTAACGCAGGGGAAGTACATGCAGTTATGGGGCCGAACGGTTCGGGGAAAAGTACCTTATCTCATGTCCTTGCTGGAAAGGAAGGCTACGAAGTTACAAAAGGTTCAATACTTTTCAAAGAGAAATCACTCTTAGATCTGGAGCCCGAAGAAAGGGCAGGAGAAGGTGTGTTTCTTGCTTTCCAATATCCAATCGAAATAGCGGGCGTCAATAATGTTTATATGCTTAAAGCAGCACTTAATGGAATTAGAGCTTACAGAGGCGAGCCAGAACTCTCATCTGTACAATTCTTGAAAATGGTAAAAGATAAAGTAAAAGCTGTTGGTCTAGATGAGGGGTTACTTAATAGACAGGTCAATTCAGGCTTTTCTGGTGGCGAAAAAAAG
>DGOV01000035.1 GCA_002390205.1 Proteobacteria bacterium UBA4457 | reverse complement strand
GTATGCTCAGGAACACCAATTATATGTACGAGATTAGTCGACTCGCTTGTCACGGCGACTCTAGTGCCATCAGGCGCAACTGCCACCCCTTCAGGTTCAATGCCCACGTCTATGGTGGCTAATAGAGCGCCCGTTCTCGGATCGTATACTGAAGCCATTGCGTCTTCTTCATTTGATATGTAGAGGTTGCCATTTGAATGTATGGCAAACGCTTCCGGATCGTCACCACTTGCAAATGTCCTAATAACCTCCATTTTGGCCGGATCTAGGACTGCGATGGCGTTATCGGCACTGATTGCTACATAGACTTCATTCCCATCTGGAGAGATACCTACTCCACGAGGTCGTTTTCCAACTTGTACCGTTTTTATAACTTTGTTGGTTAAAATATCGACTACTGAAACGCTGTCGCTTCTCTCATTGGATACGAACGCCCGATTTGTCGCTGCCATAGCGTTTGTCGCAACAATTATGGCAGTTATAGCGAGTATCAACTTCATAGCTTTTCCTCTGTAGCTCTGATAAGTGTCTCTATATGTTAAATGAATTTTTGGCTTTCTGCTCATTCACAAGCGAATGCTCCACTTTCAGCAGACAGTAGTTGACTTGAACTTATTTCTCCAACAATTTTGTCATCGTGGATCACCAATAAAGGTTGCTCTAAATAGTTATAACTATTAAAAAACAGATCTTTACCTTTCTGTCCATCAAAAGCGAGGCTCTTCTTCAGAAAATTGACTATGCTTATTTCTGATTCGGGGCCATTGCGGGCTAAGGTATCGGAGAAAAGTTTAACTGAAGCCCAGCCAGCCCACGATTCCGCGTTCATACGACGGTCGGCATTTTGTTTATACCGTTTGTTTAGCTGCGCCGCGGCATATTTTTTAAAACTGTGGTGCCATAAGACCACTTTGGCTTCGATCCTGCCTTTGGCTTTCCAGTCAGCTTCTGCGGCGACTAGGGAGGAGGGATGGGGTCTGATATAAAACAGGTTAGGGGCGCATAAACTAGAAAAATGTTCGGGCATTGAGCTTACATTTAGAAAGGGTATCTGAGGATTTGCTAAAAGTGCTTGTCTGAGTTTTGCTGGAGACAGCGATGATATGACAGCGTACGGTTTGTCAGCCTTTACGTTGTCCAGGTTCGTTTTGTGTATGAGTTTATAGTTTAGCTGTAGAAATTTACCTTGGGTATTCGCTTCTAGCAAACCCTGTATAGCACCGTGCCACTCGTCGGAAGGCATGTCGCCATAGAAATATAAGGGTAAGTCTTTGGAATAGGCAAGAGCGCTGAAGAAGCAGAGAATTACAAATGATGAGATTTTAAAACAGTTTAAATAACGACGCCATATGTCTTTTTTATTTTTCATTTTTCGTGCCGACTGGTCTATGATAGTTACAGCTTTATTATATTCCTACTAAACTTAAATTACATGCTTTTGAGTTAATAAGAATCATTTATATAGCTAAATAGAAATCATTCTTTTATAATAATGATTTCTATTCACAATCAATTGCTTGCCTCTAGTATTTCATGCAAATTGCAGTTAATCTCAGTTCAATCTCAGCAGACATAAATTATATAAAACTGATGGAACCTGTTGATAATTTTTAGTGAACGATGCTGTGTAGATTGCATAAGAATATGAACTATGACGCAGCGTATTTAATGGGGGAAGACGAGATATGTTAAAAGCGCTCCAACTAGAGCCCGAGAAGTGTACTGGCTGTTTACAATGCGAAATGGCCTGTTCTTATGAAAATGAAGGGGTTTTTAATCCTTCTAAATCTCGTATCAAAGTTTTTAATTTTCACCATGAAGGCAGATTCGCTCCTTACACCTGTACCCAGTGCTCTGAAGCTTGGTGCCTTCATGCCTGTCCTGTTGAGGCCATAGTTGTGAACGAAGTGACGGGTGCCAAAGAAGTGATCGAAGACGTTTGTGTGGGTTGTAAGGTTTGCACTATAGCCTGTCCTTTTGGGACCGTAAATTATAACGCTGATAGCGGTAAAGTGATGAAATGCGACTTGTGCGGGGGAGACCCAGCATGTGTCACCGCTTGCCCGACTCAAGCCATAACTTATGTAGATTCAGAACATACGGGCCTTGAGAGAATGCGCTCTCATGCTGCTCAATCTATACCACAAAACTAATCCACGAAACCGGGAGTTAACAACAATGTCTTGGCAACGAAAAATTCTGAGAGTGAACTTAACAAAAGGTACTTGTGAGCCAGAGCCTCTGAATATGGAATGGGCTCATCTTTTTTTAGGGCAAAGAGGATTAGCGACTAAATACCTTGCGGAAGAAATCGACCCTAAAGCGGATGCATTGTCCCCCGAAAATAAGTTAATAATGGCCACTGGTCCTTTGACTGGGACTATGGCTTCAACAGGCGGACGCTATTCTGTTATTACAAAAAGTCCTTTGACCGGAGCGATCGCATGCTCGAATTCTGGAGGCTTTATCGGGGCAGAAATGAAGCAAGCTGGTTGGGACATGATTATTTTTGAAGGAAAATCCAAAGCTCCAGTTTTTCTTTATTTAGAAAATGAAAAAGCACAACTGATGCCCGCGGATGATTTGTGGGGAAAATCAGTGTGGGCGGCTGATGAGTTGCTTCACGAGAAGTTCCAAGATCCATTAGTGAAGATTGCTTGCGTAGGGAGGTCTGCTGAAAACGGTTGTCTGTATGCTTCAATTGTAAACGATCGCCATAGAGCTGCCGGACGCTCAGGAGTCGGCACAGTTATGGCTTCGAAGCACTTGAAAGCAGTCGTTATAAGAGGAACGGTCGGAGTAGGGAACGTAAGAGATCCTAAGGCATTTTTTAAAGCCACTAGCGAAGGAAAAAAGACACTTGCTGACAATGCAGTAACAGGAGAAGGTTTGCCAGCGATGGGTACTCAAGTACTGATGAACGTCATCAATGAAGTTGGGGCTATGCCTACTAGAAATATGAAGGAAGTTCAATTTGAAGGTGCTCATAAAATTTCTGGTGAGGCTATGGCTGAACCGCGAGAAAGTGATGGTAAACCTAATTTGGTTACCAACGCAGCCTGTTTTGGTTGCACTATAGCCTGCGGTCGGATTTCTACAATCGATCCACAACACTATAGTATTGAGAATAAACCGGAATACATTGGAGCGTCTGGTGGCCTCGAGTACGAATCAGCTTGGGCATTAGGTTCGAATGTAGGAATTGATGATCTAGATGCGCTAACTTACGCTAATTTTCTATGTAATGAAGATGGATACGATCCTATTTCCTTTGGGGCTACTGTCTCAGCGGCTATGGAATTATTTGAAATGGGAGCGATTACTCTAGAAACGACAGAAGGTCTTGACCTGTCTTTTGGGTCGGCTGAGGCGCTTACGAAAGCGGCAGAGCTAGTCGCTACAGGCGAAGGGTTTGGTAAAGACTTGGCTATGGGCTCGAAAAGGTTGTGTGAGAAGTATGGGCACTCTGAGATTTCAATGACTGTAAAAGGGCAAGAGTTTCCAGCTTATGACCCAAGAGCGATACAGGGAATGGGGCTCGGTTATGCCACGTCAAATCGGGGAGCATGTCACTTGAGAGGCTATACAGTATCATCTGAGATCATGGGGGTTCCGGTGAAGACTGATCCACTGACGACTGATGGGAAACCAGAACTTGTGAAAGCTTTTCAAGATGCGACGGCAGCGGTTGACAGCACGGGCCTATGCACGTTCACTACGTTTGCCTGGACTTTGGAAGATATTGCCCCCCAGGTTGATGCTGCTTGCGAAGGTGGATGGAGCGCCGCTTCAATGCTGGAAGCCGGCGAAAGAATCTGGAATTTGGAAAGACAGTTTAATCTTGATGCGGGTCTTACAAAAGCAGACGATACGCTCCCAGCGAGGCTTCTTAAAGACGCTGCAAAGACTGGCCCAGCTAAAGGTTCCGTAAATCGGTTGCACGAGATGCTACCCCAGTATTATGCACTGCGTGGTTGGTCTGAGGAAGGTGTACCAACTAATGAAACCATGGGTCGTTTGGGCCTTTAAGTTTATAAAATATTACATGACGGGAGCTAGACGAAAGTGCAATATGTAATTATTGGAGCGGGACCCGCTGGAGTCACTGCTGCTGAGAACCTTCGTAAAATAGACCCTGACGGCGTCATAACCTTGGTAGGTGACGAGCCTGAAATGCCTTACTCGAGAATGGCCATTCCGTACTTACTTATTAATCAAATCGATGAACGTGGTACTTTTCTGCGTAAAGACGATGAGCATTATAAAAGAAGCGGAATCGCCATCGTCCAAGGTAAGGTTGTGTCAGTTGATCAAACGGAGAAAACCATAGGTCTACAGGGTGGGACAAAAATCAATTACGACAAGTTGCTTATTGCGACTGGCTCAACTCCTTTAGCGCCTCCGATACCAGGTATTGATTTACCCGGTGTGACGAGTTGTTGGACCTTGGAAGATGCTAGACACATCGCGAGGGTTGCGAAACCAGGATCGAAAGTGGTGCTGATGGGTGCTGGATTCATCGGGTGTATTATTCTTGAAGCGCTCGCAAAAAGTGGCGCTGACTTGACGGTAGTTGAAATGGAAGACCGGATGGTGCCCAGAATGATGAACGATATTGCTGGCACTATGATAAAGGATTGGTGCCAACATAACGGTGTCAATGTCCACACTTCTACGAAAGTTAATTCTATATCTCAAGATGACGGTTCTTTGTTAGTCGAATTGAGCACGAGTCATAAATTAATTGCTGATATGGTGGTTTCTGCCACAGGCGTGAAACCCAATACGAGCGCGCTTGACACGACCGACGTGAAGATAGAAGAGGGCGTTTTAGTAGATAAAGCGATGAGAACGAGTGATGAGAACATTTTTGCTGCGGGGGATGTCGCACAAGCCTATGATTTTTCTACTGGAGAGATGTCTGTTCAAGCGATCCAGCCGACTGCGGTAGAGCACGGAGCGCTTGCTGCAAAAAATATGGCAGGACAAACTCAAGCCACCCATCGAGGCTCGGTAAACATGAATGTGCTCGATACCTTAGGACTCATTTCGAGTTCCTTCGGCTTGTGGATGGGGGTGACGGGAGGAGATTCAGCCGAGCTGCTTAATAAAGAACGATTTAAATATATAAATCTGCAGTTTCAAGATGACATTTTGGTAGGCGCTACTAGTCTGGGTTTGACCCAACATGTTGGGGTGCTGCGCGGCCTTATTCAAAGTAAGATAAAGCTTGGGGTTTGGAAAGAGAGGCTCATGAAAGATCCGACTCGAATCATGGAAGCATATTTAGGTGCAACTCAAGCTATAGGCTTTAATGCAGATGTGATGAAATAGCTAACTGGGGCCGCAAAGTGTGATATGTTTCGGTTTTTCACGATTTATGGTCCGAAAAACTCATGCCTTTGAAGATAACAATTACATTTAAACTATACGCATCACTGGCGCAATATCTTCCTAAAGAAGCTGTAGAAAATAAAATTGATATCATTATTCCTCGCGACTGTTCAATAGTCGGCGTGCTGGAGCAGCAGAGTGTTCCACTGGAGTCAGCCCATTTAGTGCTAGTAAATGGTTTTTTCATACCGCCCGAAAAAAGAAAAACCAGCTTTCTGAGTGATAAGGATGTTTTAGCAGTGTGGCCTCCCGTCGCGGGAGGGTAAGGCCACGGACATTTGATGTGCGGAGTAAAACCGGGTGTCATTGGCCCAGAGGTCTGTACTGTAAAAGAATAGACGGCTACAATTTATACTTGTAGCGATATAGGGTGTCGGTAAGCTTTGAATGTCAATTTACCTCTCGTGGAACTTATTTGGCTCCAGCTCTCCTCTGTGGCTATTTACGCTTTCTGTACAAATTATTTTGGTCAAACTAGAGCTGGGCTCTTGATTTTAAAGAGTCGTTTGTCCCCACTAGATTCGACTTATAACGTTATTACTTAGTGAACAGTGAACAATTAAATAAAACCACGGTCATTTCTTGTTGTGATATGGGACTTAGCTACTCAGATTTCTTTCGAGTTTATCCAAAGCTATTTCCCGATGCCCATATAGCTCTAAAGTCTGATGGTGCTCATAGTAGCTGGAAAACTGGAGAGAAGGTCGACATCAGTTTATCTAAGGAGAAAACTCGAACATTGGGGTTCCTTAAATTTCCAATCATCGACATACAATTAACGTTTGAGAATATGAATC
>DGOV01000096.1 GCA_002390205.1 Proteobacteria bacterium UBA4457 | reverse complement strand
TGGTCAAGTGGCGGCTGGCCAGGCTTCTCAAGCTGCAGCGGCTCAAGCGGCTCAAGCGGCTCAAGCATCGGCCGTCGTTGGTTTTATGGGGGGCTTAATACCCGGAGCCTCCGGATTAACTAATAGTCTATCTTCAATTTCAGGAGCCTCGGCAATTCCAGGGATGGACCTAACTGACCTTCCCTCAGCGGGAACGGCGTTGGAAAGAACAATGAGAAGTGCACTTGCTGACTTTAGTGAGGCTGAATCCTATTTTGCGAAAGCTCGTGGTGATGCTGAAAGCGCAGCTGCAAACGAGTCTAGGGCAGCCAAATTAAGAGGCGAAGATGAAATCGATATTAAAGAGGCGATCGATGAGACTGTAAGTTCGCGAGCTGCTGGCGCAGAGTTTGAAGCTTCGGCGAGTGAGCTTAATGACGAGGCTAAAGCGCTTTATGGGAAAGGGCTGATTAAATATGCGAGCGGCATGGCTGGAACATCAAAACTGTCTATTGGGGCAAAAGATTTTCTGTCTGCCGCTAAAAACGAAATGACTGGTCTTAATCCGATGAAGATAATGAGAATGCGGAAGACATTGGGTGACGGCATGAAAATAGCGAAGTTAGTACCTGGGTTTTTCAAGGCTGCGGGCAGTTCGAGTAAAGGTGTTTTCTCTTTCGCAAGAGCTCAAAAGCTGGACACCAAAGATGCGGAAGCCGCACTTCCAGATGATGAGTTTGAATAACTAGGGGACAACTATGTGGATGAAGAAAAGCAAAACTTTATTCGCTGGCTTACTGGTAGCGTTGGCTACAGTTCCAATGAAAGCATCCCAAATCGAATACATATCGATACAGACTGAAGGTCGAGGGGTAACGGTAAAGGATGCTCTGCATGATGCTCTTACGCAAGCAGTTGGGAGTATCAATGGGATAAGTATTGATAGTACGAGCCTCATCAATACCAGCGAAGTGTATGTGGAAGATGGAGACGAGACTAACCACTTAATGTCCCAAACGTATCAGGAGACTGTGGCATCGCAAACCAAGGGGCAAATAAAGGAGTTTTCGATTTTATCGAAGCGTCAGGACTCAGAAAGTAAAGGCTGGATCCTGAAGGTTGATTCATCTATTGCAAAGTACAAAATGGCAAAGTCGGCCCAGAGAAAGAGGATTGCGGTGCTGCCTTTACAGGCTCGACTAGATTGTTGCAGGTCTTTAGCCACTGAGATCAATCCAAGTGCCGTTACTGAAGAATTAACTCGAAGCATATCAGATGCCTTGGTGCAGTCTCGAAAATTTACGGTATTGGATCGCGATTTTGTTCAGGAAAAAAGCTCAGAAAAAAGACTGCTGAGCTCTGGAAGCATGCCGGCTGATGAGTTGGCAAAGTTAGGGCAAGAACTCTTCTCTGATCTCATTCTTGTAGGCGTCATTACGTCCGTTCGAATAATGGAAACGACTCGGAAAATGGCGACCAACGATCTTGAGATAACTCAATTGTCAGGAAAAGTTCAATTAGCATATAGAATTATTGATGTACCAACGTCTCAAATTCAGTTCTCTAATACTGCGATTCTAACCTTTGGTCCCGATGAGTTGTCCCGTCTTCAGCTTACCCGTGATAGCAGTCCAGCAGAGCTTGTTTTTGGCGTCTTAAAGCTAGTCGGAAAGGAGGTTGGCGAAAAGGTACTTAATTCTATATATCCTGTTCTAGTCGAATCAATAACCGGAAAATTGTTAGTTTTAGGTCAGGGTGGGGACTCACTACGGGCAGGTCAAGAAATGCAGCTTATTATGAGGGGCGAAAAGGTTCGAGATAGCTACACAAAAGAAAGCCTAGGGCGGACGGAGGAGGTCGTTGGAACGATTGAAATCACTAGCGTGACACCGAAACAGTCCTACGCCAAGATCCTAACGAGTACGAGAGATGATTTTGCTGAGCTATTCAAGCCAAAACTATTTCTGGTGAGACCTATCAGTGATAGTCAAAATGATAAAAATAACAAAGAGATAATCAAAAAAAAACGAGTCGAAAGAAAAGAAAAATTTGACGATGATTGGTGATTTTACGGGCAAGGCTTCATATCACTGATGCAATGAATAAGACAAATAAGCAATCTACTACGAGGAATTGATGAAAAAGCTGATCCCCTTGAATATCTGCAGCATTATTCTCCTTCTAATCCCGCTCTCAGCATTTTCTATGGCAGAAATAGAGAGCGCTTTGGAGGGAGGCATTGATCTAGAGTTCGAAAGTATTGATGGTCAGGCATGCTATGACTATTTGGATAGCAAGGGTTATACAGAAGGCTTTAACGAACGCAGCGGTAAACAGTTTTTTATCGCAGTTGGCGTAGACTCTAGTGGTGCAGATATGAGTGGACTCTCTTATGCCGATAGTGTTCAAAATGCTTTTATTAGGTCACAAATAAATGCGAAAACGTCGCTTGCGGAGTTTTTGAGTAAGCAAATTTCCAGTGAAATCGAAAATGAATTTAATCAATCGTTCAGAGAAGGTAAAGAACCGGCTCAAATCATTCAGGCTCGGAATTTAGAAGCTGAGAATTACGAAGAATTGTCGACTTTTCAAAAAATGAAGTTGGTGATGCATCAGAAGTTAGATGATGAAATTAGACAAGAAAATAAAGATAAGGTTGGACAGAAAGCAAGAGATTTAGAAAAACAGCTTGAGGACGTCTTGAACCAAAACGTCTTCAGAGATTCTATACAAGCCAGTGCAAACGCTAATATAAGAGGAATGAAAGCGCTTTATTCTAACCTTAGTGCGGAACCTGGTGCTAATCGCACGTCAGTTTGTTCGGTGGCGATCTGGTCAGAAAATATTTCCCGATATGCAGATGCCATGGCTACCGGTAACTTCCAGGTTCTAAAGAGGTTTAAAAATGGCAAACCTTTAAAAGAATATATTCCCCAAGATCCAGTAACGCTTGCTGTGACGTTTGGCGCCTTCATGGTTAAAAACGATTTGGGAGAGCTTAGTGTTTTGAGCTACAGTCAGGCCGGCATGAAAACAGGCTCGTCATTATCCGAAAAAGCCGCTTTTAGTGCTGCGAAGCTAAAAGCAGAGCGCGCTATCATTCAACTTAGAGACGAAGCGATTGAACTTGAGGAATCTATTAATTCTCTGGAGGTTACGACTGAAGGTAACGATGGTTTGATGGAATATTATTTAGAGGAAAATATCAGAAAAAGACAAGTTGCATCAGCTCAAGGCTCGCTTCAAGGTGCCACAGTATTGAAGCGATGGAAGCAAAGACATCCAGTCACCGGTCGCCTGGTTGCTGGAGTAGTCGTTGCTTGGTCTCCGTCAAGTGCCGAATTTTCACGAGATACTCAGCAGGTCTTAAATCGGAAAGCTAGTCAGGGAAGCAGGCAGTCAATCTCGCCTGCTGATCTCAAGAAGGTTCAAGAAGGGTCTGATATGGGCGACGATGAAGATATTTTTTAGCTTTTTTAGCCTGATATTTATTAATCCCTTGCTCGCAGATTGGACATTCAGCGAGCGGTTCGAGATAAAAAATACTCACCAACGAACGATTGCGCTCTCTGCAAAAGCCGCAGCAGTTGCCAATAGAATCGTTCGAGATAACGCGTTCCTAACACTCATCAACCCAGGAGACGATATAAATTTTTATAAGGCGTGCTGGCGCAGTTTTGTAACCGATCAAAAGGTGCAAATCGTAACAGCTAGATATACTTTACAGAACATCGAAAAATCGAGCCGAAATTTTGTCTTTGAAATAAGCTTTGATCCAATGGAAACTAAGGTGCTTGGAACTTCACCAATTGAGTTCCAACAATTTTGTGAAAGTGCTAGTAGCGCTTAAACATATGAATCTGGTTATGGCGTTGGCCTTGACATTTATTTTTCCGAACACGAGTTACAGTAAATCGGGCAAGTTCTTCCATAAAAAAGGTTGTCGACCAACACATCGGGCAAGTGTTAGCTTGGTATAGATTCAAAATGTAAACCTTGAATCTAAAAACGCTTCTAAAGGTTATTTCGAAGCGACTATTCCGCAAAATGTCTAGGATTGGGTTTCCATACCCTGTTTCTAATTATCTCAGAGGATGGCAATGCCTCGGTAGCGTTATTGCTGCTTCCTTCTGCTACTTTCGTGCTCCCGGTCTGGTGCAGCCCCACCATATGATGGCGTCGGGAAATGCTCGCCAGCGCTGTTCGTCACCGCTGGCGTCTTATATAGTGCGACGGTAGATCGTTATAAGGACGCAACATGGCAACGCCGTTTCCAAATCACCCACAACT
>DGOV01000008.1 GCA_002390205.1 Proteobacteria bacterium UBA4457 | reverse complement strand
GCTGCTGCGACTGGGATTGATCGAACTCCTGATGAATTAATGCTTGATGGCGCCCGGATCTGCAATTTAGAGAAGGCTTTTAATTCAAGGATAGGTATGCGGCGAGAGCACGATACCGTGTGTGAAAGATGGATGTGGGAACCTACTGAAGAAGGGATGTATCCGGGATCGGTAGCGGCAGATATGTTCAACCCAGTTTTGGATGAATATTACGAATGGCGTGGTTGGGACAAAGAGTCAGGTCTACAAACCAGGAAATCTCTAGAAGCTTGTGGCCTGGATGACGTGGCTGAAGTACTGGCACAAGAAGGTTCACTCGCTAAATAAGGTTCAGGTTTATATCGTGATAACAGTGCATGCTAAGTTTCATAGTCATTTCAAAGAGCTCGCCTCTGCTGATGAGGATTCATTTCTTATTGAAATCCCTACGGTGAGTGAATTTGCAAAATGTATATGTGATAAATATGGGGCTAGGATGCGAGCAATGCTAATAGACCCCAAAACTGACGAACTTAATGAGCGTGGAACCATGTTTGTTAACGAAAAAGGAATGCGAGTGTCTGCAGAAGATATTCTTGAAGACGGAGAAACTATTACTTTCCTTGTTGGGATAGCTGGGGGGTAGTCTACTTTAATTTATTTCAACTTGGTGCGCACTTGTTTGGGCTTAAGTGCAAGTTTTTTCTTTGGAAAACTAACTAGTAACAGGGGAGGTATGAAGATGAGGATGGGCGGCTTTTTATTGCCTAGCGTCGGAGCTACGCCAGAACAGTTTGAGCTCGGTCTTGCGGGGCAAAATCCAAACTACTATCAGCAAACTTTAGCGGACTGCGCGAAGTTGGTGTCCCAATTCGAAGACTTAGGGTTCGATTTTGTGGCATTTACCGAGCACCACTTCCACCTTGAAGGCCTGGAAGTCTCAAATAACCCCGTTATGCTGGGTACGTGGGCTGCGATGCAGACTAAAAGGCTTCGGATCAGCCAAATGGGAAACGTCTTACCAGCTAGGAATCCAATCTTACTTGCAGAAGATTTGGCGATGCTCGATCATTTCTCTCAAGGTAGAATGTCCGCAGGTTTTGCAAGAGGCTATCAGGCCCGTCATGTCATGACCATCGGTCAGAAAATGAATGCTGTGTCGACTGCAACAAACGATGAAGCATACCTAGAGCATGACAAGGTCAACAGAGAGCTTTTTAACGAGCATTTCACGATAATCAAAAAGGCTTGGAACAACTCACTTTTCGAACACAAAGGTACGCATTGGGAGATTCCTCCGTCTGGCGTCAAATGGGACCATCCAGCGACTCAACACATGGTACCGGGTATGGTTGGACGTGATGGAAACTTGGAGCAGATTGGTATTGCGCCTCTGACTTTACAAGAACCGTCCGAAATTGAAATATTTATTCCTTTTACTATGAGTCCCGAGACGGTCGAGTGGTCAGCTCGAGAAGGGGCTGTACCGATCATTTTTTCCCCTATTGAAGAGCATGCTAAAAGCGCAATCGATCTTTATTATTCTGCGGCCAAGGATGCCGGTCGCGATTTGGAGTGGGGCCATGGAGTTGGACACTTTAGGGAGATTGTAGTTGCCGATACTGATGAAGAGGCCCATCGTATTATGGAGGATGGCTTGGGTTATATTTGGACTAGATGGCACGACTGGTTCGGTTTTAACGAAGCGCTTCGTTACGTTGGCGAGGAAGGAGCAGTTCCAAATACTGCGAAGAGTATGAGGGACCGGGGATTTTCTATCGCGGGCTCGGTTGACACTGTTACGAGAGGTTTAGAGGAAATGATTGACAAACTAAATCCCGAATTAATCGTTCCTTGGATTGCCGCGGGGCCGGTGAAGGTAGATAAACTGCTTAAATCGAATGATTTATTAGTAGAGAAAGTTCTACCTAAGTTGGGGATCGAGTTAGAGCAATTTCAACCGGTCATGAGGGGAAACTTTGACGGCAATGGATGGACGGGCCGATGATCTTGGAGAGCTTAAATGCCTATTAGGAACGGGTCCCAATATATAAGTGGGTTACGTGATGGACGAGAGGTCTGGTATGGGGGAGAAAAGGTAGCGGATGTTACTAAGTTTCCACAATTTGAGGCTGCAGTTCGGTCGATTGCTGAGTTATATGATATGCAGCACGAGCCTGATACTCGAGAGCTGTTAGTGTGCCATTCTGAGGAAGTGGGACAAGAAGTAGGTCGTGCCTTTCAGATTCCAAGAACGGCTGACGATTTGCGTTTGAAGCGAGAGGCCTATTTTGCATGGGCTCAAGCGAATTGTGGAATGGTTGGTCGAAGTCCTGATTTTTTGAATGTCATGTTGGCTGCTCTAGCAGCCAAAAAAAGCTTTTTTGCCGAAGATAGTGCCGAAAGAGCTAATAATGTTTTCGAATACTATCGTTTCGTTGCCAGGAATGACTTGTTTATGACTCACGCTCTGCTGGACCCACAGCTAGATAAAGGAAAATTACGAAATGAGCAGTCTGATCCTGCAATATGTCTCCAAGTAGTTGATGAAAACGAGAGTGGTATTGTTCTGTCGGGGATCAAACGTATCGCAACTGCCGCTCCCTATGCTGATGAATTACTAGTATGGCCTTTTCCTCCGACCTTTCAGCGGGGAGAAGAGTCTTATGCCAATGTTTTTGCTATCCCAATGAATACAAAAGGCCTGAAAACGATATGCAGACCGTCTTTTTCTAACATTGGTACTACTCGAGACTTCCCTCTATCATCCCGATTTGATGAGATGGATGCTACGGTGGTCTTCGAAGATGTTTTGGTTCCTTGGGATAGGGTTTTTGTGTATAAAAATGTTTCGCTTCTCAATCGTATGTATCGTGATAGCCGAATGAGAGAATTAACCGCCCATCAGACGAATGCCCGTTTAGAGGCCAAGCTCGGTTTTGTATATGCTGTAGTTCAAAGATTGGCTGAAGCCCAGGGGATGGAAGGTCGGCCTGAGATAATGGAAATGCTTGGTGAAGCCGCTGTTAAGATAGAGGTTGTGCGCTCGACCACGAGATCGGCAGAATATCAAGCGACTATCGATCCTGAAAATGGGGTTTTGTACCCTGACTTAGCGTCTCTCCAAGCAGGCAGAGCTCTTGGCCCCATTTATTATCCGGAAATGATAGATATGATTAGGAAAATGGGAGGAGGTGCCTTGGTACAGGTCCCAGTTTCGATGGATGAATTTGACTCCCCCATCGGTTCTGATATTGAAAAAGCTCTTAGGGGAGCCTCGATAAACGGTAGAGAGAAAACACAACTTCTAAAAATAGCGTGGGATCTTTGTGGTAGCGAATTCGGGGCCAGACATGAGCTGTATGAAAAGAATTACGCTGGTGAAAGGGGAGCATTATTGGCTGGGATACAAAGAGAATACCTGCGTAAAGAGTTTCACTTAGGACACTTCGACGAATTTTTGGAGGCGCTATGAAAGTCAATAGTCCATCGAGCTCAAGCTTTTGGTCGGACCTTGCACAAGCACCGTTTGAGCAAGGGTATCTGGAAGCTGGCGCCATTCAAACCAGATACCTGCACTCCGGCACGGAAAATCTGCCACCGTTATTGTTATTACATGGAACGGGTGGGCATGCAGAGTGTTATATCCGGAACTTAGCGAGTCACGGACGGTACTTTGATACTTGGGCTATAGATTTCGTGGGTCATGGCTGGTCTGACAAGCCGAATGTTGATTATGAGATTGATTATTATGTGGAGCATGTGGCCGCTTTTATGGATTCTCTAAATATTAATGAGGCACATATATCAGGAGAATCTCTCGGGGGCTGGGTTGCCGCCCGATTCGCTATAAAGTATCCCGACAGGCTGATGCGTTTAGTATTAAACACGACGGGTGGCGCCACTATGGATACAGCTGTAATGGAGAAAATCAAAGTATTGACTAGGGCTGCAGTTGACGATCCCGTATGGGATACGGTAAAGACACGGTTGGAATGGCTAATGGCAGATCCCGCGACGGTGACTGACGAGCTTGTTAGATGTCGCCGCGAGATTTACATGCAGGACGGGTTTAGAGAGGCACTGGAGCATATATTGGTCCTACAAGAACCGGAGATACGCCAACGAAATAATTTAAGTGACGAAGAGTGGCAGTCTATAAAGGCTGAAACCTTGGTTATATGGACATCAGACGATCCTACTGCGGATGAGCTCGTTGGCCGACGTATAGCTAGTTTAATCCCAAATTCCAAGTATGAGCTGATAATGAATTGTGGACACTGGCCTCAGTTTGAAGATCCCGAAATCTTTAATGAAATTCACTTGGGCTTCCTTCAGGGACACGGATAGGGTTATTGTGCCCATACGCTTTGCATTTGCGTCGCATACTCCTTTAAGAGGATATTGCAAGGTTCCGGTAGATGTATCGGAGGCTGTAGAGGCTGCCCATCTTTCTTTGCGAGACTGGGTTGACGCTTATGACCCTGAACTTGTGATTGCTCTTGGCCCCGATCATTTCAATGGTTTTTTTTATAATGTCATGCCACCTTTCTGTATTGGAATGGAATCAGAAGCGGTTGGAGATTGGAATACGCCCGCAGGGCATCTTCGTTCGGCCCAGGAAATAGCGCTCAATTTATTATCTTTCGCCCACAAATCAGGCGTGGATCTCGCAGCTTCTTACAGTATGAAGATCGATCATGGTTTGAGCCAATTTCTTAATGAACTTTTCACGTGGGATTCTATGCCACCAGTGATTCCCGTTTTCCTCAACTGTGCCGCACCTCCCAGACCTCCTCTGCAAAGGGTGCTGGAGCTTGGCAGGCTGATAGGAGTCTTTGCTAAAACACTTGATTTGCGAATATTAGTGACGGCGTCGGGTGGTTTATCTCATGATCCACCAATACCATTGCTAAGTGAGGCAACTGGTGAGTTGAGGAATAGACTAATTCATGGGGGCAAGTTGAGTGCCGAGGCTCGCGAGTCGAGACAAAATAAGGTTGTGGAAGAGGCGAATAAGCAAATACAGGGAGTAAGTGTAAGGACACCGCTCAACCCAGAATGGGATCGCTCTTTTATTGAATCTATTCAACGTTTTGATTTTGATCCGATCTTGTCTATGAACGATGAGCAAATGACAAATGATGCAGGGTGTGGCGTTCATGAGGTTAGAACATGGCTGTCCGTGGCAGCGGCCGCGCAAGAGTCGGGAGCGAAGAGTCTCGAGCTGTTACTGTACTTGCCGATACCGGAGTGGGTTGCAGGTTATGCCATCATGAAAGGAGTAGGTGCCGATTATTGAGCGGGTATCTTTCCCGTTTATTCTGAAAGTATTTCCCGATAACACTCCTCATTGAACCCCACAACAACTTGTTTCCCAAACACTATAGTTGGCGCTCTTAAGTTACCAGTAGGACCTAGCATGCTATCAATAAGCTCTTTAGTTACTTTATTTCCACCGTCAAAGGACAACAACTTTTTCCCTTTAGCCACAGTAATCTTCTGAGCTGATTTTGCGAGTAATTTGGCATCGGCTCTCGCCAATTTGCGGGACGCTGGGATGACCTCTTTTACAGTAATTTTTTGTGCTTCCATAAACTTGGATGCTCTGACACAGCTTGTTCAGCCTTTACGAAAGTAGTACCAACCGATTTCTGTAGCCATTCAAGTATCCTGATTTAATTCGCTTAGCATATTTTACGGATTATTCTTATAATGTGCACTGCCTAAAACAACAATTGTTGACGCCTGTAGGTTTTGAGCACCAAGTAAGTTGCGCTGCAGCGTTGCACAACAGGAGAAACTGTG
>DGOV01000142.1 GCA_002390205.1 Proteobacteria bacterium UBA4457 | reverse complement strand
TTTTTTTATTGTTGGTCCTGCACTTATTGAACAAGAAAGTGCGACCATTGTCTTGCCGCCTAATTGGAAAGCAAGTACAGATGAAAGCGGGAATTTGATAATTAGATCACATCAGCCAGACTCAGACATATTACCCATCGGTTAGTGGTAACTTTCTTGTGTCTTTCGCCCCCCCGAAAATCAGTAGCTAAGCATCGCGACGTTACCCCAGAATATCCACAGCTTGCTTTCTTAGCTTCGCTTTCTGTACTTTTCCGGAAGAGGTCATTGGAAATTCCTGCACAAAAATAATATGGTGGGGTATTTTGAAGCTGGCAATTTTACCTTTCAAAAACCCGATGATCTCGTCGGGAGCAAGCATGATATCCGTTTCCAATATCGTAAATGCTACGCCTACCTCATGAAGGCGTTGATCTGGATAAGCAACTACCGACGTTGCTTGAATCCCAGGAATCTTCAATAGGTGTGCTTCTACTTCTGCAGGAGAGACATTTTCTCCACCTACTTTAAGCATATCTTTATATCTACCCAAAAAAATTAAACGACCATCTCCCCTGATCTTTGCGGTGTCCCCTGTTTTAAACCAACCATCGCCAGTAAAGCTTTCTGCAGTAGCTTGGGGCTTTTTATAATAGCCTTGCATTAGGGTATAACCTTTCACTCTGAGCTCGCCCGATTCATCTGGTTCCACTGTGATACCACTCTCGGGGTTGACTACTTTGAAACTAATGTCGCTCATGGGGTAGCCAGATGCATAGATTCTTTGCTCGCGGGTGTCGGTTGGGAATGAGAGAGCTGCAAATGCCCAAATCTCTGTCATGCCAAACCCAGACACCGTAGGGCAGAAGACATCTTGAACCACTTCGGCAACAGGGATAGTTGCCTCAGTCCCTGCAGGCAAAGTTCCTAATCGGAGTGTGGAAACATCTGCTTGTATGTTGCTTTGTGCGTCTAGTAAATCTTTCCAGTGAGTATCAAACCCATGGGCTAAAGTCACCTTCTCTTTTTCGATTAAGGCAAGGGCTTTGCTAGCATCAAAGCTTTCCATTAAGATCTGTTTTGCACCTGTTAGAGCGCCTATCATCATTATTTCTGACAGTGCATAGATGTGGAACATAGGTAGATAATTGATATGAATATCTGTAAAAGTAATCCCAAGAATCGAAGCTCTTTCCATACAGTTTCGTATGTTGGTATGGTTATGCATTACTCCTTTGGGATCGCCCGTAGTCCCTGATGTGTAACCTATCAGCATTAGATCATCTGGTGCTACTTGTGACTCGCGTTCTTGGAGCTGTTCATCTGTGATTTTTTCTCCAGAAGTTAGAACTTCCGTCCATAAGCTTGTATCACCGTAATGCTCTGTACCTACGAAAACAATTCTGCGAAGGTCTGGAAATTCACTGATCCCATCTTTAAGAGACTCAGGATTTGGTATGACTTCTTTGATCATTTCTAGGTAGCTTACTGGACCGGATCTATCATCTGATAAAAGAGTTCCAGTGTTGGATTGAGAGAGCACATATCTTATGTCATCGCTACGATACCGTGTATTTAAAGGCACTAAGACTCCACCAACTTTGGCAACCGCATACATCAAGAAAAGCCACTCTGGTTTGTTATTCATCCAAAGGGCAACTTTCTCTCCAGGTTCTACGCCCAGAGAGATTAGGCCTTTTGCTGCAGCTGAAATACCGGCCTCAAACTCTAACCATGTCCACCTGCTTTCTCCAAAAACCAGTGCTTCGCGGTTTCCCCATTTTTTCGCTGCTTCTTTAGTCGTTTGGCCTAACGTTCTTTTTTCGAACCATTCTGACATTTTTTGTTGCCCTTTCGTTGTTCTTGACTAATTGTAGATAACAGGCATGGTTCTATTTTTAGCTGATCGTTGTCAACTACCACGCTTTAAGAGTTTTTCAGTGCTTGCCGAGACTCGTTTTGCACGGCATTATAAATAGGTATCTGTCGATGTTTCTAGCTTTGTCTGTTTGGCCAAAGTATAGAGTCGATCGTGGTCACGAAAATAGGGGGGGGTAAGCTATGGCTTGGCGGTTAGCAGTAGATATCGGTGGAACTTTTACTGATGTGGTGGCGTTGGAGGAAGGCTCTGGGGAAGTGCACCTTATGAAAGTTCCTACCACTCCGGAAGATCCATCGCGTGGATTTATCGAAGGGATAGAGAAAATCACTGAACTTGGTGGTGTTTTGTCCAGTGACGTCGCTGCGGTTTTTCACGGCACTACGGTCGCAACCAATGCAATACTTCAAAGACGCTATTCTAAAATTGGTTTGGTGACTACTGTCGGTTATCGTGAGCAACTAGAAGTTGCTAGGCAAACGGTTCCAGGAGAATTCGGAGATATAACTTGGTGGGTGAAGCCGGAGAGAGTCGTGCCTTTAGAACTCGTAAGAGAAGTCATTGGTCGAATCAATGTTGAAGGAAAAGAGCTCACACCGATTAACGGGGATGAAGTTCGAGCAGTGGCCCTCGAATTTCGTAGGCTTGGAGTTTCTGCGATTGCTGTATCGTTACTTCATTCTTATCGCGACCCTTCTCATGAGCGGCAGGTGAGGGAATTTATTAGAGAGGTTTACCCTGAGTGCTTCATCTCCATTTCTTCTGATATATTGCGAGAGTATCGGGAATACGAAAGAACTAATACGACTTGTCTGAATACAGCATTGATGCCTCTATTATCAAATTATCATGAAAAATTGAGTGCTGAGTTAGCCGACAAAAAAATAACTGCGCCTTTTTATATTATGAGATCAAGTGGGGGGCTCGCTAAAGCGGAGGAGATCTCTCGTCAACCAATTACAGCTGCTTTATCTGGTCCTGCTGCAGGAGTAATAGCTGCTTGTCACTTTGGAAAGCTGAGCGGATTTGAGGATGTAATTTGTTTTGATGTCGGGGGTACATCGGCTGATATCTGTCTTGTAGAAGGAGGTCAGCCAAGGATGCTAACAGAAGGGCGAGTAGACATTTATGATGTAAAAACCCCAATGATCGATATGCATACAGTTGGCGCTGGTGGGGGCTCTATCGCTTGGTTAGCAGGAGGACGGAGTTTGAAAGTGGGGCCTGAGAGTGCGGGAGCCTTGCCAGGGCCTGCGTGCTATGGGCGTGGTGGGGAATTACCTACTGTTACTGATGCTAACGCAGTTTTGGGTCGTTTGACGACCGCCTTAGCAGGGGGTGATGTGAGCCTAGATTATGCAAGATCCGAAACTGCTATCAAAACGATTGCAGAACCTCTCGGTCTTAATTTGACGGATGCTGCTGATGGAATACTTCGGATTGCTATAGAAAATATGGCGGCTGGGATCAGGACAGTTTCAGTGAAACGAGGGAGAGATCCACGAGACTACGCTCTGATTGCATTTGGGGGCGCTGGACCTTTGCATGCATGCTACTTGGCTGATTGGTTAGGGATGAAAAAAGTGGTGATTCCTCCCAGTCCTGGAGTTACGTCAGCGTATGGGTTGCTACTAACTGATGTAAGGATTGATGCTGTTCATACAGCGGTGCAACGAGAAGACAAATTTAGCGCGGCTGCTCTTGAACAGCATTTTTTGGAGCTACAGACCAGAGTAAAAGAGAACCTTTTCAGCGAAGGTTTCAACTCGGATAATATTGAGCTGCAGCACTTTGTCGACATGCGATATGGAGGCCAAGCTTATGAAGTAAGGCTGCCTTTTCTAAACGATAAGAGTTCTACCGAAGATAAATTACAACAAGCCATCAGTGACTTTCATTGCTCTCACCAGGACTTGTATGGCTATTCCTATGAGGGTAGAGAGCTTGTAGAGCTCGTGAATGTGGGCGTCACAGGTCTAGGTTTGTTAGAAAGGCCCAAAATTCGGAAACAGAAAATTGCCGGAAAATCGCCTGTACAAGCGATGCGTGGAAAGTCTCAAGTCTATTTCCCGCAAACTCAAGGGCGTGTCGAGTGCCCTATTTTTTCCCGAGAGTTACTAGTGGCAGGCAACGAGATCATAGGCCCAGCAATTATAGAGCAATACGATTCGACTACGGTTCTTAACCCAGATTGGGTGGCGCGATTAGATGAATGGGGATGTCTGGTTTTAAGTCGTCACGAAGACTAGTTTAGAAGGAGTAATAGCATGGCATCTGAGCCAAATCTGCCGCAGTCTTATTTTGATAAAGAAGATGAGGAGACCGCCTTTGCTGACTATGCACCGTTTCGTTACGGTTTGGTAGAAGCAGATGCGTCTTATCTCTCTAAAATAAAAGTAACCCGAGAAACACTCGACCCAATTTTAGTAGATATTGTGGATGGTGGGATAGAAGCCGCAGTCATGGAGGCAGAAGCTGCAGTTGAACGGACTGCTCGGTCCACGATTATAAGAGAGCAGCATGACTATCGAGCCTCTCTAAATACTCTGGACTGTCTTTCTGTATCACGAGTTTCATGGGCGGCTACAGCTGATCCCATACGAATGAAATTCCCCATAAGTGACATTAATGAAGGAGATGTTTTTATCTATAATGACGTCTATGAGTCCGCTGGGACGATTGGACATCTACCTGATTATTGTGTGGTTACTCCAATCTTCGTGCAAGATCGTCTTATCGGATTTGCACAGATTTTTGGCCACGTAAGCGATGTAGGAGGACGCATGGCGGGTTCGTGGCCAAATACCTCTGAAAGTATTTTTGAAGAAGGCACGATGTGCCCACCTGTTAAACTTTATACGGCGGGTATGCTTAATGATGGAGTTTACGACATCATATTGCGTAATTCTCGTTTCCCTGAAGATTTACGCGGGGATATAGATGCATTTGTGGGCGCAAATGAAATTATTCGTCGTCGTGTCGTTGAGTTGTGTGAGCGATTCGGAACTGACGAAGTTGAAGGTGCGTTTTATGAAATCATTGAACGTTGCGCGGAAGTCGTGCGCGAAAAAGGGTTGCCTTTTTTTCCAGAGGGCGAATTCATTGGAGAAGATTTTATTGAGAATGATGGGCTGACACTGGATGAGCCGGTCAAGCTTAAAATTACAATGCGGAAATACAAAGACAAGATGGTGCTTGATTTTGAAGGCACAAGTCCTCAGGCGAAAGGCCCTATTAATTGGCCACTTGATGGTCGACATTACTCCAAATGGCTAGGAGCGTTCTTCAAAGCTCAAATTCCTGGGATTATCATTAATGAAGGCGTTACTGATGTTTTTCGTTGCCGTATTCCAAAGCGAACCATTCTAAGCTCGGAATTCCCAGCACCTGTGGTATCCAGGATGACATGTATGTTGCGAATGATAAGTGCCTATACGGTTGCTCTTGCGAAAGCATTTGATGGTCAAGTTGTCGCTGATATGCAGTGTATACAAATATATGGGCTCTATGGAACAGACCCGTCAGGGAAACTGTTTTTAATGCGCGAAATATTTGGTGCTGGATCGGGAGCTCGCCCTCAAGGGGACGGTACTGATGCAGTTGATTTGGTTCCTTATTCGAAAAACCTTCCAGCCGAGTTCATTGAACAGCGGTTTCCCGTA
>DGOV01000129.1 GCA_002390205.1 Proteobacteria bacterium UBA4457 | reverse complement strand
ACCCCGTCACCATCAGTATCGGCAGACTCATTAAGGTCCAGAGGGTACTCATCTTCAAGATCATTAACACCATCACTATCAGTATCAATTAAAAGTGGGTCAGTACCCAGCTCGCTCTCATCGGCATCTGAAAGTCCATCGTTATCATCATCGGCATCAGCATTGTTACCAATACCGTCACCATCAGTATCAACTGTCTCAGTCGCATCTTCAGGAAAAGCATCGGCACTATCACTTACGCCATCTCCATCAGAATCCACGTCTGGAGTGTACGTACTAGATAATGTCACATAATTTCCGTACTTATTATTTGCTGCAAAAGCGATCACTCGAACTTGATACGCAACTCCATTGATCAATTGCGGGACACTCACTTCACCTTGCTGATCCTTACCCACAACTCCAGATTGTATCCAAGAAGCATAGGGTTCATCCGTCGGTCTGACATCCACTCTTGCTCCAACATAATTTGAGTCATCAGGATTTACCCAAGAAATTGTGAGCTTACTATCGCTTGCAGCTACGGCAGGATTGATCACATCTGCCACTGGAGATTCACCATAAAGAAGATCGAATACGTCATGCCCGCTATTCCAGTTTCCCCCGTTATCTGAAACTCGTAACCTAAATTTGTATGTATTTCCAGACACCAAATCACTGGTGTTAGGAGTCCATGTTTCTCCAGACATTATATTTTCAAGAACGATGGCCGATCCATTAACGCCAGTAATACTGACCTGATACTGATTTACGCCGGACAAATTGTCACTTGATGAGCTCCAACTAAAGTTTAGATCGGATAGATCAGTGGTCCAAAAACCATTTTGCTGACCACCGGTCGATGTTATAGATTCAGGTGGAATTGGAGCGGTCTGATCAACTCCGAATGCTTGTTCATTCCAAGGCGTAACAACCTCCACCTGATCTGATGAATCTATAGCTTCGCTAGAAAACTCGTAGTGGCCCTCCCCATTAGGTGCATCGAAAGAAAAATTACCGCTGGCCACTTTTCCAGAAATTTCGGTTGAATCGATAAGTGTCCAGTCGCTCCATTCGGTTCGATCCGCACTAAATCGGTAATAAAGACTGATCGACTTTAATCCAAGATCATCGGTTGCTACGAATGGAACATCAAACGGGACCGTTCCGTGGTTGCCGCCTTTCCAATACCAATAGTCATAGCGTATTTCCCCATCCTCGTCTCTGTCGTCCGTTCGTGTCTGACCCTCGGTTCCTGGCGTTGAATGCGGCAAATCGTCTATGGATGTTGATGAATTCATTGCTGATCCGATTTGTACGACTGACCATAGTGAAAAATCCGGCAGATTGAAAACAATGTTTGATCCGTTAACCTCGTATGAAAGTGTTGTTACTTCTGAAGCGTCTGCGTCGATAAATGAAACCACAGCGCTACCGTCGTCATATGCCGAAGGAAGGAGCGTAGTAATTTCTGTGCTTAATAGGTTGGAGATCTTCTGCGCTGATGATCCACTCTCATCTGTTTCCATGTTGCGGTTGACGAAGTGTACAACCCAAGAACCGTCGTCGGACTTGAATCGGTTTACAAAAACATCTGGTGATTCTCCAGGACCACTACCTGAACCGGTATAGGTTAGAGAGAGGTCTGGAGTGACCTGGCTATCAACGATATTTGTGAACGATTCTCGTAGACTTGTTTTTGTCGTTTCGTTTGCCGCATTATCGTAGTAGGACTTACCTATGTCCGTTGAAAATGCAATGATTTTTCCTGCCCCCAGTTCGCTAATTAAGTTTTGTTCAAAATAATCATCAAAACTGCGTGTCGGGCCTCTCGGCACTCCGCTGTCATCCTGATCGCCAACTCTACCAAATCCTATTAGGGTCCCTCCCGCATTGGTATACTCCGTCAATATCACTATTTGACTGTCTGATAGATAGCGGGAGTTTGGCAATAGGACCGCGTCGTATTTCTGTAGTTTCTCTAACGTCAGTAAATCGGAACCATCTCTTCGATCAGGATGTGCAGCGAACAAAACATCGTACGTCCATTGCAGGTCCGACATCAGGTAAGATGCTCCGTTAAAGGATGGGTTCGTGGACCCTACATCTTCGACCTCTCCTATTTCACTTAATAAGATTGCAAACTGGCCAAATGTATTTAGATTGAACAAGGATGAGTTTCGTGCCGGGAATTGGAGAAATGAACGTATCGCATCGATTCGTTTGTCGTTTCGATGGAAATCAACCCAATTTATACCATTTTGTACGAGAGCCCCAGCGCTGAATGTTTCAGCAAAAAATAATTTTTCGGCTTCATCAGCACCCAGAGGCATTCCGAAACCAAGTGCATTAGCATCTCCCGATTCAAAATTAGTATTCGAAGGAAAGTTCCAAGACCAGAATCGCCTATCAAAATTATCAATGGTTTTGTATACGGGGACTAAATTTCGATAGGGCCATCCGAGTGCATCCAGGAATGTTTCGGCTATCCCATAATCAAATAAATCGATATTGGCCCATTGACGAGAGCCCGTGGACCTATTCGCACCGAGGTAAATAGCTCGATCGTAATTTTCAGAACCGTATTCCCGAAGTTGGCTGGTCCATTGGGTAAAAAAAGTACGCTCAACTTTGCGCATGTGTTTGAGCCACGCTTTAGATAGATCGTCACTTGGGGGTGAGTTATAGATGCTGTCAGAGTTGGTGTAGCCTGCATCTCGTAAGTACTGCCCATAATCAAAGCTAGTGATGTCTGAAACGCCGAGATTTAATAGTTCGGCAGGCGTGTAAGTATCTCCCAGATAGGTATTGAAATTACTTAATGTTTCGGAATCGAAAGACGAGTTAATGAGGTTCGGTGAGCCACCATCCATGAACAAATAGCTCGACCCCAGATCGATGGCGAGTTTCCCTGAGGCGAGTAGATAATCGAGTTGCCCCTGCCGAGTAAACGAGAATTTACTCTCGAGTGTTCCATCAAGGTTAACGACGCGGGCTACGTCCAGTATTGCAGGATCATCTGCCGCGCTAGTTTCTGAGCCGCCCAATCCATAATAAGCCCCGTAGTGTATTCCTTGGCTTCTCCAGTCCGATATGCTGCTCTTGATTATTGAGCGAGATTGATCAGTCAGCGTGTAATCGATGTAACCAAAATCGTCGACAATGACTTTTGTTGCACCGCCTGCAGCGAATAGAGGTCGAGGTCCAAACACAGTTCGGCTATCTGAGGGGGATGGTGTAACAGTTGCCCAAACCATATCCGTAGTCAAAAATAGGATAAGTGATGTAAGTATGATCCTTTTCATAGTTTCACCATTAACTCAAATGATTTCGTGTTCCCCACGAAACAAAGTGGATTATGGATATAGTGTAGATCATGATCAGGATATACGCTTGACCAAGACGCCTCAGTTGTCAGCCATTTTGGCTCTATTAGAGCAGCATCAGTGCGGTATCAACCATCCTTAGCCCATTTTTGCTGCCCTCAGCTCAGCTTGCGCTTCTAGCCATTTCTGATTTAATGGTTGGTATCATGCACTTCCAAGCAGACGAAACGATGCAGAGGATAAAGTTATGAAAATAATAACAAAATTAATGAATATTAAATCTGCAGATAGTGTGTTTGGCTCAATGTGGATAATTGGGTCGTTTGTGGGCGTTGTCTTATTTTTCCAAGCCTCATTTTACGGTGAGAGTTGGGCTCCTTTTGTGGTTGCGGTCGTTATCGCGAGCTCTGGAAAAGCCCTTCTGAGGCATTATGAGGCGCAACAAGACAAATCTTCTCCGCGGTAGCCAAACCATAAGGCTCCATACGTAGGCTTCCTGAATTTACTTACTCTAAATCACTGCCAGATGTTTCTGAGAGTAACGATACACAAACTATCGTCGCCACAGCCGCTACTGCCATATAAACCGAAACGTAAAAAATACCATAGGTATTCCACAGCATTACTGCGATGGTAGGAGCAAGTGCTCCTCCGAGAATGGCACCTATTTGATACCCCAAAGATGCTCCTGAATAGCGGACCTCGGTACTAAAGAGCTCAGTAAAAAAAGCAGCCTGAGGACCATATTGAAGACCGATAAAAATAAGGCCCAGACTAATCGCCCCAGTAACAATGCAGACGTTACCAGTATCCACCAGTGGGAACAAAGCAAAGGCCCAGATACCTGATAGAGCTGCGCCCCAGAGATAGACTCGCTTACGTCCTATTCTATCCGATAACCCAGCCGCCCAAAACTGAGCGGGAACCATGATAAGAGCCGCAATAAGTACAGAAGCGAGCATCGTGTCTCGAGAAAGCATGACTGAGGGTGAGTTGACACCATAGGCCATAATGAAAGCTATTAAGATATAGAATGTCACCTGAATAGAAAGAAACGCCCCAGCGGCAAGAAAGATTCGACCAGGATGACGGGATAGCACCTCAATGATAGGTGACCTCTCAACCACTTTATCTGTGCTCAAATCTTTATCTTGGCTAGCTGCTAATTTTTTAAATGCCTCTGTGTCTTCAAGATTTAATTGGACATACAAGCTAACAAGAATCAATAGAATACTGGCGATGAACGGGATCCGCCAACCCCAATCCATGAAGGCTTCCTCACTCAACCCACCACTCACACCAAGAAACGCCAAATTAGCTAGAATAACTCCAATAGGTGCGCCCGCTTGAGCGTAGGCTCCGTACCAACCACGTTTCTCTGGAGGTGCGCTTTCGGTTACCAAAAGCATTGC
>DGOV01000081.1 GCA_002390205.1 Proteobacteria bacterium UBA4457 | reverse complement strand
TGGCAAATCAACTTCTAGCAAGTTCGCAGTGAAATTAACAAAGGCCTGACCCTCGCCCACCAGTTGGGATAGGTCAAGATTCGTCAGCGCGTTCACCAGAACCGCAGACGTTGCTCGATCCCCGTCGGTTACATTCGCCTGCTCGGCATCGAATTCTCGAAACAAGAGTTCGTAGGCCACCACTTCGATGTTGACATCAAAGATGGGTTGTCGAGCCAATAGCAGCTGAGCGTCAGAAAGTTCGCTCAAACTTGCTTCTCGTGAACCTGAGAAATCATCGTAACAACCCTCTTATTAATCCCCTGCTAGAGCTCGATGCCGTTAAGAAACACCGTAACGCACAACGAAAAACTTCTAGTCTCCCTTTCACGCATCTTAACAGAAGAACGTAGAAGAAATTCGATGGACTCACTTAAGAACGGACAAGCGCATCGCCTCAACCCCGCTGCAGGCCGAAGGTCTCCTTGTTGGCGATCAAAGTCCAGCAACGACGGCCTTCAACATCAGCCGGGTTACCGAACCGCCACCGAGTAATGAAAGGTTTAGCCCCTAAGACTTGTCCCAGAATCTGATACTTAAGACGGAGTTTTTAGTCATTTCGAGATTTTAATGATCCTACAGACACCCGCGGCACCTGTAATTTTAATTTGGGTTATGACTGCGCCATGTTTGATGAATGGCTGTGCTCGGACCGACCGTTTCTCAAAGCTTCCCCAGAGCAGACCCTGAGGGCTGTCGTAAGACAGGCATTTAAGCCAAGGAAAAAGATCTTAGAACCGAGCTTCTGTTACGAAACCGCGTTTGCGGACGAACCAAATCCGTTTACTGGACAACAAATCCAGTCAGCATTGCTTGTTCCAGTTCAATCGGGTCTTTACTATTTTTAAACAATCGCTTCACGCTCGCCTCTATCTGCTTGATAAACGCCGATTTGCCATCAATCGAATTAATCTCATCGAACTGACTGGTCTGCATCAACGTAAGCAGCTCGCTTTGAATCAGAGGTAGATTTGCTTTAAAGGCGACGCTTGAAGGCGTATCACGCGTTTGTAAGCTCACAGTAATTTGCAGGTAACGCATCTTACCTTTCACGTCAAAGTTGGCGACAACCGGTGGCACTTCTATATAAAGAAACGGCCGTTTATCCACCTTTGGCCCCTCGGATGCCGAGGCATCATTCATCCCCAAATAATAATAGGCTCCAATGCCACCACCGATGAGCAATACAGCGACAACGATGCCGATAATGATAAATTTATTCACAATTTGACGACCTTAGTTTGTAACCACCACTTTCTATCTAGTCTGACAGCATGCCTTTCAAGGTACAACAGGATGTGTCCATTTGATTCATTTCGATGAATTATTTGCGATTAATTCTGCTCCTAAACTCCCTGCAACCGACAGAGAGGACAGTCGGCGGGGCGCAAGATTCAACGAGATTAAGCGCCTTATCGATTGAATCCTACTCGAGCAGACACTCCTCCAGAGCTAAGCCTGAAAACAGAAAAATTGATGAAATCATCGTGCTTGCAAGCGGCACCGAGGAGCTGCGTTCTCACAAGGACGTATAGGTTATCCAAAGATAACCACTACAACTTAGTACTATACAACACTCAACAGCTGCGCTAAGCGCTTTGATGCGATAAATTCTCAAGTTCCACCAACCCGTCTGATTAATAATTGCAGCGTATTCTCCAGATCCGAATAAAGAGAGAATTAAGTTCAGAGCAATAAGCGTTTAAAAGCTGTTGAAAATTGTTAAGAGATTTGAGTGCTCGGCGATTTACGCTTTTTAGGACCAGTAGCCATACAATCCTTTTTAAACCGGTCTTCTTTTGTGTCTGGGTGGGACTACAACTAATAACTGGCGGCAGACTTCCTCCCCGTGCCCCAACAGCTAGCCCGCAGCACCTGCAATCGTCTCGTAGAGGCTCTGCGGAGTGACATCCTAAAACCTCTCTACTTGCAGCGGATGTTGAGCCAAGCTTTTAACCACTGTCGAACAATGATTGCATTTTGGTAGCGCCATAGCTTAGAAGAAGCTGAGCTTCCAAAGGTTGACCCGATTACTCTAAGGAAAAAAAACGTGGATTCGATAGATAAACTTAAGACAAGAAGAGGTTTTGCCATCATTCTCTCTCAAGTTTCTGCTTTGATGCTCGGGATAGGTCTCTTCGCATACTTTGGGGACGGCAATACGCTGCATCCGCTGCTAACCAATGTGAGTGTTGTCTGGGCTTTAATTCTAGTGGGCGGCTTTTTATCGCTGTGGGGATGCTATTTATTCGTTATTTCAAGCAAAGAGGAAGCTGAAAGAAAAAGTAAGCTAGTCATTAGTTTAGAGAATGGTTTATATGGGCTGATTCTTATCTTAGTGCTAGGTGCAGCGGCATGGAATTACTACATGAATACACTGCAAGTTGACCTTTACTGCGATGGTTTGGATCAAGAGTATCGGATTGAATTTATACCTTTTACAAATTCAGAAAATGGGCATATTTATGAGAAAAAAGTCGATGCCGAGGAAGGCTATGCTTATTTTGAGGATTTGGAACTAACCATTTTTAATGTCCATCGGCTTAGTTCGGAAGAGTTATTTTTAGTAGACAATAGAGGGCATCTGCTAACCGCAAATCTTTCCAGACGCACCCTCACATTGACTAAAAGAGACTATTACTCTGAAAATTTGCTCGGGAGCTGGCAATGTGAATTGCGCTCGGTGGAGGAGGCTCTTTGAGAGGTCCTAACTTCTTAGACATTCGTAGGACTCATCACCAATGGCAACAACGAAGACCTCCCTTCGTGCGCCAACAGCTACCCCATAGCACCTGCAATCGTCTCGTAGATGCGCTGCCAAATGACTAACTAAAATTTCCCTGCTGAAAGTGGATGTTTAGCAAAGCGTTTAACCAATGTCGAACAATCATTGTTTCTATCCACTTGTTCGGTTTAATTGAACTTAGTTTCTAAATAGCTGCTCTACCATGACTGGAGAAATAATCGGTGAGTTGATTATGGGACTGCTTGTTCTTTT
>DGOV01000058.1 GCA_002390205.1 Proteobacteria bacterium UBA4457 | reverse complement strand
GCGAGAGGTCGAAGGTAAAAAAAGAGATGGCACTATCTTTTCTCTTTCCATCACTGTTAGTGAGATGTACCTCGAAGGAAGACGCAAGTTTAACGGTGTAGTGCGTGATGTTACTGATGTAAAGCAGGCTCAAGCACAGGCGCTAAGAACCGCTCACGAGCTGACGCTGTTTGTCGATACCGCGAACGCGCCAATATTTGGGATTGACTCGCGTGGATTAGTGAATGAATGGAACCAGGCATCCGAAAAGATTACCGGTTTTACCAAAGTAGAAGTGCTAGGCAAAGACCTAGTGTCTGAGTTTATCACCGATGAATACAAAGCACCGGTGAAGCAAGTGCTTGATAATGCGCTGCATGGCCATGAGACAGCCAACTACGAGTTTCCGCTGTATACGAAAGCAAGTCGGCGAGTTGATGTGCTTTTGAATGCGACTACTAGGCGCGACGTGGACGGAGTGATTACCGGGGTCATCGGTGTTGGGCAAGATATTACTGAGCTTAGGCAAAAACAAGCAGCATTAAATCAAGCGAGTAAGATGGAAAGTGTTGGACAGTTAACCGGAGGAATTGCCCATGACTTCAATAATCTTCTCAGTGTTATCGACGGTAATCTAAGATTCTTACAGCAAGATATCGGTAACGTCAGTGACGATATTACGGAGCTTTTCGATGACGCGATGTCGGCCGCAACTGATGCCGCGGAACTCACGGCGCGTCTGCTGGCATTTTCACGCAATCGAGGTTTAAAGCCAGAGTTAAAAAACGCGAATGAGGCTATCGACAATTTCTCGCGATTCTTGTCGAGAACGTTGGGAAAGGCAAATGAGTTGCAAACCGAGCTGTCTGAAGAAGCGCTGTATATCAATGTCGATACCGCACAATTAGAAAATGCACTACTTAATCTTGCGATAAACGCCAGAGACGCCATGTCAGACGGCGGCAATATTACACTACGATCTGAACGGTACCACTGCTCGGAGCTGGCACACCTTAAAGAAAAAAATCAAGCAGGAGTTATGCTTAATCCGGGTGACTACGTCGTAGTCAGTGTAGAGGATACCGGAGTAGGAATAGTGGAAGAGGATCTAGTACGAGTTTTTGAGCCTTTTTTTACAACAAAAGAAATAGGTAAAGGTAGCGGGCTTGGCCTAAGCATGGTTTATGGTTTTATTCAGCAATCTAGCGGGCAGTGTGTTGTCCGCAGCAAAATCGGTGAAGGAACGAAAGTTTCAATGTATTTCCCCGAAGCACAATACATGGAACAAGATCGGTCTAGTGGAGACGAAAAAAAATTAGCGTTCGCGGATTCAGAAGTAATACTCGTGGTGGAAGATGAACCGCGTGTTCTAAGAGTAACATTGCGTGACCTGCAAAGGCTAGGCTACCGGACGCTAGAAGCAAATAATGCAAGCATGGCAAAAACGATGATAGATTCGGGACAAAAAATAGATTTGGTGTTTAGTGATGTGCTAATGCCGGGTGATATTGATGGTCAAATGCTGGGGCTATGGATCAAGAAAAATCATCCATTGATAAAAGTGGTTCTTACCTCAGGATTTACCAAAAGAAGGACAGAGGTAGGGGAACACGAATCTTCCTTCCCCCTGTTAAGAAAGCCCTACACAATAGAAGCGCTTGCGAAAAAGGTGAGTACGGCACTCTTTGAAAATAAGTAAATACCGATGAAGCATTGTCGAGGAAAAAGTACGATGCTGGAAAACTGGGTGTGTCTAAACTGCAAGAAAGGCATCGCGCCGTAAAACAGTCTGCGAAATGACAATTTAACTGAAGCCGAGACGCTACAATGACAACGAATGATCTAGATAAGAATCTCGTATTGTGTTCCGCGAAGCATAGACATTACGTTAGAGGCTTTGTCATTTCTCATGCAGAGAAGCTTTTGAAAAATTGCTAAGGATAGCTTCATGTCAAAAAACCGTGTGTTGGTCATTGACGACGATGCAAGAATAGGTCGAATTGTTCAGCGTGTGGCGAACAAGTTGCGAGTTGATACCTCCGTCATCGATAATCCGGACTTGTTTGAATCCACATACTTGCGTTACCAGCCCAATATTATATTTCTGGATTTGCAGATGCCGCGACTTGATGGTGTGGAGCTCCTTCGCAAGTTGGCTGAGAATGATTGTAAGGCTGCAATTATTCTGATGAGCGGTATGGATAAGAGTGTGATGGAGACTGCGATAAAATTCGGACAATCTTTGAGTTTACAGATGGTCGGCACCCTCTCCAAGCCGATGAATATAGTTGACCTAGAGAGGGTGCTTATCAAAAATTTCCATCAGGAAGAGATAAGCGTCGAGTCTGTGGCAACTATTACAGGCGTTGATCTGCTTGAAGCAATCGATCGCAATGAGTTAGTTGTTCACTACCAGCCGCAGATTTGTTTTAAGACAGGAAAGATTAGTGGCGCTGAGGCGCTTGTGCGGTGGCAACATCCATACTATGGCTTATTAATGCCAGACAGTTTTATTCCAATCGCCGAAGATGATCTAGATCTTATCCGGTCTTTAACGTTCTTTGTTTTAAAAAAGGCAGTTGAACAATTTAAAGTGCTAGAGAAAAACGGCACCAACATAAATCTCTCTGTCAATATCTCTGCTAAGTTGCTAAGTGATTTAGATCTTCCTGACCAAATAGAACAACTTCTGAGGCAGTATCAATTTAATCCGCATCGCCTCATTTTGGAAATTACAGAAAGTGCAGCGATGGAAGATCCTTCATCAACCATGGATATACTCACTCGTTTACGGCTCAAGAATATTCGCCTATCGCTTGATGATTTTGGAACCGGTTTTTCCTCGCTTGTTCAGCTCTATAGAATGCCATTCAATGAACTCAAGGTTGACAAATCTTTTGTCATGGGTGCGATTTCAGATAAAGAGGCAGCAGCGATATCGCGAATAACAATCGATTTGGGCCACAGTCTGGGGTTGGAAGTTGTTGCAGAAGGCGTGGAGGATGAGGAAACGTATAATTGGCTAGGCTCGCTGGACTGCGAGATTTGCCAAGGGTATTT
>DGOV01000070.1 GCA_002390205.1 Proteobacteria bacterium UBA4457 | reverse complement strand
CTATGTAGCTATGTAGCTATGTAGACAGATTGTGCTTTTCAGAAGCCATTAGACAGGTCATGTCGCTAAGGCTAACTAGTCTATGAGAAGAGTTTCCCCGATTCGCATGGCATGTGCTTGCGATCCTGCGGCTTTTTGAAAACGATTACGTGGCTCAAAAAATGGTTCTAGCGACAGCCTGAAAGTTCCCCAATGCATAGGAATTAGCCGGGAGCAACCTATTTGACGACCTAGTTTGACACCAGATTCAGGAGTCATATGAGCCCCTTTCATAAAGGACTCAGGGGAATATGCACCAATACTCATCAAACCGATATCACACCCATTGTGATTTTTAGACATATGTTCACCAACCTCCAAAAACACAGCCTCATGTATATCTGTATCGCCAGTATGAAAAATAGACGTGCCCCCACTACTGAAGCCATAAGACATCCAAAGCGTTTCGTTGACATCAAACGGTGTACGGTTAGACCAATGTACTGCTGGATAGGCTGTAACTTTAAGCGTGTCGACTATGACTTCGTCATACCAATCAACTTCCCGCACATCAACGAAACCTCGGTCTGTGAAGAATTTCCCAAGACCTAAAGGTACAACAGCCGTCATACTTTCTTTCCCAGGCAAAGCATCTAAAGTTCTGGTGTCTAAATGGTCGTAATGACTATGTGAAACTATAACAACGTCTATTAATGGCAAATTCTTTATATTGATATTGAGTAGGGCTCTTCTTTTAGGCCCAGCAAAGGATAGAGGAGATGCGCGATCTGAGAAAATGGGATCAGTTAGTATAGTTAACCCATTAATTCTCACTAGAAAAGTCGAGTGCCCTATCCAAGTAATTGAATTAGACTCCGCAGATGCTGCAAGCTGCGATAAAGCCTCTTCACTTCCTAAAACATGCTCCTCTAATGCCCCAAGTTCCAGGGAACCATTACGCGCAAGTAAAAGTGACGAAAAAAACTTCAGCCTATCAAAAACAGAAACCTCTCTTGAAATACTATTTGGAGGATTTCTAAACGTCCCCTCCCAATGGTGCCAAGGATTTTTCTGATTGCCTGCTAGATCTTTTGAACATCCGAAGAGTGGTAAAAAAAACACGAATAAAAAGCATACAAAAATATTTTTCATTGTCGAGTAATTAGCTTTTAATCAAGCACTTAGACAAAAGAGAAAATTCACTTCGCGCCAGATGCCTCGCTCAAATCAAACTCACTGTGTAACACTCTGACACCTAACTCTGAATACTTCTGATCCACTACAATAGAAATTTTTATTTCAGAGGTGGAGATCATCAATATATTTATATTTTCTTGCGAGAGAGCCTTAAACATTCGACTAGCTATACCTGCATGAGAGCGCATCCCAACACCAACTATAGATAATTTTACTATATTCCTGTCTCCACGGACTTCACGAGCACTCAAAGTTTCAGCGATTTCATTAAGCATCTTTAGCGTAAGATCATAATCATCACGACTGACTGTGAATGTAAAGTCTGTTGCTCCATCGGCAGCGCTATTTTGAACGATCATATCAACTTCAATGTTTGCATCCGCAATCGGCCCCAAAATACTACTGGCGACACCAGGTCTATCTGGCACACCCACCATCATTACTTGAGCTTCATTCCGATTCAAAGTTACCCCAGAAATCAACGCTTCTTCCATGATATTTTCCTCCGTAGTTATTAAGGTCCCTATGCCGTCGCAAAACGATGATAGTACGCGAAGCTTAACTTTATATTTACTTGCAAATTCAACCGCTCTGATTTGCAGAACTTTTGCCCCAAGACTTGCCATCTCAAGCATTTCTTCATAGGTGACCTGGCTCAGTCTTCTAGCCTCTGGTACGATTCTAGGATCTGTCGTATAAACGCCATCGACATCAGTATAGATCTGGCATTCATCTGCTTCTAATGCCGTAGCTAATGCCACTGCTGTAGTGTCAGATCCTCCTCGCCCAAGAGTAGTAATGTTCCCTCCTGAATCGACACCTTGGAACCCAGCGACTACTGCCACTTTTCCATCATCTAGTGTTGCGCGAAGACGAGTAGAATCTATGTCTTCAATTCTAGCTTTATTGTATACATTATCTGTCAAAATTTTTACTTGGGCCCCTGTAAAGGAAACCGCTGGTACGCCAAGCTCTTCTAAGGCCATAGACAGTAAAGCTATGGAAACTTGCTCCCCGGTGGAGAGCAGCACGTCAGTTTCTCTCCCACGGGGATCGGAGACGATAGACTTTGCCAAAGACAGTAATCGGTCTGTCTCACCGCTCATAGCAGATAGAACTACGACAATACTATTCCCGTCAGCACAAGACTTGGCTATGCGACTAGCAACATTCTTAATCCTTTCAGCATCGCCAACCGACGTGCCACCAAATTTCTGCACTATGAGACTCATGAGTTATAACTCGCCATTTAGTTAGTTAAAGTATGTATCGAACACCCCAAGATGGGGCGGACACTATAACGGTTTATGAAGTTTTTTTCTTAACCCAACTCTCTACGGATGCTAGAGCACCAGGTAAGGCATCAATGTTGGTGCCTCCAGCCTGAGCCATATCAGGACGACCGCCACCTTTTCCTCCAACTTGAGCTGCTACAAAATTAACAAGTTCGCCAGCTTTTATAACCTTGGTAAAAGCTTTGCTGACCCCCGCTATTAAGTGTATTTTCCCATTTTCTACTGATGCTAGAATGATCACACACTTGTCATGGTTGGATTTAAGATCATCACAAGCGCTTCTCAAGGTCTCTAAATCTGCCCCATCAATTAAATGGGCTACAACTAAAACTCCGTTGACGGAAATAGTATTATCCGTCAAATCAGCTCTCGATTGTCCTGCTAATTTAGATCTTAAACTTTGAGCTTCCTTTTCGAGAATACGATTTCTCTCTAGAATCTGTTGAACTTTGTTTTCTATCTCTGGCACACTCGATTTCACCAAAGCACTAATTCTCAACTGACTAAAGTCATACTCGACTAAGTGTGAAGTCAAAACTTCACCCGTTATGCATTCAATTCGTCTTACACCAGAAGCAACCCCAGACTCAGACACGATTTTTAGCCCACCAATATCACCCGTCCTTAAAGCATGCGTCCCGCCGCAAAGCTCTGTAGAGAAGTTTCCCATAGATAGTACTCTAACTTGATTCCCATACTTTTCACCAAACAACGCCATTGCACCATTTTTGATCGCCTCTGCATATGGCACCACCTCAGAAATAATTTCGTAATTGTCACGTATTTTTCGATTGACGAGATGCTCAATTTCAGCGATTTGTTCTTTAGTTACCCGCTTCGGGTGGGAAAAGTCGAATCTCAATCGCATGTCATCAACCAAAGAACCTTTCTGTTCAATATGTACACCGAGCAATTCGCGTAATGCTGCATGCAACAAGTGCGTCGCTGAATGATTGCTCCGAATAGACTTTCTATTTTTAACATCGACCATAGCTTCTAAAGAATCACCAACACAAATTTTTCCCTTGGAAACTGTTCCAGAATGCAAAAAGATTCCAGCTCGTTTCTGGGTATCTTTAACCTCGAAAGCAGGCTGTCCATTGACAACCAGCTGACCAGTATCTCCAACCTGTCCTCCGGATTCGGCATAAAACGGTGTGCCATCGAGTATGATCGTCGCATCCGCTTCAGCTTTAACTTCTAAAACGGGCTCATCGTCTTTGAATAAACCAACAACCTTTACTTTCGATGATAGTTGGTCGTAACCATAAAATAGCTGCTGGCTACCAATCTCAGCAAGATCTCCGACACGGATATTTGCTTCGGTTGAATTACCTCTAAACTGACTACCTTCGCGCGCTCTTTGTTTTTGCTGTGCCATTGCAACATCAAAACCTTCAGAATCTAGCACAAGGTTTCTCTCACGAGCAATATCTGCGGTCAGGTCATATGGGAATCCGTAGGTATCATACAAACGAAAAATAACATTCCCAGGGATCATAGGACTTTTAAGCTTAGAGATAGCTGTTTCTAGAATACTCATACCTTGTGCTAAGGTTTCTGCAAAACGTAATTCTTCAGCTTTTAAAGTATCTCCAATCTCCCCGGCGCGCAGGCGTAGCTCAGGGTACGCATCTCCCATCTCGTCGGCAAGAGCACTTACTAAGTTATGAAAAAAAGGCTCTGTAATTCCTATTTTATGACCATGCCTCAGAGCGCGACGAATGATTCGCCTTAATACGTAACCACGTCCTTCATTGGTAGGACTAATCCCATCTAAGCACAGAAAAACACTTGAGCGAATATGATCTGCGATGACTCTCAGAGAAGAACTATCTGGCTCATCAAGGGGACACTCAACTCTTACTGCTGAAATCAGATTCTTAAATAAATCAATGTCGTAGTTATTGTGCACCCCTTGAAGTACCGCTGCCAGGCGCTCTAAACCCATACCAGTATCGACAGAAGGCCTAGGAATGGGTGTCAGATCTCCCGATGTAGACCTCTCGTACTGCATGAAAACAAGATTCCATATTTCGACATAACGATCGCCATCTTCTTCAGGACTACCAGGTGGTCCACCAGGAATCTCAATCCCATGGTCATAAAAAATCTCAGAGCATGGTCCGCATGGCCCCGTTTCCCCCATGGTCCAAAAATTATCTTTCTCTCCACATTTTGAGAACCTAGTGGGATCTACTCCAATATCTTCTAGCCAGATATTAGATGCTTCTTGGTCATCTTCATAAACTGTTATCCACAAACGCTCCGGAGGCAGACCAAACTTGTTCGTAAGCATGTCCCAGGCAAAAGCTATTGCCTCTTTCTTAAAATAGTCTCCAAAGCTAAAATTTCCGAGCATTTCAAAGAAGGTGTGATGTCGTGCCGTATAACCAACATTATCTAGATCATTGTGCTTCCCTCCAGCTCGGACACATCGTTGAGATGACGTTGCGCGCCTATATCCAAGATCCTCTAACCCAAGAAAAACATCTTTAAATTGAACCATACCTGCATTCGTAAAAAGCAAAGTGGAGTCATTAGCGGGAACAAGTGAACTGCTTTCAACAAGCTGATGAGACTCATCCTTGAAATAATCTAGAAATACTTGGCGGATCTCAGATGTTTTCATCATCACTCAACATACTAATTGCCTGGTCAACTTCTTCACTATAAAAACCTCTGTATTGCATGAACCTCACCTGCTTAGATTTCTCTAATATAGTTGCAGCTTTTCGAGAAAACTTTTTTTTACAGGCAGCCTCAGCAACCTGATAAAAATCAACATCCGAATCCGCTGCGGCCTGATGAGCGATCGAAGCTGATACACCTCGTCGTTCTAGCTCCTGAAGCAAGCGCCTCAAACCAAAGCCGCGCCTACTCCGAAAACGTATATAAGACTCTGCAAATCTTTGATCATTTTGCAACCCTTCGTGTGCAAGTACATCCAGAACATTATCGACCTGCTCAACTGAAAACTCTTTAACAAGGAGCTTGGTCCTCAACTCTATCCGACTATGCTCCCGCCTAGACAATATACCCAGCGCACAGTTTCGAGCTGACTTGGTGGACGTATCAATCAGCTTCTGTCTCCTCAGAGACTTCCTTGATAGGCTTCTCGGGTATTATTTTTTCTCGCACGGATGCTTCAATTGATTCTTTAATAGTGGGGTTAGCTTTTAAAAACTGTCGCACATTTTCTTTACCTTGCCCTAACCGTTCTCCATTATAGCTGTACCAAGCACCTGTTTTCTCCATAAAACCATGCGCTACACCAAGCTCTATCAGCTCACTCTCCAAGGAGATCCCTTCATTGTAAAGGATATCAAAAAGTGCCTGCTTGAAGGGTGGCGCAACCTTATTTTTCACCACCTTTACACGTGTCTCGTTTCCAACAATTTCATCACCCCGTTTGATAGCACCAATCCGACGAATATCCAACCGAACAGAGGAGTAAAACTTAAGCGCATTTCCTCCAGTTGTAGTTTCTGGACTGCCAAACATCACACCAATTTTCATACGGATCTGATTGATAAAGATAACTAGTGTATTCGAGCGTTTTATATTAGACGTAAGCTTACGGAGTGCTTGAGACATTAATCTCGCCTGAAGTCCCACATGGTGATCACCCATGTCGCCCTCAATCTCTGCTTTCGGGGTAAGTGCAGCCACAGAGTCAATGACAACAATATCTACCGCACTGGAGCGCACCAACATATCAGTGATCTCAAGCGCCTGCTCACCAGTGTCTGGCTGAGAGACTAATAGACTGTCGGTGTTGACACCTAGTTTGGCTGCATACTGAGGATCTAGCGCGTGCTCTGCATCTACAAATGCAGCAGTACCACCGATTTTTTGCATTTCGGCTATCACATGAAGCGTCAAAGTAGTCTTACCGGATGATTCAGGCCCATAAATCTCTACAACTCTGCCCTTTGGCAAGCCCCCAACACCAAGAGCGGTATCAAGGCTCAAAGATCCAGTTGAAACGACCTCAATATCAGGTAGTGCGCCCTCATCCCCCAACCGCATTATTGAGCCGGTCCCAAACTGCTTTTCGATTTGCGCCAATGCGGCCCCTAAGGCTTTTTCCTTATTATCATTCATACTCAATATGCCTCTGTTATGTAGAGAGTTACTCTCTCAGTATTTCTATACGGCCGTTAGTTAAATTATTGCACAATTGAACTAAAGGGTTCATCAAATTCGTAGTTAAATCTATACATTTTCTAGGAAAGCATCTTTATAAGCGTCGCCAGACTAAAATTGACAGCCTTCGCCCTGACAACATCCCTGCTCCCATCAATTTGTAGACAAGTCGTTACTGTTTCTTGTCCTAAAGCCGAAAAACCGAACCAAACTGTCCCAACTGGCTTACCTGCAGTCCCGCCTGTAGGTCCGGCTATACCAGTTACAGAAACACCAATATCTACTCCCGTAGCTCTTAGAAGCCCTTCTACCATCTCTTTTGCCGTCTCGGAGCTCACTGCCCCATGTTTTTCAATTATCATGGGAGAAACAGATAAGAAATTAATTTTTGCCTCATTAGAGTAGGTCACCAGCCCCGCTTCGAACCAACCGGAACTGCCTACAACCGAGGTAAGTACTTTGGCTATCCAGCCACCGGTACAGGACTCAGCCGTAGCAAAACGCCAGCCTCTTTCAAGTAGTATTTGACCAAAATCTTCAGATTGCTCCCTAATAGATTCATTCAAAATTTCAAATTTATCCATTACACAACCTCAACGACGTGACTTGAAAAATGATGACAAGATTTGAGAACATTCTAGCATTTCTACTCCACCAGTATATTGGGCATGATGATTCATCGAAGGGTGACAAAGGACATCAACACCGCTTTCTACAGCGCCATATCGTTTATCATAAGCACCAAAAACAACTCGAGAAACACGGGCTTGAATTATTGCTCCTGCGCACATTGCACAGGGCTCTAAGGTCACATAAAGAGTCGCGCCAGACATACGGTAATTGCCCAAAGCATCAGCAGCTCTTCTGATAGCTATCACTTCAGCATGCCCAGTGGGATCATTATCTCGAATCGTTACGTTGTGCCCTCTACTGATAACTTCGTTATCCGCGACCATAACAGCTCCGACGGGAACTTCATTGCTCTCAGCCGCAATTTTAGCCATCGCTATTGCTTCTTTCATCCAAATTCGATCAGAAGCTAGACAAGTATTACTCATAGTAATCCAAAAACTAAAAATTCAATCCTCATAGCATTATTCCGGATTGAGGATGCAATGCTTCCTTTGCAAAAGACTCTTGTTATAGGCCATGAGTCTGGGGTAGTCATTCATCACACCTAAACGTCTTGCCCAATTGAGCGTCCATCCTAAAATAATATCTGTAACCTGAAATTCATCACCTAAAATATAATCAGATTTGGACAGAGCAGCATTTAAAACCTTAAGCCCCGACTGGATCTCGATATTATTTTGTTCAATAACACCAGGGACTCTGCGCTCTTCAGGATATAAGCTCCTATGTTTAACATTACTCCACAAGTATGCTTCAACCTCGGACTGCGCAAAGGATATCCATTGATCATGCAACCCCCTTTGTAAGGTTCCAGGTAAAGGAATTAGGCTTGATTCGGACTTTAGGTCACAAAGATAGCTACATATAGCGGATGATTCGAATAATACAGCGCCATTAATTACAGCAGCAGGGATTTTCGACTGAGGATGGAGCTGACGAAGTTTTTCACTACCTATCAAACCGGGCTCTTCTATATATTCATATTCCAGCTGGAGCTCGTTAAGAACCCAGCGGCACCTTGCGGAGCGTGCACCACCAGAGCCATAAAGTGAAATTGTATACGACATATCTTGACAATTCTCCTACCTTGAAAAAGCGATTAATAATAACTCAAAGCCATATAGAAGTAGTTATGTTTGCTCGCCAAATTTTAGCCCGCCCTCAAAAACACCGTTTTTCGATCACATTAACAACTAATCAAAGTGTAATAGCCAATTTCCCAAAATGTTTCGCCGCTCTCATCGCATGGTATGCTTCCCTAGCAGTATCGATAGAGTAGCAGTGATCAATTACCGGTCTCATTTTATGGACTGAAATTGCTCTGTTCATATCTTCAAACATTCGGCGATGCCCTACATAAATTCCATGCACATGAAGAGACTTTCTTAGTATTGAAGTCGGGTCGATCATCCCTCCTGTCAAAATACCTATTAATCCTATGGAACCAGAGATGCGAACAGAGTTAATAGACTTGGACAAAGTTCCAGCACCACCTACTTCGACAACATGATCAACTCCTATGCCATTAGTCATTTCTAATACTTGGAGATCCCAGTTGGGCTCTCTTTTATAATTTATAACGTGCCAGGCGCCTAATGCCTTGGCTTTTATTAATTTTTCATCACTCGATGAGGTTAAGATAGCTTTCACACCAAGCATCTGACAAATCTGGAGTGCCATGATAGAAACACCACCTGTCCCTAATAATAAAACGCTACTACCCGGTTTCAAAGAGCCTTTTTCAACCAAGCTATTCCAGGCAGTCACCCCAGCACAAGGAAGAGTCGACGCTTCGGTATCTGTTAAATGTTCAGGGACTTTCACTACACCTTTCTCATCAAATTTTCGATACTCGGATAGCACCCCATCAATAGTTCCACCCAGTGCATTTGCCATATCAGTACTGGTGATTTCACCGTCCACCCATGACTGAAAAAAAATACCACAAACGCGATCACCAACTGCCACTCTAGTCACCTTACTTCCAACTTCAATCACCTCACCCACGCCATCAGAATTGGGAACGAGCGGAAAGCTGATATTTCTAGGGGTAGGGTTTTCTATCGTCGCTAAGTCTCGGTAATTAATGGAGGAGGCTTTCATTCTAACTAAAACATCTAGTTCGCCAACAGAGGGGACGTCTGCTTCAACCAGCTGAAGATCATCTATCCCACTATCAGATATAATCTGGTACTTTTTCATTAGTTAATTCCTAAAAATCTCTGTATGTTTGTAAGGCTATCTTAACTGAGATGAACATATGTTAGAACACGATAAATATATTAATTTAGAAACTGTTAAGCGAGACCTTAGTAAGGTGGAAACTCCACTCTGGTGGATTTCATTGGCGAGCGACTCAAACACTTTTTACGCTTTCACTAATAGGTTAAGTGGTAAGGTAAAACGAATCAGAAATAATAGCGCTGTACGACTCTGCCCTTGCAATTTCAAAGGCAAGCCGCTCGGCGAGTGGATTGAAGCTAGCGCATTCCTCTCAGAGGAGCACCGACTACTCTCGCAGGTTGTGGCTGCATGTAAAAAGAAATACGGCTGGTCAATGCATCTGCTTGAACTCGCAAGCACTATCTTTGATCGAAAAAAAGATCGACTAGTAGTACAAATTATTCCCAAAAAACGAAATATATTGTTATCCACTAAACACAGATTAGCAGCCCGAGACTTTGGGCAAAAATGTTAAAAAGGACCGTGCAGCGAATTATCAATAAATAGCTTCAAAAGCCAACATGACTCCTACAATTCTTTCAGTATCCGACCATGACCTAACACTGCATCAAAAGTTCCTGAATAGCATCCTACAATTTCTTTTACAGGAAGCTTATACCATGGATCTATCTCCGAGGGAGCATCAAAGCATACTGAGCCCGGACCTGTCCAAAGATCTGCTACGCCGTTACTACCAACATGAGGCACTAGATCTAAATTACTGCCAATCAACTGTGCTAAAGCAGGCTTTTTGGAATCCGTAGCACAAGGGATGACTTTCAGAGAAACATTAGTTGTCAAAGGAAAGTCTTCAGGTGCGACGGGGGTCACATTGCGCATGGTTGCTGTAAGCAATCGATTATTAATGGGTCGCTCTACTGTACCCATCATGACTTCACTTTGATCGCTAATTGAAACCTTTGCTAATTTTTTTGGCCAACCCCATATTTCTCTGCCTGCAACTAAAGGTGCCTCGTTGTCTGTAAAAAGCGCCGGGTAGTAAGTCACTATTTCGCCATCTAAACGGGCCCGTATGGCCATCATCGCTTCGTTATAGGGGCCAAAAGTAGAAAATCCATAATGAGCAATGATAATTGTGACTAACGCTGCTTCATCAAGTTCAAGCGCCTCCGGTAACCATGCCAATGCAGCCTCTTCATCCGTTCGATACGTCACAAACATCATGCGCATATTTCGATAGTAATATGGCGGCTTCTGAGCGATCTCATTAGTAACCGGCATAGTCGCTTGGTATTTCTCGATAGACAATTGCCCTTTCCTAGCCATTTCATTTCCCCTTGCTTTAAATCACTTATGTAACTCTCTATTCTCAAAAGAACACAAGACTGACAGTCGATAAATCGTTTGGTCGTAAAAACGATAACATAAGTATATAGTACTTAATTTTAATTTATAGATGCCTGAAAAGGAACTAGGAGATATCTAATGCGTCCAATGTTAGTGATGCTGACGAGTATTCTATTTTCTACTACCGTAATTGCAGGTAATAGTCAGATAGAAAAAACTCAGGTGGTTGGATTTTTTCAGCATCTACTGGAAAAATTTAATAACGAAAATGTTGTCGAATACGAAAAATTATTTTTAGTCCCTCATGCTCGGCACCTCAGCGATAAAGTAAGTCTCGTTACTGACGAGTCAGTTCCGCTAGTAGATTTCACTAAATTAAAAGATGCTGGCTGGGATCAATCAGTCATGCGAAGCGTAGATCTTTTATTCTCCTCTTCCTCAAAGGCATTTGTTAACGTTCATTGGACTAGACTAAACGCAAAAAAAGAAGTCGTCCAGAACTTCACGGCTTTCTATACTCTGGTCAAGATTCAGGAAAAACTAAGGATTGCCTATATTGCTGCTACGAGCACACCATTATCTATAGGTGTTAAGGAAAACCAACGAGAACACTAACTGGCTTTTAACGCAATCAACTCAACCGGCGCTAACAAGCCTTCTGTTATCATTGACAGGACGTTCGAAGCTTTCTCTTTAGCATTACTTCCCATAAGTAAATGTAAGCCTAGTGGCGGAGGCCCCTCGACATTATCCATTTTCCGAGCCATTTGTTCGAAAAAATCTTGGGCGAATCTACCTCTTTCACGGAGAGAAAGAGAGCTAAAACCTGCAGCGCTAAGATATGTCTGGTACTCCTCTGGTTTTTCTAATGCACTTGTTTTCTCAGTAGTTGCCCAAGGAACTGGGTACAACATATCGCCTTTTCCTATTCGCATGACATCATAAATTCCAAACACACCACGAGGCTTCAAAACACGAAAAGTCTCTTTCGCAAGTCGCTCTTTTTCACGGATATTCATTCCAACGTGCATCATGTATATTGCATCAAAAGACCCTGCTTGGAATGGCAGATCCAGTACACTTCCCTGAGTTAGTTTTACCTTAGATGCTAAACCAGTCCATTCAGAAAGCTGGTTGCCCGCATCTATATAATCTGTGGTCAAATCTATTCCTGTCACCGAACAGCCGAACTGTTGAGCGACGAAACGCGCCGGACCACCGAGCCCACAGCCTAAATCTAAAACATTCATAGAGCTATCAAAGTTCAATTGTTCAAAAAAATCTATACTTGCTTGTCTACCACCAATATGGAACTCATCAATAGGTGCAATATCATCTAACGTGATATTGATAGTACTTTTCCCTTGTATTTCCAGCCCTTTTTTTATTGAAGCCAAAAGTGAGGAGTGGGAATAATGATCCTCAATATCATTTTCTTTTGACATCACCCCTTCTCCTTTTTTTCTAATATTTTATAGGCTTCTTGCACCCTGATGAAATTCTCTTGGGCTTTTGCTAGTAGCTCCTCAGGAAGTCCTTTAGAAATTAGAGTGTCGGGATGAAACTCTTTTCTTTTACGTTGGTAGGCTTTTTTGATTTCGGCAAATGGTGACGCTTTCTCGACCCCTAAGACAACATATGGGTCGAAAGTGCTCTCAGAAAATTGCTGTTTGAGCCTATCGAATAAATCAGGGTCGATGCCGAAAATAGAAGTTGTTTTCTTTAGGAGCACTGCCTCCTGCTTATCTAAAACTCCATCAGCCATAGCTAACTCAAAAAGTAACTCGTAAAACATTACCAATGAATTTTTATTAGTTTTCAGCAAAGAAGCGAGTTGTGTTGCATAGTCCTCATAACTGACCGTGTCGTTCTTAGCATGATTGAAAGCTTTTCTCGCAAAGTCTCGCTGCTCTGGCCCAAACTTAAATCTCTCAGTCATATATACATCAATCTTGTCGATTTCTTCTTGGCTTATATGACCGTCCGACTTAGCAAGCTTGGCTAAACAGGCAAACAAGGTTGCAAAAAATGCAGCCTGTTGCTGCTCGTTCGAATTGAAAGATTGTCTCCCTGATCCCGATGCCCTCGCAGAAATTTGGGAACCCACGATGGCTGCTAGAAGGCCCCCTATCGGACCACCGATTGCAGAGCCAATCATATAAAAAAGCGCAGTTTTTAAAAAAGACAAATTCCTATCCTTAGATTTACATTCCGAATAACCGTGGTTATCACGAAGTTAAAAGTCGCTCACCATGCCAACGAATATGGTCATCCATAAAAGTCGAAATAAACGAGTACGAATGATCGTAACCTTCTTGCATCCGCAGAGTTAATTTAAGTTCTGTATCGGCGCACGCCGCTTCTAACAACCAAGGCTTGAGACCTTCTTCTAGAAAGTCATCTGCATCACCCTGATCGACCAGAAATTCAGGGAACCGATACCCTAGCGAAATCAGTTCTACTGCATCGTATTGACTCCACGCGAGTGTATCCTTCCCTAAAAACTTCTCAAATGCAGTAGCAGACCAATCAGAAGTGGAAGGAGATACTATTGGAGCAAATGCCGAACAGCTTTTATATAATCCTTCATTCTTGAGTGCGATGGTAAGCGCACCATGCCCTCCCATAGAATGGCCCATGATTCCTTGTCTTTTCAGGTCAACGTTAAAGTGTTCGCCTATTAGGTTCGGCAACTCAGTCACAATATAACTATACATGTTGTAGTTGTCGGCGTACGGCGCTTGAGTTGCATCAAGGTAGAATGCCGCACCAGTTCCAAACTGCCAGTTATCCGATTCATCGGGGATATTTTCTCCTCTGGGGCTTGTATCCGGACAAACTATCGCCAGTCCAAGCTCTGATGCCAAACGCCGATATTGACCCTTATCCATCACATTCGCATGAGTGCAAGTAAGTCCAGATAGATACCAAATCACAGGAACAGGTGATAACTCAGCAGCGGGTGGCATATACACAGAGAAAGTCATTTTACATGCTGTAGATTGAGAGTCATGCTCATAAACGCCCTGAATACCCTCAAAAGCTTTAGTCTTCGAAACGGTATTAATTCTGGCCATCAATAAATCACCACTGAGCGTATGCTCTCACCAGAATGCATGAGGTCAAATCCTTTATTTATATCTTCCAATCCTAATGTATGCGTGATCATCGGATCAATATCGATTTTTCCATCTAGATACCAGTCGACAATCTTTGGAACATCAGTTCTCCCACGAGCACCACCAAAAGCTGTCCCGCGCCAGCTTCGCCCAGTCACTAACTGAAAAGGCCGAGTACTGATTTCCTTCCCAGCTCCAGCTACTCCAATAATGATACTCTCGCCCCAGCCTTTATGTGTGCACTCGAGAGCCTGTCTCATGACATCAGTATTCCCAATGCATTCAAATGAATAATCTGCACCACCCCCAGTCAATTCCACAAGGTGTCTAACTAAATCCCCACTAATCTCCGAAGGATTTACAAAATGAGTCATCCCAAATCGCTCTCCCCATTCTTTTTTATCGTTATTCATGTCAACACCGACAATCATGCTTGCACCTATCATTTTAAGCCCTTGAAGCACGTTAAGCCCTATTCCACCAAGACCAAAGACGACGGCTCGACAACCTGGTTCAGCCTTAGCGGTATTTATTACAGCCCCAATTCCTGTGGTGACTCCACAACCGATATAACAAATCTTATCGAAGGCCGCGCGCTTATCGACTTTTGCCAAAGCTATTTCCGGCACCACTGTAAAATTAGAAAAAGTAGAAGTCCCCATATAATGAAGAACTGGTTTCCCGTTGACAGAAAAACGGCTTGAGCCATCGGGCATTAACCCTTTGCCTTGCGTAACGCGAATGGCTTGGCAAAGATTAGTCTTAGGATTCAGACAATAATCGCACTCCCTACACTCAGGTGTATAGAGAGGTATAACATGATCTCCGATCTCTAAATCACGTACATTCGGCCCTAGCTCTCGGACGATTCCAGCCCCTTCATGCCCCAGTATCGCAGGAAACAAACCTTCGGGATCTGAGCCTGAGAGAGTAAACTCATCGGTATGACAAATACCTGTGGCCATTATCTCGACTAAAACTTCTCCGTCGCGAGGCCCTTCAAGATCAACCTCCATTATCTCTAATGGTTTTCCAGCTTCGACCGCTACCGCAGCTCTTGTTTTCATGTTATTTCACCCTGCTCACTATAATCAGACACACTATCTTCAGGCAGTCGGCCGTCACTTACAAGCTTTCGAACAGTTTCAACTATTACTTTTAGCTGCAACTCACTATAAGGCTCGGCTGGGAATTGACCCCAGATTGGATTTGGCCAAGAAATATCCGACTCATACCTCATTATAATATGAATATGTAGCTGCGGGACAAGGTTTCCAAGAGCCGCGATATTAGTTTTGAAGGCTCCAAAATGAGTAGATAAAGCTTTTGAGACGTAAAAAATTTCTTTTTCTAAAACTGCTCTTAAGGACTCTGACAACTCGTAAATTTCACGGATGTTATTTACTCTAGGCACTAGAATAAACCATGGATAATTTTGGTCATTTATAATTCGTAATTCGCATAACTCTAACTCGCAAACAAATAAGCTCTCTTCCCCCAATCTAGGATGCAAAAAAAACTCATCAGACTTTCCCATAAATATATCTCAACTGCTGTTAATTATGCTAAAGATCGAATTGAAGACTACTATTAATATCGGATTTGAGTGCTTTCACATGCTCTTTAAAGTTAAGCATTTCAATCAGCGGGGTCCCTAGTTTAATTTTCCGCAGCAGCTCTCGCTCTGCTTCTTCTATCGCCAATGCATTATCTATTACTTTTAAAAGATCGACTTCCGAAGCCACAAGAATACCGTCATCATCTCCAAATAGGATATCACCGGGTTTCACTTCGACTCCACCGCATAGGATGGGGATTTGTTCATCCATTAATTTAATCGTCGTTCCAGAACAAGGGCAAAAAGATCGAGCATAGACAGGTATATCGAGACCTCGTATTGACTCTATATCCCTGACTGGGCCATCAATTATTAAACCGGCCAAACCTCTTCTAAGAGCCTCACTGGTGAATAATTCTCCAATCAACGCCCTAGTACTCTCGCAAGAATCAACAACAAGAACTTCTCCAGCCTCTGAGTTGTCCAATGCTTGAATGATCGTCAGAAAATCTTCATGACATCTAACTGTGCGTGCAGGTCCTACGAGCTTTAACCCTGGGCGAACTGGTCGTAAGTTTTTATCTAAAATTGAAAGCTCTTTATTAGAATCTGCAATCGCTGCCACCGCAATAGTCATCAATTTTTGTCTTAAATCTTCATTCATAATTTAACCTTTGTACTTCTAAGCTGCTCAAGATTCTTGCGCCCACCCTGAGTCAAAAAATCCAAGTCAAGCCCACTACATAAAAGACTAAACCCTTGCTCTGCTCTGGCTGCTACATCATTAACGTCCATACCAAAATATCCGAGAGGAACTTCAGCTTCGAGACAAGCATCTGCAACCGTTCTGATAGCCTCGATGACTTCAGGATCACCCAGTAGACCTGGCTTACCCATACTTGCGGATAGATCATATGGTCCTACAAAAATAGCATCTACACCCTCAACAGCCAGAATCTCATGCACGTTCCCAACCGCTTCAATATGCTCCACCTGCAAAACGATACTGACGTTATCATTCGCATTTGATACGTAATCAGAAAATTCTAAGCCATACTTGCTAGCTCGACTGAGGCCAACGCCACGCTTTCCAGCTGGTGGATACTTACAGAACGAAACAATTTCAATTGCCGCATCCGCATTATTAACTTGAGGTGCAATAATCCCTGAAGCGCCAGAATCAAGTGCATTCTTAATACTAACTTCGCTATGATCTGCTAATCTGACTAAACAGGGAGTGGTTCCGGAGGCTTGGATTAAACTGCGAACTGTCATCGAGTCTAAGGGTGAGTGCTCCGTATCTATGAACAGCCAATCATATCCAAGGTGGGAAAAAATCTCCGCCACTTCAACTGATCCTGTTGTGAGCATCGTCCCACATAATAATTTACGTTCTAACAGTTTGCGTCTAAAAGTAGTATTCATTTTTTTTCCTATTAGATAAGATTTTTCGATACTTAGAAAGTCATCAACTAAAAATGTTGATACCCAGGTTTCTCGAGCAGATCATCTCTTTCTTGGCCTTTTCTAAATCCTACCCCAGCCCCCTTGTGCACCTCACCTATGACAGATATTCTATGTTTTAATTTACTAGCCAATCTCAAAATATAATCTACCTTATTCGGAGATGCAGTGAAAACAAGCTCATAGTCATCACCACCCGTTGTAGCGTATTCCAAAGCTTTCTCATTACCTACACTTTCCAACAAAGCCTCGGAAATCGGCAACTTATTTATATCTAAAATTATAGCTTTGTCACTCGCATCGCCTAGGTGTTGTAGATCGGCAAGTAGGCCATCAGAAACATCAATACAAGCATTTGCCCATCCAACTAAACTCGCTCCTAACCTCACTCTAGCATCGGGTTTTTGGAATCTTTCCATTAAGTATCGCTCACGCTCTGTTGGATGGACTGACTGCAATAAATCTAACCCTCCACGCGCATCACCTAAAGTCCCGGAAACAAGAACTATATCGCCCTGCTCGCAGCCACTTCGTCTTAAATACGAACCCTCTACTTCTCCTATCAGCGTTAAAGTAATAGTTAGTGGCCCCTTAGTCGTATCACCGCCAATAAGCGAGCAGCCAAACTCTGAAAAAACCTCATTTAATCCATTTGAAAATTGGGACAGCCATTGCTCATCTACGCGAGGGATCGTCAACGCCAGGGTGGCATACTTTGGAAGAGCCCCCATTGCCGCGATGTCACTTATATTAACGGCACCAGAGCGATGACCGATTGCGCTCGGCTCCATGTCAGGAGGGAAGTGAACGCCTGCAACCAGCGTATCAGTAGCGACAACTAAGCTAGACGAACCCAACCATTGAATAATCGCGCCATCATCACCGATACCTTGCAAAATATCTGGATTTTCCAGACACATCGGTTCAAAAAATTTTTTAACAAGATCAAATTCATTCAAAGCGATATACCGCTATATTTAAACTTTTTGGGACGCAATTTCCAGCGCGCGTTGACTGCGAGCCAATTTATCAAGGGCAGCATTCACAAATCGAAACCCTTCAGCCGTGCCAAACATCTTACATAGCTCGACCCCTTCATTGATGACTACCTGATAAGGAATATCGATGCAGGATTTCATCTCATACGCACTAACCAACAGTACACTTCTCTCCACTAAATCTAGTCTATCCCATTCAATATCAAGACAATCACGAAGATCGTTTTTCAACTCAAGTGCACATGCCGCGACCTCACTCACTAGTGTAGCGAAGTACTGTTTATCTACACGCGCCAGCTCACGTATCTCTATAAATTCATCTATAATATCTACTGGTTTCCTTTCTGATACTTGCCACTGGTAAAGTGCTTGTACCGCACACCTTCGGGCCCTGACTCGGCCTTGACGAGCGGCTGATCCCGCCACTTACAACTGTCGCGACAAGTTGATCATTTCTATAGCAGTAATTGCAGCTTCAGAGCCTTTATTTCCCGCCTTAGTGCCAGCTCTTTCAATGGCTTGCTCGATAGAATTAACAGTCAAAACACCAAAAATAACGGGTACTCCGGAATTTTCAGAAACACTTGCTAATCCTCGAGAGCACACATTAGATACGTGTTCGAAGTGAGGAGTGGTCCCTCTAATAACTGCACCAAGCGCTATAATGGCATCATACGATTTTGATTCAGCCATTCTTTTCGCCACAAGGGGTAGCTCATAAGCTCCTGGAACTTTCACAACATCAACCGTAACGTCTACCGAGCTAGACCGCTCTAAGGCATCTAAACAGCCAGATTCAAGATGATCAACAATAAAGCTATTAAACCGTGTACATATGACTCCAATTTTAGCTGCCTCATCAAGTATTGTGTGGCCTACAATATTGTTAATTTTCAACATATTAATTCACCTTTTAAGTTACATACTCAACCACTTCAAGGCCAAACCCTGACAGCGCATGGTATTTACGGGGATTACTCATTACTCGCATTTTCCGAACACCAACATCAGAAAGAATCTGAGCGCCTAGGCCGATCTGGCGGAATTTCATCGGCTTCATCTCTTTTTTACTGGTCATATCAGCTTCTGGGCTCAGCTCACCGTATCTGATCACTTCTTCTAACAAATCGCTCGACTCGATTTGGTTATTCAGTATGACTACAACACCTTCACCCTCTTCACTTACTCTCCTCAAAACATCCCTAAGTGGCCAGCCCGCTTCTTTACGAGTCGTCGCAGTAAGATCCGCAAAAGGATTTGCGATATGCACCCGCACCAGAGTTGGTGTATCGGGCTTTATCGAGCCTTTAACAAGCGCCATGTGGAGGTCTCCTCGTAACTCATCTTGATAAGTATACAAAGTAAAATCTCCAAACTCAGTCGGCAAGGAGCAAACAGATTCCCTGTGGACAGTTTTCTCATTCTGCACACGGTACTTTATCAGATCGGCTATTGTTCCGATCTTCATATCAAACTCTAACGCTATTTTCTCTAAGTCAGGGCGTCGAGCCATAGATCCATCATCATTTAAAATTTCGACAATTACTGCAGACGGGTCTAGTCCTGCACCCCTAGAAAAATCGCAACCCGCCTCAGTATGTCCCGCTCTAGTCAAGACCCCTCCTGACTGAGCCATCAAAGGAAATATATGTCCTGGCTGTATAATATCTGCGGGCGAGGCTTCCATGGCTACTGCAGCCTGGATCGTTCGTGCTCTATCTGCCGCGGAGATCCCCGTTGTGACCCCCTCCGCTGCTTCAATTGAGAGAGTAAAATTAGTGCTATGCTGAGCTTGAGTGTCTCTGACCATCAGGCCCAAGTTCAACTGCTTACACTTCTCGTCTGTCAGCGTCAAACAAATAAGTCCTCTCCCATGTTTAGACATGAAGTTCACAGTCTCCGCAGTACAATGCTCAGCTGCTACAATAAAATCTCCTTCATTCTCACGGTCTTCGTCATCCATGATGATGATCATTTTCCCATCACGGATGTCTTGAATTAGCTCTTCAGTAGAATTTAACACTGCAAATACTCACAAGGTTGTATATTTAAGATGATTATATGCTTACGCGCCGAGTTACACACCATAAACCGTCAAAGCATGACGATTAAAGCTACCAGAAAACCGTTGCCTACTAAATGATACCTGCATCGACTAGCGTTGCTAAAGAGACTTTAGACATGCTGGTCTTTTCATCTGACGAATTGAGTCGCTCTAAGTATCTTGCGACAAGATCTACCTCAACATTGACGGATATTCCCACGTCAAGACTCTCCAGGGTAGTGTTTTCAAGTGTGTGGGGAATAGTGAGAACTTCAAACGAATCTTCAGTCACGCTATTCACCGTTAAGCTTACACCATCAAGACACACTGATCCCTTGTAAGCGAGGTATCTAGAAAGTGAGGCAGGCACGTTAATTATAAAACGCACATAATCTCCTAAAGTTGTGCGTTCGAGTACTCGTCCAATGTCGTCAATATGGCCGCTCACCAAATGTCCGCCTAGCCGATCATTAAATTTCAAAGCCTTCTCAACATTCACCCTTGTGCCAGCCTTCTTCAATCCCAAGGTAGTTTTACTCAACGTCTCGCTGGACACATCCACTTCAAAATCACTATTTGAAAAAGATGTCACCGTTAAACAAGCGCCGGACACTGCAATGGAGTCTCCTAGAGATACATCGCTAAAATCTAGATTTTTTGCGCTAATTTTCATACGCATTCCCGCACTAACACTGCGTAATTCTGTTAATTCACCAACGGTCTCAACAATGCCAGTAAACATTTTATACTCCTATATCTGTCATTTAGCGTAAAAATTTCAGCATTATATCTGTGCCAACGTTATAGGACTCTACAAATTTTAAGCCAAAAGCATCAGATAAGTTGTCAGGTGAAGCAATATTAAAACCACTCCTCGCATCTCTTCCCAGAATTTTAGGTGCTACATAGACGATAATCTCATCAAATAGTTCTTTATCGATTAACTCGGCAACAATTGTAGCCCCTGCCTCTACTAGAACTTTATTGATTCCCTGCTTTGACAGGTCGCATAACACAGCCTCTACATCAATTCCGTTATCGCACTTAGGAGTAAAACATACAATAGCACCTGCATCGCGTAACGCTGTCGCCAAAATAGAATCGGTGCTCGCAGTATAAATTCTATTTACACCTGCAACACTTAATAATTTGGACTCACGGGGCGTACGAAGTTTAGAGTCCAAGACCACCCTCATCGGCTGTCTGCCAAGAGTGTCAAAACTCAGCGTACGTATATTGAGGGAGGGGTCATCCTTTAAAACAGTTCCTATCCCAGTCAATATCGCACAAGCCTCTGCCCTTAGCCTCTGCACGTCTTCTCTTGACTCTGAGCACGTTATCCACTTGCTTTCGCCTTTCCTTAGTGCCGTAGCACCATCAAGACTCATGGCAATTTTTACAGTTACATAAGGAAGACCATATTCCATTCTCTTGAAAAAACCTTTGTTAAGTTCTCTCGCTGCGGCAGCACAGACTCCGCCAAGAACATCCATGCCTGCTTTGCGTAACATACGATCACCTTTTCCAGCAACGTCCTTATTAGGATCGACAACGGCGTATACTACTCTAGCAAACTGTTGGGCGATTAATGCCTCGCAGCACGGCCCTGTCTTACCGTGATGACTACAAGGCTCCAAAGTAATATATGCGGTCGCATTCTCACAGCTTTCAGTAGCACTATTAATAGCTTCAATTTCAGCATGTGGACCACCCGCTAGCCGGTGGAATCCGCTGCCAATAACTCTCTGATTTTTCACTATTACACATCCAACAGCCGGATTAGGAGATGTTGAATAGCGTCCTTTTTCAGCTAAATGTAGCGCCTGCTCCATATAGCTTATGTCGTCAATTTCGCTCATATTTTTCAAACAACTTATTACCTAAAGCCTTGTGATTATCTGATTATTTTTTATTCTGACCATCACTAGACAAGAGATCAAGTTGGCGCTCACGTAACTTTTCCGGTAGCTCACTCTCAAGTCCCTCTATCTCCTCCAAAAAAGCGTTCACGTCCTCAAAACTGCGATATACTGAGGCAAAGCGCACATAAGCGACCTTATCTAGGTTTCGCAACTCAGACATCACAAATTCACCAACTAAAGATGAAGCAATCTCGCGATCACCACTTGTTCTTATATGTGTCTTGATATGAGTTATCGCATCTTCAATTTTATCAACCGCGACTGGCCGCTTCTCGAGGGCACGATGCACCCCTCTTCTTAACTTCTGCTCGTTAAACAACTCGCGAGTACCATCACGCTTAACTAACTTAGGGAAATTAAGCTCGGCTGTTTCATACGTCGTGAATCGAACTTTGCATTTCTGACATTCCCGGCGGCGTCTAACCTGATCTCCTTCCCCTAGCAAACGTGAGTCAACAACTCTCGTATCTTCGTGGTTACAAAAAGGACAAAACATTCTAGCGATATACCTCTAAATACAACTCTAATCGAGATGTGAGTACACAGGAAAAGAAGCACAAAGAGTTTCAACTTTCTGACTTATCCGATCAAGATTAGTCAAATTATCATGGGCATCAAGGACATCACACATCCATCCTGCAATGATCTTTGCCTCTTCAGGTCCAAACCCTCGAGTAGTCATTGCCGGGGTCCCAATCCGAATGCCACTTGTTACGAATGGGGATCGAGGATCATTTGGAACAGAGTTCTTGTTTACTGTAAAGTGTGCAAGGCCTAAAGCGACATCCGCCTCTTTTCCTGTCAAACCTTTATCTACCAAGTCGACCAAGAATAGATGATTATCCGTCCCACCTGAAACAATTTTATAGGAACGCTCCGTAAATATGTCCGCCATCGCTCGAGAGTTAGCTAAAACATTCTGCTGGTAAACTTTAAATTCCGGCTCCATCGCTTCCTTGAATGCAACAGCTTTTGCGGCAATCATGTGCATTAAGGGCCCTCCCTGAGTTCCAGGGAATACCGCCGAATTAAGTTTTTTATGTATCTCAGCATTATCTCTTGCCAGAATTAACCCAGACCTCGGTCCTCGAAGAGTTTTATGCGTCGTGGTAGTAGTTACATCAGCGATACCAACAGGACTTGGATACAAGCCCGTGGCCACAAGACCGGCCACATGCGCCATATCTGCTAACAGATAAGCTCCAACATCATCGGCAATAGTACGAAATTTATCCCAATCGACAAACCTAGAGTAGGCGGAGAAGCCAGCTATAATAAGTTTTGGCTTATTTCTCTGTGCCAATTCTTCAACCTGGTGATAGTCGATTAATCCGGTATCTCCTTCCAAGCCATACTGAACAGCGTTATAGATTTTTCCAGAAAAATTAACACTGGAGCCATGAGTCAGGTGTCCCCCATCAGACAAACCCATACCTAATATTGTGTCTCCAGCACTCAACAGTGCTAGATAAGCGGCTGAATTAGCCTGAGAACCAGAATGAGGCTGCACGTTTGCATAGCTCGCGCCGAATAACTCACAAGCTCTGCTTATCGCTAGCTCTTCAGTCTGATCAACATGCTCACAGCCCCCATAGTAACGCTTGCCAGGATACCCTTCCGCATACTTGTTTGTCAGCACGCTTCCCGCTGCCTCCAGTACACGAGGACTAGTGTGATTCTCCGATGCGATCAACTCGATGTGGCTTTCTTGCCGCTGCCGTTCAGCTTCCATTGTCTCCCACAACTCGGGGTCGTAACCTGAAATAGTCAAATCATCAGAAAACATCCATCAAACTCCTTAAGTGAAAACACACCGTAAGTGCTATTAGCTTGCAGTAGGTATCTACTACTCTAGCACTCTAACACTCAGACAGCTGAAAGAGGCTTCAGCTAAAGCTAATTATCCGCCATACGCGACTTTGAAACAATTATTACTTATTTCCGTGCCGCCAACAGATATAAGCGTCCGACATTTAAGTTTAAACAAATCTTACCTTCCTGATACATTTGCAACGTGATGGGTTAAAATATTTATATATAAAATTGAAATTTGGACTATATACTTTGAGTAAATCTGATGATTTTTTTTCACGAGCAGAAAAAATTCTTAAGCGACTAGAGTTGCTAGTTCCTACTACTCAGACAACCGAGCTAACGGACGCATTTGCTTGGAGGTGGCGAAAAAACAAAGATAAAGGCTCGCGGCTAGAAGCTATTGAATCATTCAGCGCCGTGAATCTTTCTGATCTACTTCATGTAAACTATCAAAAAGACCGACTTGTCCAAAACACCCGGCAATTCATGAGTGGACTGCCCGCAAACAATGTGCTTTTGTGGGGGCCGAGAGGCACCGGGAAATCTTCTTTAGTTAAAGCTTTGTTAAATGAGTTTCTTGACAGAGGGCTTCGATTGATAGAGGTGGACCGACATGACCTAACCGATCTGCCCGAAATCATTGATATGATTAAGGGCCTAAAACAACATTTCATCATATACTGTGACGACCTTTCATTTGACGGAAATGATGAAACATACAGAGCACTTAAAAGTATCTTGGATGGATCGATATTAGAAACACCAAAAAATATATTGGTATATGCTACATCTAACAGACGGCACTTATTGCCGGAGCATCAACAAGATAACCAGAAAGCACAAGTCATCAATGGCGAGCTACATCAAGATGAAGCGGTCGAAGAAAAAATATCCCTATCCGAAAGGTTTGGTATCTGGCTCTCTTTCCACCCTATTGATCAAAAACGCTATTTAGATATCGTAGGCCATTGGCTGTCCAAGTTAGGAGCCAGTGCTATTGAGATAGATCAGGCTAAAGGCGAAGCATTGCGCTGGGCTCTGTCCAGAGGGTCTAGAAGCGGCCGCAGTGCCAACCAGTTCGCTCGTGATTGGATTGGAAGGTCTACACTCGCTGAAAAAAAATAGCACGTTTATCTTACTTTCTATTCACCAATACATTTTTTCAACAGCAAACGAACCTCGGACACTCGCGACTCAGCATCAGGCATAACTTTAGTTAGTGTCAGCTTTTGACCATCTTCCATTGAATATCCAGAACTTGACTGAACAAGCTTAATAATATTAATGTGCTCAATATCGGGATCAGGATGAAATTCCACCTTACCTCCTCGAGAGGAAAAGTCGATTCTTTTTACACCGAGTGGTTTAGCCTCCATCTTAAGTGCCGCCACAATGAAAAGGTTCTCTACTCTATCGTCAAAGATACCTAGTCGATCAATAATTTCTTCACGAAGTTCATCCAAAGCCTCAGTATTTTCTGCGCCAGAAATTCGTTTATAAAAAACTAGCCGAGCATGCACATCAGGCAAATAGCTATCGGGAATAAGCGCAGGAATATTCAAGTTAACTTCCACCATAGATTCTAAAGACAATTGATCAGGTATTTCACGACCTGACTTGAGTGCCGCCATAGCTCTAGACAAAAGATCACTATACAAACTAAAACCTATTTCTTGGATATGTCCACTTTGTTCGTCGCCAAGAATTTCTCCGGCTCCTCTAATTTCTAAATCATGGCTTGCCAGAGTAAAACCCATGCCGAGCTCTTCAATAGAGCTAATGGCTTCCAGACGCTTAACTGCATCCTGAGTCATAGAATCTTCATGTGGGACAACCAAGTAAGCATACGCACGGTGATGTGAACGGCCAACTCTGCCTCTGAGTTGGTAAAGTTGTGCAAGACCAAACCTGTCTGCACGATTGATTATAATGGTGTTTGCATTCGAGATATCTAAGCCTGTCTCGATAATAGTTGAGCAAACCAATACATTGCAACGACCATGATAAAAGTCCAGCATTACTCTTTCTAGTTCCCTCTCTCGCATTTTCCCATGTGCATATGCCAGCCTTGCTTCAGGAACTAATTTCTGAATAGAAGAGACCATCGAGTCTATAGTCTCAACTTTGTTATGCACGAAATACACTTGTCCCCCACGACCAAGCTCGCGGAGTATTGCCTCCCTTAATAAGGTATCAGACCATTCACGTACAAATGTCTTTACAGCAAGTCTTTTTAGCGGAGGGGTAGCGATAATCGACAACTCACGAGTACCAGAAAGAGCCATATTTAGAGTTCGGGGTATAGGTGTCGCAGTTAGTGTTAAGATATCCACATCAGCACGTAGTGATTTTATTTTCTCTTTCTGTTCTACACCAAATCTATGTTCTTCATCAATGACGAGTAGACCTAATCTAGAGAAAGTAACTGCTTTATTTAATAGCTTGTGCGTACCAATTACTATATCTACCGTACCCTTAGACATTTCTTCCAATGTCTCTTTAGTGGAGGCGGAGTCTCTAAATCGTGATAGTTGCTCAACCCGCACTGGCCAGTCTGCAAATCGATCACAAAAAGTCTCATAGTGCTGATTGGCAAGTAATGTAGTCGGAACTAATACAGCTACTTGGTAACCATCATTCACAGCAACAAATGCAGCCCTTAGAGCGACTTCTGTTTTTCCGAACCCTACATCACCACAAATCAATCGATCCATAGGTTGCTCTTTGCCCATGTCTTCCAATACAGCATGCACAGCATCTATCTGATCAGAAGTCTCTTCAAAGGGGAAAGCTTGAACGAAGCTATTATAAGCATCTTTTTCAAACTCAAAAGCATGACCTTTACGTAATGCTCTCTTGGCATGAAGCTCAAGTAATTCGGCTGCTATATCCCGGATTTTTTCACTAGCTTTCCGTCGAGCTTTAGTCCATTGCTCAGTCCCTAACTTATGCAACGGAGCCGTATCCGGATCAGACCCCGAGTACCTGCTAATTAACTCCAAAGAGGCAACGGGAACATATAGCTTGTCGCCATCGCGATACTCCAATTGAATAAATTCTCTTTCAATGCTGCCAATATTTAACACTTCTAAACCTTGGTAGCGACCTACGCCATGATGCTCGTGCACCACCGGAGCTTCTAAACGGAGCTCCGTAAGATTTTTAATGATGTTTTCATGACTTTTACGTCTTTTTTTTCGCTGGCGTTGCTCTAGTCTTTTCCCAAACAACTGCGATTCGGTTATGAGACTTATTCTGGGCCGATCAATCTCGGCGCCATCCTCTATAGCTGCTACAGCTATACCGAGACGATCAGATGAGCGAACAAAGTGAGCCCAAGAATCGAAAACTTTTAATGTGATTTTTTGGCCACGGAGTAAATCTAAAATTGCCTCACGCCGACCTAAGGATTCGGCTAAAAATAAAGTCCGTCCATCAGAGCGATCGACATGGTTTTTTACTAAGGCAAAAGGATCTTTTGCTCTGGCATCTATCGAACGACTTAGCGGAGTTCTAGTGCCAAAAATACTACATTCTGCCAACCCAGTATTTAATCCAGTCAAAAGAATTAATCCGAATTTTTTGGTAGCTGTTAATAATTCTTCAAATTTACAGAACACCTGGTTGGGCTCCAGGACAGGTCGATTCACGTCATCATTTAAAGCTTCATGACGCTCCTCTACGGAGGTCCAGAATTGATCAGCCGTCTTCTGTATATTCTCGTCAAATACACAAATAGTGCCTTCAGAAAAATAATCAGCTAGTAGCTCCATCCGATCGTGAAATAGTGGAAGGTAATATTCAATTCCAGGAGGAGGGAGACCTTCTGAAACATCTCGGTATAAATCAATATCATGAAATTGTCCGAACTCTGTTCTCCATTGCCGGCGAAATCGGCTTACACCTGATTCATCTAACAGGAACTCCTTGCCTGGTAATACAAGGATTTCCTTTACTTCATGGGTTGAACGCTGTGTTTCCACATCGAACATCCTCAAAGTTTCAATTTCATTGTCAAAGAAATCTATCCTGATAGGGTTTTCCGAACCGACCGGAAAGACATCTATTAAAGAACCTCTAATAGCGTATTCTCCCGATTCTGAAACTTGTGGGCTCGAGCGATACCCATTGTCGATCAATTTTTTTCTAAATTTTTCTCTATCTAAAACTTCGCCTTTTGATAGGCTAAAAGAGTAGGATGCTACCCATTCGCTCGGCACAATCCTATGCATCGCTGTCTGAACAGAAACAATTAGAATTTCTTTTTTAAATTTAGGAATAAGACTCAGTGTCGTCAGTCTTTCTGAAATAATATCTTGATACGGGCTCAACCGATCGTATGGAAGCGTCTCCCAATCTGGAAAGTGATGTATAACTATACTCGGATCAAAAAACCTAAGTTCCTGCTCGATTTTCAAGGCACTGGCTATATCTGAAGTAAATACAACAAAAGGCCTTGAAGACTGACTAATAGCTTTGGATAGGGCCAGCCATCTGGTGGTACCGTAAAGATTAGTCCAGTTTTTCTCCTCCCCAGCTTGAGGCAAACATAGCTCATCTAGAGGACTTATTGTGTCAGGCATCATACAAATAAAAACTCAGTGGTCGATTTGGAAGACAGTCGATTTGGATTTTCTAGTATACCAATTCTTCATTGATAGCCGCTAATGCAGAAGCTGGATTGGGAGCACTCGTAATCGGACGCCCTACTACTAAATAACTGGCGCCGTACGCCATCGCTTCTAATGGAGTTGCGATACGTGCTTGATCATCGATATTAGCCCCCAACGGACGGACCCCAGGGGTTACGAAGAGAAAATTAGAGCCCAAACTCTCTCTCATTAAACTCACTTCTAGAGGCGAACTAACTACACCTGCAAGCCCGCATTCTTTAGCTAAACTTGCTAAGCGTAATGTATGTATCTCCGCAGATTCACTTATACCGATTTCTTTTAGTGCGACGTTATCTAAGCTCGTCAAAGTAGTTACACCTATTAATATTGGAGGACTTTGCAAAGCCGAGAGTGCGTCCGCTGCTTTCTCCATCATAGCCTTGCCTCCGGACGTATGAACATTAATCATCCAACACCCTAAATCGGCTGCAGCAAGGCACGCAGTTCTAACAGTATTAGGAATATCGTGAAACTTTAAATCTAGAAAGACGTCAAAGCCTCGATCACCCAAATGCCTCACACTATCTGGTCCAGCTGCTGTGAACAACTCCTTCCCTATTTTAACACGGCAGTCGGCTGGATTAAGTGTGTCTACCAGAGTTAACGCCTCAGTAAGCGAACGAAAATCTAACGCCACGATGACCGGACTTTTAATATTTTTCATAGATCCACACCAAACGTGTTTCCCACTCTAGTTAGAGTTACAACTCTCATTTTATTTTCGACCTTAGATTTTCCGAATCGCTAAAATATACGGAGGCAAGTTCTTCAGAAAAAATATTTCCAGTGTCCTAGTTAAAGGACATCAGACCTATCTGCTGCAGAAGCTTGATCTCGCTCACCAAGTTCTCGCTTCAACCTCAACTCCGATCGTCTGCTGACACGTAAGCTTCTGCGGGCCCTTATTAGCTCTAAACCCGTGAAACATATACAAAATATTATACCAGCAAGAAAGCTGGCAATCGCGATCCAAGAGGTCTGGAATGTCATCACACCAAAATAATAATTAATAACGATTAACTGATTATTAAGATCATGAAAGACAAAACCAGCAAGCATCAAGAAAAAAACACACAAGACATAAAACAAACTGACCATCAGTAGCTCCTACTTTCTAGGCTGTCATGACTTTGACACCACACGTAAGCGATAATCTAAGCTATTTCTCGTTTCAAGAACTAATTTTTGATACCAGTCTTGGGCTTCTCGAGAATATTCACGTCTCCTAGATTGACTCTCTCTCGAAGCTGCTTGCCTGGCTTAAAATGAGGCACGAACTTGGCCGGCAACGTAACCGCTTCGCCAGACTTAGGGTTCCGGCCGATTCTTGGTGGACGGTAGTGCAGCGAGAAACTACCAAACCCTCTTATCTCTATGCGATCTCCAGCCGCTAAGGTCTGCACCATCTGCTCTAAAATAGTCTTCACAGCTAGCTCGATATCCTTGTACCCTAACTGGCTTTGAGACCTCACTAGGGACTCTATAAGTTCAGATTTTGTCATATTGCATCCCAACCAATATTTCTATCTTTCTATTGAACTATAATACAGTCTACTTAGAGTCTAGTTGTTCTTTCAGTAAATCGCCTAGCGTAGTGCGATAAGTTTCTGGCTCAGGCTCGGATGTATATTGGTCGAGAACAGCAGCTTCTTCACCTATCTCTTTAGCCTTAATTGAAAGTCCAATGATTCTATTTTTTCTATCTTGACCAACAATTAGAGCCTCCACTGACTCACCTTCTTTAAGGAATTTTCTCGCATCATCTACAGCTTCAATCGCAATATCTGAAGCTCTCAAAAAGCCCTCAACTCCCTCGGCTAATTCGATCCTGGCTTCTGTTAGATTCACAGATAGTATGGTCCCTTTAACCCGCGTACCTCTTGGATTAGCACCCACATAATCAGAAAACGGATCGCCACTCAATTGTTTGACACCAAGAGAAATTCTCTCTCTTTCAGCATCGACTGCCAGCACAACCGCTTCGAGCTCATCTCCTTTCTTGTAGTTACGCACTAGCTCCTCACCAGTCTCATCCCATGAAAGATCGCTCAGATGCACAAGCCCATCTATACCCCCATCAAGGCCCACGAAGATCCCAAAGTCTGTGATCGACTTGATGATGCCGACTACTTTATCGCCTTTACCTTTCGTTGCTGCGAATTCGTCCCAAGGGTTAGCCTTACATTGTTTCATCCCGAGAGATATTCGGCGCCGCTCTTCATCGATATCAAGCACCATAACCTCTACTTCTTCGCCAAGGTGTACCACTTTTGACGGATGAACGTTTTTGTTAGTCCAATCCATCTCAGATACATGCACCAGACCTTCGACACCTTGCTCCAATTCTACAAAGCACCCGTAATCTGCAATATTAGAAACCTTCCCTACCATGCGTGCATTCTCTGGATATCTTGAAGCCAAATCTACCCACGGGTCATTACCGAGTTGCTTCAGTCCCAAAGACACTCGCTGCCGTTCCTTATCGAACCTCAGAACAGTTACATCTATCTCATCTCCGATATTCACTACTTCCGATGGATGTTTAACTCGTCGCCAAGCCATATCAGTAATATGCAGCAACCCATCTATACCACCGAGATCTATAAACGCGCCGTAATCTGTTAGATTTTTTACCAATCCTTTAACAGTCACGCCTTCTTCTAGACTTTCAAGTAAAGCGTCCCTCTCATGGGAGTTTTCGCTCTCAACGACCGCTCTGCGCGACACAACAACATTGTTTCTCTTACGATCAACCTTGATTACTTTGAATTCAATCGGTTTACCTTCTAAGTAGCTAGTGTCTCGCACGGGTCTAACGTCGACCAACGAGCCGGGAAGAAATGCTCGAATAGTTGCAATGTCTACAGTGAATCCGCCCTTAACTTTATCGCTAATGATACCGATTATTGTCTCATTGTCTTCGCATGCTTTTTCTAATTCTTCCCATGCTTTAGCTCGCTTGGCTTTTTCTCTAGATAATTTCGTTTCCCCAAATCCATCCTCAACGGCCTCTAGTGCAACATCTACCGCGTCACCAACTTTAACCTCAACTACACCTTCATTGTTCCGAAACTGTTCTAAAGGGATATTTCCTTCTGATTTCAACCCCGCGTTGACTACCACAAAATCTGACCCGACCTCGACGACGATTCCGGTCACGACTGTTCCCGGCCGCATTTTCTCTTCTACCTGGCTCTCTTCAAATAATTCCGCGAAATTCTGTGTCATTTATGTTTCCAGTCCACACCCAAGCCCTTAACGTCGCATGTTTCAACAACATACTAGCTCTTGTGCGCACACTCCCAATTGGTTGGTTAATATTACAGTCTTAGCGCTTAAGCTAGACCACGAATTTTCACAATCTGTCTCACTTTTAACATAACTTCTTCAACCCCGAGGTTACTGGTGTCAATTAACACAGCATCATCTGAAGCTTTTAACGGGGATTGAGCGCGATTAATATCACGTTCATCCCGCTCTCTAATGTCACGTAAAAGGGCGGGCAGACTAGCATCTATTCCTATTTTAATCAACTGCTTATAACGCCTGGAAGCTCTCTCTTCAGAGGTCGCGGTCAAAAATATCTTTAAGTCTGCAGCTGGGAACACCACAGTACCCATGTCTCTTCCATCAGCGATTAGTCCTGGCAAGACTGCAAAGTTCCGTTGACAAGATAAAAGCTCTGATCTTACTGATGCATAGACAGCGATTTTCGATGCTGCAACCCCGCAGGCTTCAGAACGAATAGCAGCACTGCAATCATCGCCTCGATATAAGATTTTTGTCTCTATTCCAGAGTCAACAAATTCAAGAGCGAGTCCAGATGCCAAACTAGCAATTTTTTTTTCATCTAGAAGATCTATCTCGCTATTCAAGACAGATAAAGCTAGAACGCGATAAAAAGCTCCCGAATCTATGAGGTGCCAATTTAACCAACTCCGCAGTAAGTATGAAATTGTCCCTTTACCAGTTCCGCTGGGGCCATCAATCGTGATAACTGGAATTTTTTCAGGATCGAACATAGTTTATTCCACTCTTAAGCCAACAGATTTAGCTATAGATACAAATTCGGGAAAAGACGTTGATATGCCTCCAGCATTGGAAATATCTATGTTTCCGGATGCTTTTAATGCCGCAACAGAAAAAGCCATCGCTACTCGATGGTCACCTTGTGCATCTACTGTCCCGGGACCGATACGTCCTCCGACGATTTTTATTCCATCATCATAGGTCTCAAGATCAACGCCAAGAGTTCTAAGGCCAGATGCCATAACCTCAATCCTGTCACTTTCTTTATGTCTTAGCTCGGTCGCACCTCTGAGGATAGTTACTCCTTTAGCGCAAGCGGCAGCAATAAAAATAGCCGGGAATTCATCAATAGCCGCCGCAACGCAATCTAACGGGATTTCTACGCCATGCAGGTCCGATGAAGCGACTGTAATATCAGCTACTTTCTCACCACCACACATTCTTATATTCGTTACGCTAATCTTGGCATTCATCATTTCCAGAATTCTTATGATTCCCGATCGAGTCTTATTGACACCTACTCCTTTCATTGAAATACGACTATCTAAACCTATCGCCCCACCAACCAAGAAAAAAGCTGCAGAGGAAATATCAGCTGGAACAAACACATCACAGGCAATAGGCTTTTGCGCAGGCGATAGTGTTATCGATCCGGCTTCAAGAACTAAACTAACACCAAAGGTCTCGAACATGGTCTCAGTATGGTCTCTCGTTGGAATACGCTCGATTACTTTAGTTGGAGTATCAGCGTATAACCCTGCTAGTAAGATACAGGATTTAACCTGCGCGCTCGCTACCGGCATCGCATACGTTATTCCTTTCAACCCATTGTTTGCGCCGATGTAAAGCGGAGCTGTCCCGTCGTTACTGGTTTTCAAATTAGCACCCATTTGTGCAAGTGGCTCACAGATACGTTTCATTGGTCTTGAAGACAATGAGCTGTCTCCAGTCATAGAGATCGATAAGCCGGCGCCGGAAAATATTCCTGCCATAAGACGCATTGAGGTTCCTGAGTTACCTACATAGATAGGTTCTGGTGATTTTTTCAAACCATGCAGACCAACCCCATGCACCAACACCTCGTCGGTTCTAGTATTGAGGTCTACCTGCACTCCTAGTACCCTAAACGCGTTAATCGTACACATAACATCTTCACTTAAAAGACATCCAGTCACTCTAGTCAGCCCATCGGACAAGGCGCCCAACATAATCGCACGGTGTGAGATAGACTTGTCACCCGGCACAAGAATTGACCCTGTAAAGGTCCCTCCATTGGAAACGCGAAGAACACTATGCATCTTTTTCCTCGTCAAGAAAATGCTCGTCTCTTGCAATTTTCGCCCTATCAAAAATAGATTCTAGAGCCTTTCGATCTCGTGACTTTAATGCGCGCATGATAGCAGCCAGCCCTTTTTCGTACTGAAGACAGACATCCAAAAGATTTTTTTGATTTGCCAAAGAGATATCGGCCCACATTTCAGGACTACTCGAGGCGATTCTAGTTATGTCTCGGAAACTTCCAGCTGAAAGTTCTAAAACATTATCTTTTAGCTCTTGGTGTTGCAAAACAGTGTCAACTAAGTTGTACGCAAGAATATGAGGCAAGTGCGATGTCGCTGCCAATGCAATATCATGAGCTTGGGGTTCCATGTTAACCACCCTCCCTCCAACCGCGCACCACATAGCCCTCACCAACTCTATTGCATGAGCATTTGTTCTTTTTAGAGGTGTAAGAATAATCTTATGCTCTTCAAACAATGTTGAAAAAGCCGAAGCCACCCCACTTTTTTCTGTACCCGCAAGCGGATGTCCAGGGACGAAATTAGGAAATTTTTCGGCCAAGAGCAATTCGGAATCTTTAATTACAGTACTTTTTACACTGCCCACATCAGTAACGATACAACTCTCCGGCAACGC
>DGOV01000034.1 GCA_002390205.1 Proteobacteria bacterium UBA4457 | reverse complement strand
GTCGTTTAAAGTAGCGGCTAGCGGGAAAACATTTCTTAGAAAAGTGAAATATTCGCTTCATATGACTTTTGATAGCTATGATAAGGATGTGGCCTACAAAGCTTTAGAAACCGCTAGAGAGATCTGCGTCGAGCATCAAGGGACCGAAATTGACAATAGTTTACCGACTGTCTTCCGCGCACATCCTTTCGGCGGAGTAAGAACAGTATTGCTCGGTTCCGATGGCGAAATTTGGCTACCTGTTCATGGGTTTATGCCTCTATCTAAAGCTGTAGCGATGGGAACGGCGACCGAAGCTTACTTTGAAGAAAACAAAGCACTAATGGATAAGTACAATATTCATAGTTCTTATTTAACTTGCTTTGCAGGGACTGAGTTCGTCATCGAGCCAAGTATCTATTGGCATGATGAACTTGGTAATTTTCGCCTCAGTTTGATAGAAGACGAATTCGCAGAGAAATGGAAATCGATACCTGCTGACGAGGAAAAGAGAAAAGTTGCGTTAAAGTTGCGAGATGGATTGCGTGATCTGTATGATCAAAACGGTTGCTGCCACTTACAGTTGGGCAAGTACTACCCTTATCAAGAACTGATCGACAATGACCCGCTAAAGAGTCTACTAGAGAGTCTAAAGAAAGTATTAGATCCAGAGGGGCGAATGAATCCTGGGGCACTTGGCTTAAGGTAGTAGCTCCCAAGGGAGTGTCGATAAGTAATTTATTTTAGGAGGTGTTTCTAATATGGCTTTCCAGGGATTTCCTAAGACTTGTTTTCCGTTCTTAAGGCAGTTGCAAAAAAATAATAATAGAGAGTGGTTCAACGCAAATAAACAACGATATGAGGACAGTATAAGAACACCGGCATTATCGTTGATCGAACACATCGGTCCCGAGATAGCTGAGAAACTATCACCTCATTTCGTGGCAATCCCCAAGAAGGTGGGAGGCTCGTTGATGCGAGTTTACCGTGACACACGTTTTGCAAAGGATAAAACCCCCTACAAAACAAACATTGGTATTCAGTTTAGACACGAGTTAGGAAAAGATGTTCATGCACCGGGATTCTATCTTCATATTGAGCCGGGGAATTGCTTTATAGGGACAGGAATATGGAGGCCTGAAAGCCTGTTTCTAAATAAAATAAGAGAATTTATTGTCGACAACCCGCGCTCTTGGAGTGCGTTGATGTCTGATGAGCCGTTCTGCCACCAGTGGTCTCTGATCGGTGCAACTTTGATTCGTCCCCCCAGAGGCTTTGTGAAAGAGCATCCCTTAATGAAAGATTTAAAGAGGAAAGATTTTATCGCCCATAAAAATTTCTCTCATGAGCTGATTTTAGGTTCGGGCTTTATTGATTACTTGATTGAGAACTATCAAGAGTGCGAAGCTTATATGGCATATCTGTGTATGGCGTTAGAAGTTGATTATTAAACTTTAGTTATCTGTCCACCGAAAGTTCTGAGGTCAAGAAGCGATGCGCTGATATTACCTTCTTGCAAGGTTTTGTCGTCAGTTAAAGGGGTCTTATCAATTGTGGCGTCCTTTAAAGAAAATTTATAGCCTTTCTCTTCTTTGCTGAAGCAATTTCCGTAATAGCTCTGACCTGTTTTTGTGTAGACAATTTTCGGGTCGGTGAAGGACATTTCGGGGAAATTTATGTTCCAAGTGGTTCTCGGATCGATCGAGTGTAAAGGAAATTGTTGCCAAACTGCTGGAATATTCTTTTGGAGCGTGTTCTTCAATTTGAGAATGGTTTCAGGTCGAAAAGAGCGATTTTCATACCAATGCATAAAATCATCTTTAGCCAGCTCCTGAGACAACGCGATAGCTGGAATGCCTGAGATGTTTGCTTCCAGACACGCACCGATCGTGCCCGAGGAAAATACGAATCCGGCACCTACGTTTTTCCCTATGTTCGTCCCGGATACTACGATATCTGGCATACAGGGCATCAGTTGGTGCATCGCTAGATTAGTGCAGTCAGCTGGGGTCCCTGTTATTTTCCAACCGAGGGCACCCTTAAGGCTTAGTGGAGAAACCTCAATAGGATTTAGGCGTGTCATCGACTTTCCTTTCCAGCTTTGTTCTTCCTCTGGAACAGCGACATATAAATTGCCCATATTTTTTAAGACTTCAAGAGTGATGTCTAGTATCGGAGAATCGAAGCTATCGTCGTTACTAAGTAAGATATTAGGGATTGGATTGTTCATAGTAAAATCTTCATAATGCGTTGTTTCTGGAAAGATACTTATAATTAAGTAATCGATGATAAGCGATTAATTGTTGCTCTAGCAGGTTTTTCTAAATATTTTTCCATTTCATGAATGCAGCAGCTTGACCGACAATAACTTTTTTGTCGTCCAGAATATTCCAAATTGATGCGTTTAGGATTTTGAATTTTTTTCCGGTTGAAGAAACCCTGATGCCTGAATAACCTTCAGCATAGCCTTTCTCTTTGACACTTTGCATGAATTTGCCGCGAGACGCTTGATCATTTTTTTCTGCCGATGTCCTTGAAGGAGTGCATAGTATTTGTTCATCCGTTAGTTCAAAAAGGCCTAAAGCCGTTTGGTTGCCATAAGTGAATAAAGGATCTTTTCCAAGTCCGTGACTCAATAATGCGTAAGGTGCAAGGTGCAGTTCTTCTAAGGCATCGTCGGTGTTGGAAGAGAGGTTGTAAAGAGGGCTGCCGAACAGAGCACAGTGACTTGCAAGTATTCTACAGATGAGCAATCTTGACTCTTCTTTGCGTCTAGTACAGACAGACATTATACCGTTTCTTGAATATTATTTTTGATTGCTCGTTCAAGGGATAGGGCTATAGTTTCAGGGGATTGAGCTCCGCAAAAAAGCAAATGTCCTTTATATACAAAGCCTGGCACACCCGACACTCCCATTTCCAAGGCTGTGTTTTCCTGCTGTTTTATTGTCTGGTTGGCTAGTTCGCTGCCCAGGGCTGTTTGGGTTCCTTCTGATGATAAGCCACAGACCGTTGCTATCTCCAACAAAACATCTAGTTTTCCGATGTCTTTTCCAGCGCAAAAATAACTACTAAACAAAAGGTCAATCACGTCGTTTTGCTTACCATGTTGACCACTATAATGGATGAGCTTATGAGCTAATCGAGTATTTGGTGTTGTTGTGATAGATTCAAAGTCAATTGGTAACCCTTCCGAGCGAGCTTCTGATTCAATACGTGAATAAATTGACAACGCTTGCTGGGCACTACCAAATTTTTGTGCGAGATACTCCGCTCTGTTGACGCCTTGAGGGGGTAGGGCCGGATTGAGTTCAAATGGGCGCCAAATAACTTCTATTGGGTACACGTCGCCCATTATTTCCATAGCTTTTCCTAGCCTATGTTTGCCGATGTAACACCATGGACAGATGACATCGGATATTACTTCTAGGCTATACATGTCGCACTTCTAACAGCACTCCTTCTTACCGAAGACAATATAAGTTTTTATTAGCTGAAACGGCTAATGATCTCCTTGGCTACTTGATCGACCACTTCTCTGGTATCTCTGATAGGTTGAATAGCTACTTGGTTCACTCCAGCATCTCTCATTTCTTCGATCATTCCGACTACTTGGTTCTTCGTCCCTGTCAGAGTCGTGGCTTGTATGATTTTATTTGTCATCAAAGGAACATGTTCTTCTTTGAGTTGCTGGAGGTAACCCTCATATAGTTTTAAATGGCGTGTTTCAATGGGCGCATCCGGCTCCTTATAGACACCAGAAAAACCTAACATCTCCTCTCGTAAAGTAGCAGGGATGGCATCAGGATTATCGCGCGAGGACAAGGCAAAAATATTACTACTTGACGCTACCATCGGACCAACGGCTTCCTTAACGGCTCGCGACTCAATTTCTTCTTCAGAGTCAGTGAGATAAAGAGCGGTCATTGAGACGATGTAAATATCATCAGGGTTCCTACCCGCCTCTTCAGCCCCTTTTCGTACGTTGCTGACCATCCATTTGACGAGATCTGGGTGGACTGCCCCGAACAAAATGATTCCGTCCGCAATTCGTCCAGCCATTTGTGCGACCTTGGGGCCGCTGGCTGCAATATAGATTGGAATATAGTCCTTAACGTTGATGTAACCATAGTCAGGGTTGAGGAATTTAATTTTTCGATGTCGTTTCCCCTCTGTATAATCTGTAGTTTTATTGTCGAATAAGTCGCGACATATACGGACATGCTCTTCTAGTTCAGCTACTTTCGCAGCAGGCATTCCCATTGTTCGCCTAGTGGTATTCCCCGTACCAATACCCATAACTGCTCGTCCAGGTGCTAGAGAATTTATTGTTGCCATTCCACATGCCGAAAGTGGCGCGATTCGAGAAGCTGGATTTGTGACTCCTGGTCCGATTTTTATTTTACTTGTTCTGTCCGCGCATAACGCCATAGTGGCATATACTTCGCTACCGAGCATTTGTGTGTCATATAACCATGCGTGGCTGAAACCATTATCTTCAGCATATTTCACATCTCCATGAATATGACAGTCACCCATAAAAACAAAACCAAAATCCATTATGTCTTTCTCCTGTGTAGTGTTGTTATTTGGGGGTATTGTAAAACTAATAGCAATGGAAATACCACCTATAGAATACTATTTTCCTGTGTTAAATATTCTGTTAATCCAAGTTCCTATTTCTTTGACTTCATCCATATCAACGCCATGAGCAACGTCGTACTCATGGTGCTCTACAGGGTAATTCTTGTCCTCCAGAAAGTCATAGGCTTCTTTCCCCATTTTAGGTAAGACCATTTGGTCCTGTCGGCCATGCCCAATAAAAACAGGAAGTTTATGATTGGCAGGAGAAAGTTTAATCGTTTTTTGTGTAGCAAAATAAGTTGATAGGGCAATAAGGCCGGCTAGTTTATTTGGATGGCTTAGAGCAAGTTCATACCCTACGGCTCCTCCCTGCGAAAACCCGGCTATGATGATATTTTCTGTTTTTATGCCTCGCTCATTTTCTCTTGCGATCAGACCGCTGATTTCAATTGCTGAATTTCGTAATTGCGTTGCGTCGATTTCTCGTCCTAAGTCAAGATTGATGATGTCATACCAAGCAGGCATTTCCATGCCGTTGTTTATTGACACCGGTATGTGAGGGGCGTGTGGAAAAACAAAACGTATCTGCAAGGTTGGATCGATATCTAGAGAGGGAACTATTGGTTCGAAGTCATGCCCATTCGCACCCAATCCATGCAGCCATATGACTGCGAATTCAGCTACGCCATGGGGTTCTATTTCAACACATTTTAAAAGATCCACTACTATAATCCCTTGTTATTTTTATTCCGATACACGACTATTATACGGGGTTAATTCATGTATCTAAACTTTTGTATGTCTGAACCACGGTCAATGTAAGATATGCTTTTATTAGCGCAATTACGGCTTTGTTACTGTTCTATGGAGGACTAAAGATGAAAGGGAAAGTTTGTGTGATCACCGGAGCAGCATCGGGCATCGGTCTTGAATTGGCGAAACAACTGGCTTTATCTGGAGCGATCGTTGTTTTAAGTGATAACAACGTTCCTGCATTAGACGCTGCAGTTATGTCTATTGTATCAATGGATAAGTGCCTAGCTACAGGGCATCAGTTAGATGTTACTGATAAAAAAGCTTTTTCATTTTTTGTTTCAGAGGTGTTGGCGCAGCATGGCAAGATAGACTATTTCTTCAACAATGCGGGAATCGCAGTATCCGGCGAATCTAGAGATCTCGAACTTGAGCACTGGGAGCGTGTTATAGCGGTTAATCTAATGGGTGTTATTTATGGGTGTGAACTTGTTTATAAAGTCATGGTATCGCAGGGGTTTGGACATATCATTAACACCGCATCATTGGCCGGTCTTATTCCTTTTGCGATGAATGCCCCTTACTGCGCTTCTAAGCATGCCGTTGTTGGGCTTTCGCAGACTCTTCGGATTGAAGGAGAGGAGTTAGGAGTTAAGGTCAGTGCAGTGTGTCCTGGATTTATCGATACAAATATATATGCTGCCACTGAGGCAGTCGGTATCATCCATGACGACCTAGTGAAAGGGATCCCATTCAAATTGGTTTCTGTAGATGTAGCGGCCAAAAATATATTAAATGGTGTCGCAAAAAACAAAGGACTGATTATTTTTCCTTTTTACGCAAAATTTATCTGGTGGCTTCAACGAGTATCTGCAGTTTTCGGTTTGCCGCTAGCTAGATCTATGGTGCGTGACTTTAGAAAATTGAGATCTTCAAACAAAAGTTAAGGGGCTTTGTCGATGAAAATATTTGGCAAGGAGCTGATTGGTTACCAGACTCCAAAATTTCAAGTTGAGGTGGAGAAAGGAAAATTAAAGCTTTTTTCGAAAGCAATAGGAGAAATGGCTGCAGTATATGTGGATGAAGAGGCAGCAAAGTCTCTCGGGTACAGATCTTTGCCGGTGCCTCCGACTTTTCTTTTTTGTTTGGAAATGGAGAGAGCAGACCCATATGACTGGATGTTAGAGTTAGAAATTCCCTTGGGCAATGTGCTTCATGCGGGCCAGTCGTTTACTTATCATGAAACTGCGTGCGCGGGAGATATTTTGCAATTTAGTGGTGAAATTATTGACGTATATAGTAAAAAAAATAACGAACTACAGTTTATCGTTCATAGAAACTACGTGTGTTTTTTAGAGGGTGCTGCTGTAGCTGAGTTCGATAGAACTGTTGTTATTCAGACAAGAGGAAAGGGAAATTAATGTGAACGAAGAGCTGTACGAAGAAATTCAAGTGGGCTTTCATCTCCCTGCCTTCGAGGCACCTCCGCTTTCCAGGCAGGCACTGGCGATTTATTGCGGAGCTTCTGGTGATCATAATCCTATCCATGTTGATATAGACTTTGCTAAATCTGCAGGATTAGAGGACGTGATTGCTCATGGTATGTTGGTTATGGCTTACGCCGGTCGGATGTTGACTAATTGGATGCCCCAAAGTGCTATTAGAAATTTTGATATCCGATTTCTGAACATGACAGAGATAGGGGAGACAATCTGTTCAAATGGTGTCGTTCGAGAAAAATTTATTGAAGCTAACCAGAAGTTTCTGATAGTTGAGGTCTTGGCTAAAGGGCAAGATGGCCTTAACAAATTGTCAGGCTCCGCGACTCTCTCATTTCCGTGACGCGCGAAGACGGTTCGAGTCTATTCACTGACTTTTTATTCTACTTTCAGTTAGTCGCAGCAACAGTAGTTGTTGTCAATCAAGTGGCGACGATGAAAGTTTCTATTGATGGTGTTAGTGTGACTTGGTTTGGTTTTTGGCTAGCCTTTCTCTCAATAAATCTAGTTTTGGCCTTTAATGTCTTGAAAACACATCAGGATCGGGTCTCTAAACAAACATTCTTTATTTATGCGGTTTGGACATTAGCGATAGGAGCTATTTTTATCAATCTGTTGCGGCAAAATGTTCAGTGGACAGAGGTAGATTATTGGACGACCGTGATTACGGGTAGCGGAATTTTCATATCTCTTTGCGTTGCACGGCTGATTGGCATTGCTTACTCTGATCCTCTCGTGAGATCGTCATTTGCCGTATTTCTGAAAGCCGTGCCTCAGCTGACTCTTGCTTGGAGCATCTTCTTGTATGGAGGAGATGGAATTTCCCTTTCACTTGTGATAGCGGGACACTTAACCATAGCGACTCGTCTTATACAGGTCTGGTACTCTACCAAGATAGGTGGGTGGGATCGCAATCGTATTGGGATTGCAGTTGGCGAACTGGCAAATCAAATTAGCTGGGCGGTTGCGACAGTCGTTTGGATTTTTGTCGATTAATTCGTTACCCCCCAATTGGCAAAGTTAGGATTGGAGCATTGTTGATGCCACCTTTTGACTGCAAGGCGAACAGCTGACCAAGTAATTGTAAGGTCGATTTTGACTGCAAATCAGAGTCGTCTATGTAAAACCAGCTACCGCGATACTCAACTGCAGCAGCTGCTTTCGTCGGACGCAATGAGGCTGATTTAATGCTCATTAAATCTCCAGTAACATTGCTCCATGAAAAAGCATTTCCACTTTCATCCAAGGTTACTCTTACTTTCCCCAACTCTATATCCGAAGGTGGAATTTCGACAGATTGAGATAAGAAATACATGACGCCCATAAATGAACGGGTCTCAAGTCTTATCCGGGCTTGGTTGTTGTCTTCAGAGGAGAGTAGGACTTCGTATTCAAGTGAATCAGAATTAAGGTTAAGGAGAGCTGCCAGTTTAATGAAGTTTTCATTTTTTTCACTTGGCGACTTGAATCGCATAACGTGACTGTAGCTGCCATTTTCGCTTGTGCTTCTCAGGCGCCACTGCCCCGCATCCTGCAGGGTGTTGAGCAGATGAACAGATCGTCTGAATTTAGAAATATCTGGAGCGAGCGTAGGTGTCGGACCAGAAGCTTTGGAGGCATTGTCTAATCCGTTCATGCTCTCCACGCAAAGATTCAGTACTCGCGCAGTGCTCCAACCGCTACTATCAAGCAAAACAATAGTTTCTACAGAGATCCTCGATAGCATTTGTCGAACAAAATCCTGCCCTTTTAATGGGGTATAAGTTACGGTCGGTTTTTCTTCGTAGGCAAGTTTTCCTGAGAATCCATAACTGTTGTTTCCATTGAAGTCTAGAACTGAACTGGCAGCTACGGTAGGAGCCAATAAAAACTGGGTGTTCAATGCAGTAGCTTCAAGGAAATAGGGAGAGTCTCCATAGCGCAGTCGTACAAGATTGAGCAGCAGTTGTTCAGTCTCAGTGTGGCTCATAGCTATATTATATTCAGTTCTACTTCCTTCTATGAACTTAGGACCGAGCTGTGTACATGCTAAGATCTGAGATGTAGCGAACAGAAGTAAAATAGATTTCTGTTTGATAGAAGAAATTACTTTCTTGGCTCGATAATATATTGTCGTTTTTTGCATGACAGTATTCTAACGCAATTTAACTCGTTCAGTACTTGTGCTTTAAGGTATAGAAATTTGAAAGCTTACTAGGAGCTGCAAGAAAGCATTGAGCATCCGGCCCGATGTCTGGCCCACTCAGGCCGTCGAGCAGCATATTCTTCCTGCTCAGGTTGCTCGTTATAAGGATTTTTTAGTACATCTAGTAGTTTCTGAATTGTCGAAAAATTTCCACCAGCAGCATCATCTATCGCCAATTGTGCTAAGTAATTCCTAATTACATATTTTGGGTTAGCGTTGTTCATTATCTCTTTCCTCACGGTGGGCGCTAATCCATCAGATTCGATGCGCACCTTATAGCGAGTAAGCCATGAAGACAATTTTTGGTTGTAGCTGTCATCTATTTGACTCTCTACATAGAAGGCGGATCCCAAAGGGCAATGAAGAGCCGAGGTCGTTTGCCAATCTGATGTCGGGTTAAATTCACTGAGTCTCCTGAAAAAAATTGTCATATCTGTTTCTACTTCGCTTAGTAATTGAAACAGATCATCAGTGAGAGAGACATCTGTGCTGGAGACGAAATTTTTTAGTCCTAGTTTTCCAGCAAGTGCGCTGTGCCACTGGCGCTCATAAGTTTTTTGATAGCTTGCTAGCCCATCTTCCAAAGGTTTCACATCATTAATTAACGGATATAAAGCATTTGCTAGCTGGACTAGATTCCACAATGCTACCTGAGATTGTTGCCCGTACCTGTACCTTTTCCCTCCCGCATCAGTAGTGTTGGGTGTCCAGTTGGGGTCGTAATTCTCAAGCCAGCCATATGGGCCATAGTCAATGGTCAGTCCCAAAATCGACATATTGTCGGTATTCATTACGCCATGTACAAAGCCCACTCGCATCCATTCAGATATCATCGTAGCAGTGCGGTCACATACTTCTTTAAACCAGAGACCATAGTCCTGGACTGTTAGGTCAGCTTTTTTTGGATAGCTTAGTTCGAGCTCAGAGAAGTCCGTTGTAATAGTGTAATCAAGGAATTTTTTCAGTAGTGCATGTTCCTCTTGAGCTGCAAGTAATTGAAAGTGACCAAAGCGTGTAAAAGAAGGAGCTACGCGACATACGACTGCTCCTGGCTCATACATAGCATTTCCATCATAAAACATGTCGCGCATCACTTCGTCTCCAGTCAGAACCAGACTAAGTGCTCGAGTGGTGGGGACCCCCAAGTGATGCATTGCCTCGCTGCAAAGGAACTCTCTTACCGATGATCGTAGGACAGCTCGTCCATCGGCAGTGCGGGAGTAGGGTGTCATTCCTGAACCTTTCAATTGTAATGAGTACCTATTCTTTTGGCTGGTAACGGTCTCGCCTAAAGTTATTGCTCGTCCGTCTCCTAGTTGTCCCGCCCAGTTGCCAAATTGATGCCCGCCGTAGCAGGTTGCATGAGGCTGCATGCCTGGAAGAGTTTCGTTACCAGAAAATATCTGGGCAAACTCCTCTGTTCTAAAAACCGACGGTGATAGCTCCAAAAGTCTTCCGACTTCATCCGAGTGAATTAGTAACGCCGGTTTAGAGCAAGGAGTTGAGTTTGTCAGTGAATAACAGGCACCTGATACTTGCCTGCAGTAGTTTTCTTTGATCGGATCGGCGGGTAGCTGTGTAACAAACGAATTATCAAATGTGAGATCCGAGAGTTTTAAAAAAGGGGTGCTCATTGGATTTATTTGGCGCTTTTTTTTTACAGGTGTAATTATATATTTTAAATAGACTAGAGGGTACTGAATTCGAGGCTCAGGATAAGCCTATCCGGTCTCTTTTTTAACTACATTATAATAATAATATAGTTTGTATTTATGAGGCAAGTAACTGATTATAAACATTTTAAAATAAATTATTTTAGCTAAAGTTTTTACAGCCGAGATCCCGTAGAATTAGGTGAAGAATCTTTAAAAAGTATAAATACTTGTAATCTATTTCGGGGGATGGAGTGATGATTTTTTTTCGTTTATGTGTATTCTCATTAATGTGGGCTTTCTTTGGACAATCTTTGTGCGCCGCAACAGTTGTCAACGATGAGTCATTGACCGCTGAAGGAGATGGTTCGAACTGGCTTGGCTTTGGCCGCAATTATAGTGAGCAGCGCTATAGTCCACTTGATCAAATAAATACTAAAACAGTCTCTGACCTTGGTATTGAATGGGTGATGGAACTTCCTAAGGATAAGTCATTACTTGCGACACCTCTAGTTGTCGACGGTGTGATTTACTTCACTGCTAGTTACTCGGTTACCCGGGCGGTTGAAGCGAAAACTGGAAAGCTATTATGGGAATTTGATCCCGAATCAATAAAAAATGCGGGCGACCGTTTGGTCAACATGTGGGATCAGAATAAAGGTCCGGCCTTCTGGAATGGGAAGGTAATCATATCAACTATTGATGGTCGTTTAATTGGTTTAGATGCTAAGACTGGCGAAAAAATTTGGGAAAAAATGACTATAGACCCGAGGAAAGCGTATTACATCACGGGTGCTCCTAAAGTTTTCAAGGGTAAAGTCATTATTGGTAACGGCGGCACCGAGCATACTGCAGCAAGAGGCTACGTGACAGCGTATAACGCCGACACAGGGGAGCAAGAATGGCGCTTTTGGGTGGTACCAGGTAATCCTGCTGACGGATTTGAATCCGATGCAATGGAAATGGCTGCGAAGACTTGGAATGGAGAATGGTGGAAGTATGGTGGTGGTGGTAATACCTGGCATGGAATTACTTATGATCCAGAATTTGATCAGCTGCTAATTGGAACTGGCAATGGGTCTCCCTGGAATCAAAAAGTTAGATCGCCCGGTGGAGGAGACAACCTATTTCTCTGCTCTATTGTTGCGCTAGACGCTGATACGGGTGACTACAAATGGCATTATCAGACTGTTCCAGGAGAGACTTGGGATTACAATTCTAATATGGATATTGTCCTGGCCGATCTGAAGTATGGTGGCCAAGAAATAAAGGCGCTAATGCATGCGCCTAAAAACGGCTTTTTTTATGTTTTAAACCGTGAAAATGGTGAGCTGCTTTCGGCAGAGAAAATTGCAAAAACGACTTGGGCATCGCACATTGATTTGAAGACTGGCCGCCCAGTAGAAATCCCGGGTGCGCGATATGAAGATGGCGAACAAGTGGTTTGGCCGAGTCCTTTTGGCGCGCATAGTTGGCATGCAATGTCGTATAACCCGGACACAGGGTTAGTGTATATTCCGACGATTGAAATGGCTGGTACTTTTAGGGATAGCGGAATTAATCTCAAAGCTTTTAAATCACCGAAAAGTCATGTTGAGGTCGGTGTAGAATTTGGTATGGAGGATACGCCAGAAGATTGGGGGACAGCGAAGTTACAGGCATGGGACCCCATTAAACAAGAGAGAGTATGGGAGCATAAGCTGCCAGCATCGTGGAACCCGGGGACGATGACTAGCAAAGGTAATTTAGTGTTTGAGGGTCGAGCTGATGGACGTTTTGTGGCCTACCATGCAGAGACAGGAGAACCGCTTTGGTCAATCGAATTGGGTCTTGGGATTTCAGCTCCTCCTGTAACTTACTCGGTCGATGGAAAACAGTATATCTCGCTGTTGGTTGGGTGGGGTGGAGCGGGGACTATAGCCGGATCTCATGCGGCACAGCATGGCTGGAAGTACAAAGTGCATCCGAGAAGGCTATATACTTTTTCCCTAGATGGAAATGTTCCTCTGCCTTACTCTCCTCCACCTGCGTTCGCAGTACCATTGGATCCGCCTGATTTTGAGGTTGACGAGGCACTAGCTACTCAAGGGTTGAAAATTTATTCGCAGTCATGTTTCTTGTGCCATGGAGGGAGCGCAGTGTCTGGGGGAATGGCTCCTGATCTGAGAGAGTCTGCAATCCCTTTGTCTGCGACTGCATTTTCTGAAGTTCTAATTAAGGGTGCTCTTGTCGAAAATGGTATGCCGCGGTTCAAAGACTTTAACAGTGAGCACGTCGTGGCCTTGACACACTATATACGTAAGATGGCTCGAAACTAGGGTTCAGTTCAATAATACCCAGTTGAGTTAACCGCGGTCCTCGCGATTCCGCACTTGAAAAGGTAGAATGCCGTCGAATATTTTGAAGGCTAGCTAGTTGCTAGCCTTCAATCGTTAATTAGTATTTTCCCCCTAGGAAGTTTTATTCGACATGGCTCAATACGTATTTCAGATGCAGAAAGTAGGTAAGATAGTACCTCCTCAGAAAAAGATTCTAAGTAATGTATCCCTCAGTTTTTTCCCTGGAGCAAAGATTGGGGTATTAGGACTTAATGGCTCGGGGAAAACTACTTTACTTCGAATAATGGCTGGAGTTGATACAGAAATAGAGGGAGAAGCCATTCCGCTTAAAGGGCTTAAGATAGGATATCTCGCGCAGGAGCCCGCCCTGGATCCGAATAAAGATGTGCGGGGAAATGTTGAAGATGGCCTTGGTGAAATCAAAGATGTGCTGAATCGCTTTAATGAGATTAGCATGGCGTTTGCAGAACCTATGGATGACGATACGATGACGGCCCTTTTGGAAGAGCAGGGTGAATTACAAAGTCAAATAGATGCTTCTGATGGATGGGAAATCGATAGGAAGCTAGAGATTGCCGCTGATGCTCTGAGGCTACCAGATTGGGATGTAGATGTGACTAGCTTGTCAGGAGGGGAGCGACGACGTGTAGCATTGTGCCGTTTGCTGTTATCTGAGCCAGAAATGTTGCTGCTTGATGAGCCAACGAATCATCTAGATGCTCAATCTGTCGCCTGGTTGGAGAGGTACCTTGAAAGCTATGCAGGGACTGTCGTAGCAGTAACGCATGACAGGTATTTTTTAGACAATGTAGCCGGATGGATTTTAGAGTTGGACCGTGGCTCAGGTATCCCCTACGAAGGGAATTATTCTGCTTGGCTTGAACAGAAACAAAGCCGACTACTGCAAGAGCAGAGAGAGGAAGCTGCTCACCATAAAACTGTTGCGTCCGAACTTAGCTGGGTAAGGCAAAATGCGAAAGGGCGGCAATCTAAAAGCCGGGCCCGATTAGCTCGTTTTGAAGAGCTTCAGTCGCGAGAGTTTCAGCAACGAAATGAAACAAATGAGTTATATATTCCACCCGGGCCCCGTCTTGGTGATATTGCTATTGAAGTGAAAGATATCTCTAAGGCATATGGTGACAAAGCACTTATCCAGGAATTGTCTTTCAGTTTGCCGCCTGGAGGAATTGTCGGTGTGATTGGGGCGAATGGTGCAGGTAAAACAACTTTGTTTAATATGTTAACGGGGACTGAAAAGCCGGATGCTGGTGAAATCACGATTGGCAAGACTGTAGAAATAGCCTATGTTGATCAGAGTCGGGAAACACTTAACGATGCAAACACAGTGTGGCAAGAGATTTCGGGTGGTCAGGATATTTTGACTATTGGAGACTATGAGCTCCAGTCCAGAGCCTATTGTGGGCGCTTTAATTTTAAAGGGACGGAACAACAAAAGCATATAGGACAGCTGTCCGGTGGAGAGCGAAATCGTGTTCATCTAGCTAAGGTCTTACTGCGGGGAGGAAACGTTCTCTTCTTAGATGAACCTACAAACGATCTAGACGTTGAGACTCTGCGTGCACTTGAGGAGGCCATGCTGAACTTTCCCGGTTGCGCTATCGTGATTTCTCATGATAGATGGTTTCTTGATCGTGTAGCCACTCATATCTTAGCGTTCGAAGGCGACAGTCATGTTGAGTGGTTCCCTGGTAATTATGCAGATTACGAAGCTGACAGACGGAAACGCATGGGTGAAGATGCGGACAAACCACAACGAATTAAATTTAAACCGGTTACTCGTTGAAATGTCCCCTCATGAAATTAAAGTGCTTGCGATAAGTGCGCCGGCACTTGCTTATGCCTAGGTGTTCCTGCTAAAAAGTCTCGGTCTGCGGCCGCTGTCAGGTCATTAGTTGCGATACCGGTACGTTTAAACGAATCCGAGCCTGTAGCACTGTCCATTCCGAAACCGTTCGGTAATGATATATGACCGCGGGCCATTCGGGTCGATATCTCGACTACGACATTTACGGAGCCACTTGCTGTAGTTAAAATGCTAGAGTCGCCAGAGTCCACTCCTAAGTCACTAGCATCCTCTGGGGAGATCCTTAAGGTTCCTTCGCTATCTTTCTTTCGCCAATCTTTCCCTCTGAGAATTGTATTAGCCGTGTATGGTCGTCTTTCTCCTGCAGAGAGGATGAAAGGAAATTGTTCGGAAGTTAACTCGGTCGGGCCATCTGACAGAGCATGTAGTTCTGGCAGTAAAACAGGGATAGTTGCATTTATAAGTCCATTTCCAGTTCGTACTCTATCCCAACTGCTATGTTCAGCATCTATCGAATAGACGAACCCATGAGGACTCGAAATAATCCGATTGAACAAGGACACTGCAATTTCTTCAGTATCACGACCCGAAATGCCCGCTCGCTCTAAACATGCTGGTTCATTTTGGGCCACAAAAAGTGTCACCGGAAGCAAAGTGGCAGCAGTTTCGCTACCGGATGGCAGTATGTTTTCCAATATTCTGTATAGCGCTACTGGCGCTAGACGATTTATCATAGGATTGTCACGGCTAAACTGCGCGAAGGCTTTTGTTAACGCGAGTAGCCCGTCGGATCTCACAATGTTTTTAAGTTCATCAACTTCTGCGGGCATTTCACCTATGGCTTCCACGAGCCTTGCATGAATTTCGGCCTCAGATAAAACATTTGCATCAGGTGGAGGCTCTAATATTGGTTGACGCAACTGAAAATAATTGGCGGGATGTTCGAAATTGAAAAACGTGGCCTCAGCTTTTTCATATTGTGTTTTGGCAGGTAGCACGTAGTCAGCGTTTCTAGCCGTCTCTGTCATCGCGACATCGATCACCACTGTCAATTCTAAGGCAGCCATAGCTTTCACAAACGATTTGGTATCTGCTAGGGAATGCGCAGGATTAGCACTTTCTATTAACATTGCCCGATAGCGTTCAGGATGGTCAGAAAGGATTTCTTCAGCAATGACATTGCAAGGGACCATCCCTCCAAGCAAAGGCGCCCCGACGACTGGCGACCGCTTAGCTAGGCTTGCATTGCTTCCCATCAAAGAGCGCATAGTATTTGGGATATATTGCGATCCTTTTTTCCCAAAGCTTCCTGTTACTAGCCAGCAAAGTCTATGAAGATAGCTTACCAAAGTCGAATTACGGCTCATTTGCACACCTAGGTCTTCAAACCAAGCAATCTTATCTGAGACAAATAATACTTTAGCCAGCTGTCTCATTTGTTCCTGATCTACGCCGGCCCAGGTGCAGTATTTATCTATGTTGAGCTGACCAAAAATATCCCGTATTTCATCGAAATCTGAAACATGTTCTTTTATCCAGTCATTTTTCACTAAATTTTCTTGAAGCATCATTGCGATGAGAGCCGCTAATGCCCAAGCATCACCACCTGGTTTTACACGTACATGAATATTTGCAATTTCTGCGGTTTCAGATACCCGCGGATCGAATACGACAAGAGTCCGTTTGGGATCTTTCGCTATTTCTCGCAGCGTTACTCTACTTCTTTGCAGGCCATGAGAATGCCATGGATTCTTCCCTAGAAAGACGGCAACATCACAATTTTCAAAATCGCCACGTTGTGCATATGCTCCAAACATTGATGCAGAGACCCACCCCTCTCCCGTTTTCTCTTGGGCTAGGGCATTCGAACGATATCGTCCTCCGAGTGCGCTAATTGTGCTCATTCCATATGATGCAGGGAGATGGTTCCCTTGTCCGCCTCCACCATAGTAAAAGATTTTATCACCCCCAAAACGATTTTTAACTGATACAAATTTTTCAGCGATTTCTGTGATAGCAGTGTCCCAGCTGATTTCTTCATAGCTGCCTGAAGCTGTACGTTTTAGAGGTTGTTTTATCCTATCTATTCCATTTTGATAGAAGTCAATACGCGAAGCCTTTTGGCAGACATACCCTTGTGAGGCGGGATGTAAGTTATCCCCTCGAATTTTTGCAATAGACTGCCCATCCTCGCTGATTTTCGCTTCGATGCCACAGTTGTTCTCACAAAGCATACATGCTGTCGGTTTCCATTCTTGCACGCTTATTCCCTATTTTTTTAATAATGCTGTCAATATATCGGACTAGGTAACTAGAATCTAGATTTTATCCTGTATCGCTAACAGACAATCATTATAGAACGAGACTCAGTAAGCCGTCGGCAAGTTTGGGTTCAAACCAAGTTGATTTAGGTGGCATGATCAATCCGGCATCAGCAACCGCCATAAGTTCCGACATTTTGGTAGGAAACAATGTAAACCCGACCGCCATACTGCCGGAATTCACTACTTCTTCGATTGCCTGTGTACCCCTTGAGCCCCCGATGAAGTCAATTCTTTGATCGGTTCGGCTGTCTTTTATTCCTAGAATAGGATCGATTATAGTGTCATTGAGAACACTGACATCTAACATACTTACCGAATTTTTCCCAGACCATTCATTTTTCAAATTGAGCAAATACCAAGACCCGTTTAGATACATTCCGAATTCTTTTGCCTGTTGAGGTCTGATAGCTTTGTCACTATCACACACTATAAAATCCCGTTCGATCAGTTTGAGTAACTCTCTCGCGGTTCGACCATTCAAATCTGTTATTACTCGATTGTAATCTAGTATTCTCATTGCGTTCTGAGAAAAGCTGGNNTGGCAAGGGTTGTCATCTGCAAGATCAGAGTTTTGTTCTAAGCGTTGTTTAGCCACTCGGGAGGCAGCGGCTGATCTGTGGTGCCCATCTGCTATATACAATGCAGGCATCGAATTGATATACGAAGATATCTCGCCAATCAAATTGTCAGCTTTCACAACCCATATTTCATGCAACCAACCGTCGACAGTCCCTTCATAATCAGAAGCTTCGTTTGAGCTGATTTCCAATAACAATTGATCCAATGCAGGCTGTTCACGGTGAGCCAGAAGCACAGGCCCTGTAATTGCCTTGACGGCACTGATTTGATTAGTTCTATCCGTTTCTTTGGCATGGCGAGTTAGCTCATGTTTGCGGATTTTATTTTTATCATAGGCATCGACTGATGCGGATAATGCCACACCGATCTGAGTATGATTGGCATTACTTATCCGGTAGACATAGTAAGCGGCCCTTTCGTCTTGTATCAGAATCTTTTCTTGTTTTAGCTGCTGAAGGTTTTTTGCGGCTCTCTCATAGACTTCTGGGGCATATGAACTCGTGGAATTTGGCATTTCGAGTTCGGCTCTTGAAACACGCAAGAATGAGAAAGGCTTGCCTTCGGCTAATTCTTTAGCTTCTTTTAAGTTAATCACATCATAAGGTGGTGCTATGACTGAAGTGGCCGATTCTTTGGTTGGTCTTAAAGCGGGGAAAGGTCTAGCCAGAAATTTTTTGTGCATTTTATATACTCGGAAGGTTGTAATCTGATGTGTTCTCCTATGGAATGATAACAAGTCTTTGTACTTAAGACTGAAAATTCGCATATAAGCTAGACTGGAAATGAATAATATGCCGCTGCCTCTGGATTTTAATCACCTTTGAATCTAAGGTGTGTAATGTCAACTGCTCAAGTGAGCAAACAGGAACTAGGAATGAAGAAAAATGATTTCTATAAAGACGCGCTAGAAGGCATTGCTGGACCGCTAGAAGGGGTTCGAGTGGTAGAAGCTACCACAACATGGGCAGGCCCTATGGCCGGATGCCTGCTAGCTGATTTTGGGGCCACAGTGATAAAAGTAGAGCATCCCGACGGAGAGATAATACGTAAGCTTCCGCCTGTCTTGCCTGACTCTAACCTGACCTTACCAAATGAGACAGTGAACCGTAACAAAAAAAGCGTAACGATTGATTTGCATGAGCCTGCAGGGAGAGAACTGTTCTTAAAGCTATCGCAAACAGCTGATATTGTTATTGAAAATTTTAAGCCTGGAACCTTGGCTGGCTGGGGCGTTGGCTATGAGGACGTAAAAAAAGTTAAGGAAGACATAATATATGCCTCGGTCAGCGGTTATGGTCAATTTGGGCCATATTCGTCTCGTGCATGCTACGATCCTATCGCTCAGAATTACACAGGGTGGAGCTCCCTTAACGGTGAGCCAGATGGAGGTCCGATTAAAGCGCCTACATTTTTGGGCGATGATCTTGCTGGCATGAATGCTGCTTTAGGCGCATTGGCCGCTTTGCATTATCGCAACAGGACTGGTGAGGGCCAACACATCGATGTGGCATTGGTGGATGGGATATGGTTTCAAAGTAATGGACTTCTTACAGCCGGGGCGATTGATATACCCACCCCTAAAATGGCAAATCAATTTGCTATTGCAGCTCCGGTAAATGTTTATAGTTGCAAGGGTGGAGAGATATATGGCGGCGTGTTGCTGGATTCTCACTGGGTTTCTTTTTGCAAGCTAATGAAGAGAGACGACATTGCTCACTATAACGGTTCGGAACGGATCAAACGTAGGGATGAGGTAGATAGCGTTGTCAAAGGTTGGTGTGCGGAGCGTACTGTTGGGGAGGTCGTAGATTCTATGTTGGGGATAGGTTTGACAGTGACAAAGGTTAACACCTTTTCTGAAGTATCAACGGATGAGAATGTCGGTGCTCGTGATATGTTACAGGAGACGACGTTGTCCGATGGGAGTGTCGTCCCTCTAACAGGGCCAACTGCCAAATTTTCAAGAACACCCACTAAGATACGAAACCCTGCCCCTACTTTGGGGCAAGATAATCTCGAAATATATCGAGAGCTCGGCTTGAGCGAGGGAGACATTGAGAGATTGAGAAAAGACTCAATCATCTGAATTGCCAACCATTAGCTGCCTCGTTTTGATGTCAGGCTGACTACCTATTAGTTAGTCACTCTGCGCAATTTCTCAATATCAATACTTTCTCCGATTATTAGATCCTGCCTCGCCAAAAATTTAGGCTTTATATACCAGACGAGTAAAGGAAGTACGACCAGAGACAACAACATATTAATCAACATAACCAGTATAAGAAGTAATCCCATGTCCGCCATGAATTTCAGGTCGGACAAAAAGTACCATGGTGTTATGCCGAGCAACATAATAGTCGCCGTAAACATAATTGCCTTCCCTGTTGTAGTTAATGCAGCTTCAATAGCTTTCGTTAGATCGTGATTTTTAGCCGAGTATTCTTCGCAGATACGAGACAGGAGATAGATACCATAGTCTATTCCTACGCCCACCCCTATTACGGCGACTATACCGGCATTCATATCCAAACCGACACCTACAAGATGCATGCAGGCCACCAACAAGAGGTTAGCAAGGTTTACTGGAATGAGTAGGATAAAAGCTGCCACCATTGAACGATACGCGAACCCAGCTAGTATCATAACTGCAACATTTACCATTCCGATAATGATCCAATGATATCTTGAGATCACATTGTTCATCGCCTGTTGAAGCGCTATCACTCCGGTCCCTAATTTTACGTGAAAGTCTGGATGTTCCAGTCCTACTTCCTCTACTGCCTTAGCAGCGGCGGCAAGCGCATGGTCAACTGTTTCTTGTTTGTTGTCTTTGTACCAGAAAGATACTGTGGAGTTTTGGAACTCAAAATCTGCTACATGTCCAAAGTTAACCGCATTACTTCCTAATAGCGCGGCAAAGCCGGCAGCACTGATGGCTTCATCGGTCAAGTCCAGAGGAGCCCACTTAGGGTTTCCTCCTGAAAACAGGCGGTTTATATCACTCATATAATCGGCAAAAGTTAAGCTCGCCCGAGGAGGGAGCACCTCATCCATCTCGAGTTTTCTCTGCAGTGCCTGTGCAACTTCGACGACCTTCGGCGTGTTGGCAACGCGATGTGTTATGTCTCTCGTTTTTGACTCGAGCACTATCTCGAGTGTATTCGTTCCCGGGAAATGGGCGTTTATTGCTCTAACACCTATATTAAATTCCGAGTCAGGCCAAAGAATGTTACTTCCTTCAACAGGGTTTCCTATTTTTATCTGAGTGTTCAGATAAATTCCCGCGATTCCAATTATGATTACTAGTACGCTAGTGCGCTTTGCTTTAGTACCTACACTTAACGTAGCAAGGCGCTTCAACAATCTGCCTTGGCTTGCGTGTAACCCATTTTTCGACTCATTGCTTACGAGCATTTGTTGCATGTTTTTTGGTACTGGGAGATATGACAATAAAATCGAGCAGAGAAAAGTACCTGTCGGGATGATCCATAAGGCCCACATGCCACAGAAAATAGCATGGTTGTCCATCGCTTTTATTGGTGCGATTGCAATGAAGATAATTCCGCAAACGTCTGTAAGAATGCCTAGGATCGAAGGCGCCATCATGATATTCATCGTATGCTCAGCAGCTTCTTTTCGGTCTTTCACATGGGATAATATTTCGTAGTATCTCTCCGTATATTGCACACAGTGCGAAAAAGATCTGGCTACTAGCAGCAAAGGCACAATCATTAATAAAGGCTCAATGGGCTTCCCCAGCAACCCTATGAAACCAAAACCCCAAACACCGGCGACAGCAGCACAGGTGATAGGTGTGACAACACCAGCAATATTTTTCATATAGAAAACGAGAGCGATCACCAAAAGGAGTATGGTAATAGCAAAGATTCCATAAGTTTGTTTCTGTAGTTTGTATACCCAGCCAGTGAGGACAGGGTGGCCGGTCAAGTGGACTTCGTGGTTACCGTCGCGAGCGTTCAAAACTAAGTTTTGTGCATAGTCGAAAGCCTCACCATAATCTACATGGTCAAGGAAAGCGGCCGTTATTAGGGCTGCTGTCTCGTCTCTGGACACAAAAAAAGTTTGAGCGCTCGGAGAAAGTAGCACACGTCGCTTGAACTCAGTTATTTCAGCGACCGTTTCAGGAGGATGATCATCCATAAGCGGTTTAGTATCAATACCGTCTACGGTAGCAGTAGCATATCGGATTTTTTCAGTGGCTACAGAGAGAATTTGATCATGATCGACAGCAGGGGCCAGGTCAATATCTCTCGTAATGTCCCAAACCTTAGCCAAGGTATCGGGATTGTATATATCTCCGTTCTTATTCTTGACCATGATGGCCATAGTCATCGGGTTACCGAAATTCTTGTTGTCGTAGTAGATCTGAACAAAGGGATCGTCTAGGGGTAGTAGATCGTTAAAGACAGTTCTAATATCCACTTTTGGAAGACCTAAAGAGAAAAGCAAAGTAGCTAGAATAAACAAGCAGGTAACTAGAAAGCGATTATCCATTACCCAGTAAGCGATTTTTGCGCGCATATCTTATATTTTCCTTTTGCGAGGTCTCACGACTGCTAGAATTAGCCTGGAAGAATCATACAATCCTAGGGGAAGTACGCCCAACCAGCATCACTGGTTGAGCATAGATATTTATCCTTCTAGCACTTGTTTAATAACTAGCTTCCCTAGTTGCGACATGTGCACTTCGTCAGGACCATCCGCTAATCTGCAAAGCCTTGCATAGGCGAATATTTCTGGAAGAGGGGTGTCTTGCGCGACGCCAATCCCACCAAAGCTCTGCATTGCTCTATCAGCAACCTCCTGACACATTCTCGGCACGGTGATCTTTATCATGGCAAGAGCATCTTTGGAAGTTTTGTTCCCTTCTTTGTCAAGACGATCCGATGCCCATTGTGTTAGCAGTCGAGCTTGTTGTATCTCGCTTACTGACTTGGCAATATCCTGTCTTATACTGGAATTTTCTGAAATTTTTCTACCAAAAGCGATTCGACTTTCTACGCGCGCACACATTAACTCCAACGCTCTTTGGGCCCCACCAATGAGTCGCATACAATGATGTATTCGTCCTGGGCCAAGCCTGCCTTGAGCTATTTCAAACCCACGACCTTCTCCTAATAGCAGGTGGTCCGCCGGCACTCTTACATTTGTCAACTTAACTTCACCATGGCCATGCGGAGAGTGAGGGTCATTTAATACACGCAAAGATCTAATGATTTCAAACCCTTCAGAGCCTGCTGGGACAAGTATCATAGACTGTTGAGAGTGTCGTGCTGCTGATGGATCCGTTTTCCCCATAACGATATAAATTCTGTTACGTGGGTCATAGACACATGAGCTCCACCACTTTCGACCGTTTATGACATATTCATCACCATCTCTTACGATTGAGGTTTCAACGTTCGTAGCGTCGCTAGAGGCGACCTGAGGTTCGGTCATCAAGTATGATGAACGTATCTCGCCTTCGAGCAGCGGTTCGAGCCACTTTTTTTTGTGCTCTTCGGTACCGTAACGAGCCAAAACTTCCATGTTTCCGGTGTCGGGGGCGCTACAGTTGAATATTTCCGCCGCCCAAATAACTCTTCCCATTTCCTCTGCTAGCGGGGCGTATTCGAGATTAGTTAATCCAGCTCCATACGGTTGATATTCCTCGGGGAGAAATAAGTTCCAAAGACCTTTATCTTTCGCTTTTTGTTTCAATTCTTCTATCTGAGGTGGGACAACCCAAAGATTAGCGGGGTCGTGAGTAAAGTTATAAATATCTTCTTCTATAGGGTAGACAAACTCGTTCATGAAGTTGCGAACTTCTCCTAGAAGCTGAATGCTTTTCTCACTGTGATTGAAATCCATTTTAAATATCCCTTTTAAATTTGGTGATGGGCTCTTCTTCTTCTTCTTCAGATGGAGAGCAAAGAGCTTTATGCCTAACGTTATTACAGATCAGTTTTATTAGGTGATTAAGTAAACCAGCGAGAGTGCATGAGGCCCGATAGAGTCCCGGCTCCGTTTCAATTGACTCGACTGAGTTTTAGTAATAATAAAATTCTGCTGCACATCATTAAAACAAATACGCGGTCCATACGCTAGTATCTTTGCATCAGGATTGTGGCATGATAGCTATGATACTGGTATAAAAATATTCGGGTGCCCCATAATGCGTGTTATATATTTTTTTATATGGCTTTCAAGTTTGCTTTGTGCGCATTCTCTTCATAGCGCGTCGGGACTTAATATCTTACTTACTAACGACGACGGCTATACCTCTGAGGGCATTAAAGCTGTATCAGTTGCGCTGTTGGAAGCGGGTCATCGGGTTACGATTGTTGCTCCTACGACACAACAGAGTGCTACTGGGATGAAGATTACGCTAGGTAGTCTGTCAGCGGAGCAGCATGCGCCTGAAGTTTGGGCAGTGAGCGGTAGCCCTGCTGACTCGGTCATGATCGGTTTAAAAAATGTTTTTGGTAAAGAGAGGCCTGATTTAGTGATTTCAGGAGCCAACTTTGGTCAAAACTTGGGATCTAATGTGATGCTTTCAGGGACTGTTGGGGCAGCTTCTATGGCAGTATTCATGGGAACTCCAGCTATCGCGTTGTCTGTAGGTCTAGATTTAGCAGAGTCAAAGGGGAGTCCTGAGCGTTACGCCAGTACGATTGCTGTATTTCCTGAAGCGGCGGAACTTTTAGTTGCTGTAGTAGAGCAATATAGGAATAACCCCACTGTGATTCCTAAGGGCGAGTTGTTGAGCATCAACTACCCATTACGGTCAACTGGTAGGCCCGAGATTTTGGCAAGCAGGGTAAGTAATAGCGGAGGCTTTGTAGTAAACCATGAATTCAGGACTGAGGGTAGTAACACCATTAACACAACAGTGTCGCTGGGAAATGAGAGCGATGGCTTCGAAAACTCTGATGTTGCGGCCTTTTCAAAGGGCAACATCACAATTTCTTTCCTTAAGCCAGATTGGAATGGGAGTCAGAAAAACTTCGCTAAGCTAGTTGAACTAGCTACTGCGATTCACAAATCTAGGAAGCCAGAAGCGCGTTAACTTCTGATGCAGCTTCTAGCTGAACCAAGTGCCCATATCCATCTAACAAATTGATCTCAACATTGGGAGGTAATGACTCCGCGTGAGCAGATGGAATAATTTGATCTTTGGTACCCCAAATGACTCTTACAGGCATGGGTAACTGATGAAGCTCTTCCTTCATAATATCGCTCTGGCTACCATCGGCTTCAATAAAACCCGTGCTAATAGTTTTTAAAGCAGCATTAACACCGTCAGTTCTCTTGAACTGGAGCATGTCATTCACAAGGGAGCGGTTCACTAAGTCTGGGTCGGCAACCAGCTTTTGAAGGAGTTTTTTCATTTCCTTACGGCTGTCTGTTGAGATAAATCCTTGGATGTACTCGTTATTGATTTCAGAACCAAGCCCAGCTGACGCTATCAAATCTAGTTTCGAGACAAGCGCAGGTTCTATAAGAGCGATTTTTAAAGCAATAGCTCCTCCCAAAGAGTGGCCTACTAAATGTGCTGAATCAATGTCCAGTGCTTTCATAAACGCGATGACTGTTTTGGCTAAACCCTCTACCGAACCATCCTGAATCTTTTTTGTAGACTTACCATGACCGGGAAGATCAAGAGCGTAGACTGTTGCATTTGATGAGAGCGGCTGTTGTGTAAATAGCCATCGATCAGCGTCTCCCCCAAATCCATGGACTAATAAAATGACTTTATCACCGGTTCCCATTTTTGAATATCTCAAATGATATCCGTTGGCTTCTAATTCTTCGTATCCACCAGACCCTTCTTCCTCCTCTTCTTCAGGTTCTGGTGGCACGTAGTTGGCCAGAAATGTCACTATGAAAGCGTCAATTTCATCCTCTGTGATTTCTAGAGGAGCTATGACGCCTAACAGCGCCCCGACAGGAAGGACATCTTCGGGATCAGCAATTTGTCGGCGGAGTATTCCAGCATCGAGCGCTTCGAAAGTATTAGCGATTTTTTCAGTTTCTATATCCAAAACGTCATCGCCAAGACTTAGATCGGTGCCTTCTTCAACAAGCCACTCCATGACTTTACCTTCTGTCATGGACAGGCCCCATTTAGGCATAGTCATTGCTACTATTTGGCTTTCGCTCATGCTTTATATCCCATTACTATTTTGACGGCATCAGCTATTTTCCCAGGGCTCGGGACGTACTGGTCTTCCAATGTACCATTGAAAGGCACCGGTGTGTGCGGAGCCGTCACCATTTCGATAGGAGCCTCCAGGGAGCCAAACGCTTTTTGAGCGACTATGGCGGAGATATCAGTGGCAATGCTACATCGAGGAGTGGATTCATCAACCACCACCAATCGGCCAGTATTTTCTACAGACTCAAGGATAGTCTCTTCATCTAAAGGGGATGTGGTCCTCAGGTCAACTACTTCGCAGCTAACACCTTCCTTAGCAAGAGTCGTAGCCGCTTCCATCGCTTGATGGACCATTCGTCCAACCGTTACAATTGTGACATCATTCCCTTCTCTGACAATGTTCGCTTCGCCAAACGGTATCGTATACGACTCTTCAGGAACGTCTCCCTCAAGTGTGTAAAGCACTTTATGCTCGCAGAAAATTACTGGATCGTTATCTCTCATTGCTTGTATCAATAGGCCTTTCACATCGTAAGGAGAAGAGGGGATAACTACTTTTAAACCCGGCACGGCAGTGAACATATTATATAAGCATTGGGAGTGCTGTGCTGCAGCTCTGAATCCAGCGCCATACATTGTTCGAATGACTATAGGTGTTTCAGCTTTCCCTCCGAACATATAACGGAACTTAGCCGCCTGATTATAAATTTGGTCAAAACAAACGCCCATGAAATCTATGAACATTAATTCGCATACGGGCCTTAAACCAGCAGTCGCAGCGCCTACGGCGGCCCCGACATAGCCGGCTTCGCTAATCGGAGTATCCATTACTCGATCACCATATTTACCCCAGAGCCCTTTTGTGACACCTAATACGCCTCCCCAAGCATCCATTTCTCCATCACCGCCGCTTCCACCTGCCACGTCTTCGCCCATTATTATGACAGATTTATCTCTCGCCATTTCTTGGTCTAGGGCTTCATTTATCGCTTGTTGATATGTAATTTTTCTAGCCATGATTATATTCCCCCTAGTAGTTTATATAGACGTCAGTCGTGAGATCGGACAAGTCAGGTTCTGGTGAGTTTTCTGCAAAAGCCACGGCTTCATCGATAAGCGTGGCTACTTCGCTGTCAATCGCGCTTAGCTGAGCTTGATCGACGCCATGGTTGCTAGTCACTTCGGCGCCAAAACGTTTCAAACAACAGACTTCTTCTCTGAGTCGCTTGACCTCGTCTTTGGGTCTGTAGTTTTGATTATCACCTTCAAAGTGTCCAAAAAACCTGTCCAGTTTATGTTCCAAAAGTGATGGACCTTCTCCAGCCCTTGCTCTCTCAGCCGCCTTGGCGAATGCTGTGTGTACAGCAAAAAAATCGTGTCCGTCTACTATTTCTCCTGGCATGCCGAAACCTATAGCTCGATCAGCGATATCTTTACATGACACGGCATAATTGCTTGGTGTAGCTTCACCATATCCGTTGTTCTCGAAAACGAAAACAACAGGAAGCTTCCATACAGTAGCCAAATTCATAGCCTCAAAAGTCGTACCTTGGTTTGAAGCACCGTCTCCGCAAAAGACAACAGCTATTCCCTCAGTACCTTTCATCTTGGCTGCTAAGGCTGCACCACAAGCGAGTGGTGGTCCTCCACCAACAATACCATTAGCTCCCATCATTCCAGTATCGAGGTCGGCTATATGCATAGAGCCACCTTTCCCGTGGCAGGTTCCAGTTTTTTTCCCGTAAATCTCTGCCATCATACCTTTTACTTCAACACCTTTGGCAATGCAGTGGCCATGGCCACGATGGTTGCTGGCAAGCTTGTCGGTCTCTTTCAAGTGCATGCCTACACCTGTGGCAGAGGCCTCTTCTCCGGCATACAGGTGCACAAAACCTGGGATGCCTCCTTTGGCAAACTCTACGTGTACCCTGTCTTCAAATTCTCGTATTGTCTTCATTGTTCGGTAAGCGTCGAGAAGATCCTCGACGGATAAATTTGCGGTCATTTTGTTCCCCTTTGTCTAGACGGACCTATTTCAGCTTTGCTGCGATGTTAATGGTAATTTCCAATAGCATATATCAAGGAGAGTAATAGGACGAATTATTTTTAAGTGGGGGGTGCTAAGAAACGGAGTGTCCCGATTGAGAACTCATGCTGTAGATGTCTTGGTGAGGGTGCTCAATATTGCAAATAGATGTTTATACTTATATAAAAAGACTGTCCATACTTGATAGTGGCAAATTCGGTAATTTAACGCTCGGGCGTCTTAATGGATTGAGGAGAAATATTCATGGAATTTGCATCAGCGCTCTTAAAAATGACAGAGTCCATTGTTTCTGGAGATGGCGAGGCGGCGGCCGAGTGCTTCAATTCTGATGGTATCTATCATGATGTTTTCTATGGTGCCTTCGGAAAAGCGAAAATACCGATGATGGTGTCAGACCATTTTCATCGCGATGCTGAGAGTTTTATATGGGATCTGTTTGACCCTGTTTGTTCTGGTGAGATTGGCTATGCGCGGTATATTTTTAGCTATAAAAGTAAATTAAAGACATGTCTTGGGAAACGAGTCGTTTTTGAAGGAGTGTCCATATGCAAAATGGATCACGGGTTGATTTCGTCTTATAGAGAAGTGGCAAATGTGTTTACAAGTCTTTCGATGATGGGTTTTGAAGCTAATCGGTTGTCTAAGATCGCGAGCAAGCAGGTTAATGAATTGATTGAGAGAGACGAGGTTGGCCGCCATTTTGCAGATTAGTACATTGTAATAGATTGGGTTTCACAGATTCGAAACATCACTAAAGCTTTAAAAAATTAATCAAAATTAGAAGGTGTCTTAATGTTATTGTCAGGCTCATGTCATTGTAAGAAGATTGGTTTTACACTTTTATCGTCGCACACCTATCCTTTTAATCTTTGTTACTGCGAGATATGTAGAAAGACAGCAGGTGGAGGAGGTTATGCCATAAACTTAGGGGGTGAAGCATCTAGTCTTGAAGTGGAAGGTGCTGAATATTTGTCAATTTATAGAGCTAAATTGATTGACCACGATGGTGTGTCGCATGTTAGCTCAGCAGAAAGGCGATTTTGTAAAGTATGTGGTAGTGCTCTTTGGTTGTGGGATCCTTCTTGGCCTGAATTGATCCACCCTTTTGCCTCTGCGATCGATAGTGAATTACCTCCTTCGCCGGAGCAAACACACCTTATGACAGCGCATAAAGCAAACTGGGTAGGCATTGCCCGAGGAGAAAAAGATCAAATTTTCCTAGAGTACCCTGACGAGTCGATTGCCGAATGGCATATACGCTTGGGCTTAGAGGTTTAGATTTTTGCGTTGTACTGATACCGGCGGATAAGAAGCCGCTGGATAGTTTGTAGTACAAAATTCACTTACATCTAAGTGCGTGCAATTTCATTGTAAGATACAATTTATGTAATAAATATATATTCCATATCAGTATGGAATCAAAAATGCTATTGGTTTAAAGAGATTAACAAAATGGTCTTTCAACGAGAAAGTTGTAGTTGAGATTGATTTAAAGTTTTGTAACTAAGGAAAAGAAAATGATTGTAGTAAGAGTTTTATTTGATGTTGAAGCGGGTGCAGATATTGAGGCCTTGCAAAAGAAAATGCTTGCCACTGCTGTTAAATACGAAGGGCTAGAAGGATTGACGCGTAAGTATTATGTATTGAACGACGATCAGTCCAAAGTTGGCGGGATCTACTTATGGGAGTCTCGAGCTGTTGCAGAGGCTTGGTATAATGAGGCTTGGTTTGCAACCATGACAGAAGCTTGGGGCAAGAAACCCTTTGTTGAATATCTCGGCTGTTCGATTGTTGTAGATAACGAGACTAAAAATACGGTATCAAATATTACTGCTTAAAGGGTAAGACTTTGAGTCTTTTTTTGAAGAGGGGCTTTATTGCCCCTTTTCTTTTGCCCACGTTTTTTGGCGGCGGCAGCTCATCGAGATGTTTTATTTACTAATGTAGAATTTATTGACAATTTTCCATTGCCCACTAATTTTAGCCAGTTGAAAAGAGTCGACGTATACTCCATTAAAATCGAATAGTGCAGTAGCGGCAATGTCGCTAAATATGTTGATGGCGATTATTTTTCCCTGCATTTGAGGAGAGGGTTTGCGAGACGCCCAATCGTTAATTACTTCTGTAATTGGGCGGGTATTTAACTGGTAGTTCCCATCATCTCCTATTAGATAGCCTTTCATATGTGCTTCATCAGTAGCAAACGCTTCTTCTAGAAGCTCTCTACTAGCTTCACGTACCCCGTCGAAGTACTTGAAGATAGTAACTTTTATCTCATCATAGTTTGACATTTCTTATCGGCTCCTAATACTAAATTCAAGTGTTGAAATTTACTTTTCATTTCATTCGTAACTAGATTATGCTAGTGGAAGCGAAACTTATAGTCGAAAAAGGGAGGATATACGCATGGACGTAGGAATGCTACAGGCGATGCAGAGTTGGGGCTACACAGGAATAACTGACGACGAAGTCTACGAGCAAGAGCTAAAAATGTCTCTTGCTGCCGAGGACTTGGGTTACGATCATATATGGGTGGTGGAACATCACTTTGAGGACTATTCGTTCTGTCCGGACAACTTTGTCTATCTCTCTTATGTCGCCGCTAAAACAGAAAGAATCAAACTTGCTACTGGTGCTTGTATTGTCCCCTGGAATATCCAGCCTCTCAGAGTGGCAGAGAAAGCAGCGCTTCTCGATCAGTTATCTGGTGGCAGAGCTATATTAGGTCTTGGTCGCGGCTTGTCCTTAAAAGAATTTGAACAATTCGGCGTTCCAATGGAAGAGTCTCGGGAACGTTTTGATGAGGCCGCTCCTATGATTGTTGATGCTTTGGAGAAAGGAGTTATGGAGGAGCACCAAGGTCAGTTTTTCAATCAGCCACGGGCAGTTATTAGACCGGCTCCTAAAACTAGTTTTAAAGATAGATTGGTTCAGGTTGCCATGTCGCCCGAATCTGGCCAGGAAGCCGCTAAGCTGGGTGCTCAAATGATGGCATTCAATTATAAGCCGATGGAGGTTCAAAAGCAGGAGTTTGATCTTTATAAGGAGGCTTTTGTTAGTCACCATGGTCGTCAACCGAAACCACTGCTGCTTACCGATATGACAGTATGTGATACAGATGCTGCTCGAGCAGAAGAGAATAGCAAATATATTGCGAGCTATTTGGTTAGTGTACTGCATCATTATGACCTTATGGGAGAGCACTACAAAAACGCGAAGGGCTATGAGGCTTATGGTGAAGCCGTAGATGCCATGCGGGAAGTTGGAAAAGAAGGCATGATGCAAGCTTATCTAGACCAACAAATTTGGGGCACGCCAGATAAAATTCTCAGGCAGTTTGAGGAGCGGCGTAAACTAATGGGTACTACTGGTGCGTTGTTATGTTTCCGATTCGCAGGTATGCCATTTGACGCCTCTCTGCGAAGTCAAAGCCTTTTTGCTAAAGAAGTTATGCCTGTTCTGAAATCATGGGAAGATGAAGACGCGAGCGAGAAGGCGGCTTAACTAAGACGTCGGTCTGAATTGGAAAGGCTTCTTCGCTAGGAGTCTTTCCCTTCTGAATTCGTAATGCTTTTGGGTTCCAATGCTGGTTCTTCTAAACTTTTATGTCTTAGGAGGAAATCTTCCACGCTAGCTGTACCCATGTACTTGCAAAGAAGCGTCTCATCTGTTTTGGTGAGATCTACCCATAAGAGGCAATCTACCGAGTTCCCGAAGTCTGGGTCAACGTTGAACCCCAGTATCTGACCATTTAATTTTAAATACTGTCTAAGAATTACAGGTATACCAGAATCCTGATCCTCTAAGGTGCTGAGCATGTTTTCGACAGCTCCTAAATCCGAGAGGTTAATATCTATTCTGCGAGAATGTTTTTTCTCAATTTTAAATGCCTGCCGAGGCTTTACCAAACTAGACCTTTTGTCTTCCATGCTGCTTCCCTGAAGGAAACGTACTATCAGCTGTTGTGATAAAGGATGGTAATCATTACTGATACTCACCGGCCCAAGAAGGTACCTATAGTCTTGATGGAGTGCTACATATCGGCCAATCCCCTTCCAAAGCATCATTAGTGAAGAATAACTTTTTTGATGTTCTTCTCTTACAAAAGACCTTCCAACTTCTAATGCGTAGGCTAGATCATCTTTTAGTTTTGGGGCAAGTTTGAACAGCGTGCAAATATAGAGACCTTTCTGACCTCTTTCTGCGATTATTTTCTTAGCCCCTCCAAGTCTATACCCACCAATAATGATTTGAGCTTCTGTATCCCAGAGAAATAGGTGTTGGTAGTAAGAATCAAATTGATCAAGATCTTCTGTTTTACCTGTGCCTTCACCTACGTTTCTAAATGCTATTTCTCTCAGTCGGCCTATTTCTTTTAATAGCATCGGTATTTGAAAAGCGTCGGCATACCACACTTGAAGTCTACCGGTGTTGGAAACAAGACATTGTTCCACAGGTAGCATTGAAATTTCGTCTGATAACGTTTGGGCAGGATAGCCTTCATGAATCGCTTCCGTTAAGGTAACGGATTTTTTTTGGCGGATCAGACGGAATGGTTTTTTGTACCCGGTTCTCTCTCGGAGCAGGTAGGTGCATGTGCGAAGATGTTTCGCTATATAGTTGTCGTCATCAAGCTGTTTCAGTGTTTTGACTGGAATGATAGGACCGCAGTGAACGGTAATAGATGCCCCACGATGATTTAAAAATTCTTTAACCAATAATGATGTGCGAAATCGCTCATAGACTAAGCCCACAGTCTGGAAAAGCCAGGAGTTTCGCCCGCTGATGAAAAGGGGTACCACTGGGCTATTTGTTTTTCTAACTAGCCAGCCCACACCTGCATCCCATTTTGGATCGACAACACGCCGGCGCACTAAGTTAACGCTCGACACTTCCCCACCTGGGAACATGACTAGCAGTCCGCCATTTTCAAGCCATTTTACTGATTGAATGACTGCTTTAGCATTAAATCTCTTTGCCTTGTCTCCTCCAAAAGGGTCGACTCCAATGAATACAGGCTTAAGTTCTTCAAAACAGTAGAGTAAATGGTTTGCCATTACTCTGACATCACTTCTGTGCTTCAGGAGCTCTTTGATCATCCCGACTCCATCAAGCAGACCGTGTGGGTGGTTGGCCACGACAATACAACCGCCTGTTTTGGGGATATGCTCGCGAAAACTTGCACTCGCCGTGAAATTTACTTTAACTGTCTTAAGTACATCATCACAAAAAATCTGAGGCTCCAAGCCTCTAGATTTAGAATAGACCTGGCTTAGTGCTTTGAGCCCGAAGACACGATCAAGGATGAAGGATAAAATAGCCCTCAAAGGACCTAAATACTTCGGTAGATAGTCGCTTACAGAAAATGAGCGCGCGGCATCTCTGCTATTTGATACGTTCATCGTTTCTCATCGTTTGGTAAATCCTAGCTGGAAACTATAAGTGACTGTAAAAAAAATCCTTATGATAAACAATCGGGGTTACAATAGCATGACCAAAGAGAATTTAAATTCTAATAGCCAATAGTGTCGACTTCACTATTCGGTGCTCAGCCTGTGAAGTATATGATATGACAGCTATAAAAAGTGAAAATCAAGACAGCGGATGGCTTTTGTCAGATATCAACTGGTCAAAACTGGATCTGACAAGTGTCACACCAGAGTTGTTAGCCGCTGTAAAGACTGCGGCTCTTGTCGAAGCGAATAGCGGAGATTATGTGATTTATCTGCATAACATTTTCCCTAATGATGCTGAGTTCAAAAGGCTTGCGGATATATGGGGAGAGGAAGAAGTGCAGCATGGAGCTGCCTTGGGCCGCTGGGCGGCGCTTGTTGACCCGTCTTTTGATTTCTCATCTCGTGTGGACCATTTTAGGTCTTTGTACCAGTTGCCTCTTAACGTTTCTGAGTCGGTAAGAGGCACCAACGAGGGAGAATTAATAGCGAGGTGTGTCGTAGAGGCCGGTACTTGTTCATACTACTCAGCAATAAGAGACTTTACTCAAGAACCAGTGCTTAAGCAGATCTGCACGTATATAGCGCGGGATGAGTCGCGGCACTATCGTTTGTTTAAAGATAATGGATTAAAGCGAGCTTCCTTGGGGTTCTTTCAACGTCTGAAAGTAGCTATTGGTAGAGTGATCGAGGTCAACGATGATGAGCTTGGTTACGCCTGGCACGCTGCAAACGCCCCCTTAGAAGAAATCGGTGTGAATTATGATCGGGAGAAATGTACGGGAATGTACAATCGCATTGTTGCGGGGATGTATAAGCGAAAGCATATGGATGCAGCGGTTCATATGGTAGCTTCAGCTATCGGTTTACGATCACAATCACGTTTCATGCAGCTATTCAAAAAAATAGCTTGGTGGAGACTGAAGAAATACTCTCAGTCTGGAGCGGTGTTTTTCTCGCCATAAGTCTGGTAGTGGTTCCATTGAAACGGCATTTTTAGCTGATGAATAAAACTCGAAGGCATGTGCTCCTCGATCCCGATTACTTCAACGTGCTCGCTTTTTTTCAGATAGAAAGTTTTGAATATGTGGTCCCAAAGCATTAGGTTTTCACCATAGTTGGCATTACCAATAGAGGGCTCTATTGAGTGGTGCCACCTATGTAGTTCTGGGGTGTTAAAGATATAGCTGAGCGGACCAAAGCGTAAATCAACGTTACAGTGTGTCAATATTCCAATATATGCCGTTATGGCGCTTACCCAAATAATTGCATCTGTCGAAATTCCAGACAGCAAAAGGAAGGGCAAGCTGGCAGCGATACTAACGATGGAGTCAACGAAATGAAATCGGCCCGTATTGACAATCCAGAGTCGCTTGACGCTGTGATGTACTGAGTGAAAACGCCAGAGATATTGCCATTCGTGCGCAAGACGATGTGCAAAATACAGACCTAGCTCGGATGCAGTAAGGCCAATAGCTATTTGGAGAGCCATTGGCCAAGTCGACAATAAGGTAGCTTCTCTAGGGGCTATCCATCCTAGCGCTAAAAAGACAACAATAAAAAATTGTACGAGTCCTTTATTCAGAAACGTATGGGCCAAGTTAGCTTTAGTTTGACCATCTGGTAAACGCCAGTCTCCACGGTAACAGTAAATTTTTTCAGCGGCGAGTAGACAAGTAATAATCCAAAGGTAGGATAGGTTGAAAAACAGGGTTTCTGTTCCTCTGGCAAAACCTACTGCTAGAATTATCATGGAAGACAAGAGTAAGAAGGGCCAAAGGCAGCATTTTACAAGGTAAGTCATTAGTGTCTCATCGTCTTAAAGTTTAATCTCTTTCTCAATGTATTGAGTAATTAGTCAACTTCACAACTTGTTATGATAGAGGTCGAGAGTTGGTACTGGTCGCTAGATGTATCCCTGCCTAAACCGCAGTGAACCAAGGTTGAGACATTGAAATTTGTGGAATTTTTAATAATGTCAAAAGTATACCGAGGACTGCAATTTAAGTTGCATTGTTCGTAAAGTTTCTTGCCGTCTTCTCCTTGTCCTCTAGAGAAGTCCATAATCCAGTCGTTGAGTTTTGATATGCTTTCAAATGATTGAGGCCCGAATTCTAATGGGTGAACTTGTGTCTGTTTTTCTAGAACCAAGCATCTAGATTTTTGTTCCGATGTAGGGATGAAGACTAACGGTTCTACCCGGTATCGAACGCGTTTTTCGGTAGCATCAGCGTCTGCACTAAATGCGGCCCTCAATTGCTTGTCTGCAATAGCCTTTATGGAATCAGGACTTTCGGCAAGGTTTTTCATGAAACCAACAGAGCCGCGTTCTGTTGCTACAAGTTCTTCTGGACAGGAAACTCGTTGAGTATCGAGGGCTGTGCTAGATATTTCCTTTCCGACTGCATCATCATCACATGCACACATCAGCATCGACAAGAGCAGCAGGATCAATATCTTCATAAGATTTGTCTTCATTATGGTAATTTAAGCAGTGATTGAGAGTATCAAATGTTACCATAACTTTAACTTATTCTGGATAAAAGCGGGGGAGGGCATTATTTCTCCCGTTGCAGTAATATCATACGGGGCTATTTATAATCATATTAGGAGTAGAAAATGAAACTTATTAACTCTTTCGGACCGAACCCAAGAATGGTGAGATGGTTTTTGATCGAAAAAGGAATCGAGCTTGAGCATGTAGATTTAGACCTGTTAGGTGGAGAAAATCGTGGTAGTGACTATGTCGCTAAAAATCCAGGTGGCCAAATGCCTGCGCTTGAACTCGATGATGGGACAGTGATTGCCGAGACCAGCGTGATTTGCGAATACATAGAAGAACAAAATCCTTCCCCTGTATTAATAGGCTCAACTCCAGAGGAACGCGCTAATACTAGGATGTGGTTACGACGAGTAGAACAAGGCATCACCGAGCATATGTATAACGGATTTCGATATAGTGATGGAATTGAAATATTTCGAGATCGCTTGTTCTGTATTCCAGAGGCAGCTGATGGCTTGAAAGCAAAAGCACGTGATGCACTACAGTGGTTAAATGGACTTATGTCTGGAAGCAATTTTATAGCGGGCGACAAGATGACCATTGCAGATATGGTCCTTTTTTGTTGCATGGATTTCGCTAAAGATGTTGGTCAGCCGTTGGATCCTGAGCTTTCAAATTTGTCTGCGTGGTATACAAGAATGGCAGCACTGGAAGGGGCCAGCAAAAGCTTACACCCTGGGGCTGCTGAAGTTGGGATGCAAGGCTAGGCTAGGCTAGATAGTACTGAATCTTCTGCTCTGTAGCCTGGGGCAGGAGATTCACATTGGTTATGTTGGTCTAACGATCACGAAAAAAATGCGATTGTTCGGACCTCTATGCTTCTTCTGGTAGTTGCACTCTCGTCAGCATCAGGGAGTCGGAAAGAAGTGTGTGCGGTATAGCGGGAAGTCCCGCTTGCGTCAGAGTCAAAACATTTTATCAGCAGGATCTCATCATTCTGCATCTTGCTTAGGTAAAACCATCGATGGTCCTTATCTTGGTATACAGAATAAATGCTGCCGATTCGATCTTCGTATCGCAAAGTGGCTGGGATTAGATTGGATTGTTTAATAGTCTGCGCATCGCAGACAGTCAATGGCTCGTCAGTCACAGGACCTTGCAAAGGTCTCCATACGTTTACAAAAGCATACCGACCTTGAATTAATTTTTCAGATTTTTCTCCCATGATTTCTCTAACACGCACCGGAGCAGATTTTTCTGTGTAATCGTTGTGGATAAACCTTACAGGAGGGAAAACATTTGATTGTTTTAGGTCAGCGAGAGTTTTGTCTCTAATGTTGTGATCAAATGCATGTACATGACTTGCGCCCATGGTCTGGGCAACGTATTGGCAACATTGGGAATAGTAGTCTTTTTGCACAGCGCTCTGATCAAAATAATCCAGCATTGGGAGTGGATGTGTTACGAATTCAAAGCCATTGTTGTCGAGAGTTGCATTGTTCGTTTGTCCTCTTAGATCGTATATAGGTAAGACTTTTTTGTCTGGCTTGGGGGGACGTGGCTGTGTTCCAGAGGCAAGCTTGTAGAGGAAGTATTCGGGTTTAGTTATAGACGAGTCCAAGTAGTTGAGTTCGGAACGTACATTTTCTAAATTTGTACAATCTATTTGAGACACCTAACGTTCCTCTAGTAATACGAGAAGATTACAATATACACTGAACCTAGATGAGACGTCTAAATAAACCGGCGATACTCAAATTAATAATATTTTCTGGTGAGGTTGAGCCGTTTTGGATAAGAGTAGGCCTTTTAACCCTTCTACCGAGAAAAATAAACTGCCGATCTTTGAAGAGCTATCACCTATGCTCGCCTCATCGTCTTTGATCCTTGAAATAGGATCTGGTACCGGCCAGCATGCTGTTTTCTTTTGCGAAAGTCTTCCCCACTGCGTATGGCAGCCGAGCGAAATTTCATCAAGTCTAGATGTCCTGCGAAAAGGTGTTGATGGCTCTGGGTTGCCTAATTTGAGGTCCCCTATTGTTTTGGATGTAATGGATGACAATTGGCATGTCGACGAATTTGATGTGGTTTTCTCAGCTAATACGGCGCATTTCATGCCGTGGCCGTCGGTGTTTAAAATGCTTTCTGGCGCTTACCGAACATTAAAAAAAGATGGAATTTTCTGTCTTTATGGGCCCTTTCACTACGAAAAACAGCTAGTGAGTGAAGGAAATCGCCAGCTTGATAGATGGCTTGGGGAGCGTGGACAAGGCTTAGGGATACGGAGCTTTGAGGCGCTAGTTATATCAGCTGTAAATCAAAATCTCATTCTTCGTCATGATATTGAAATGCCCGCAAATAACCATCTTCTGGTTTTTCAGAAAACTGTTGCCGAAATAACAGTATGAATTTCAGAGAGATATTTATTATTCAGTGTTACTGGTTATAATTCGGACACATTACTTGACCAGACCGAGCCACCCAAAAGGATAGAAGGAGTAACCATCTAGTGAGATTAAGTAAGCTAAGTCGCAGTATAGAAAAAAAGGTAGCTGTTATCACCGGCGCTGCAAGTGGGATGGGGCGCGCAACTGCTCACCTGTTTGCTGATGAAGGTGCCCATGTCGTAGTTACAGATTTGGACAAAAATAAAATCGACATAGTGGTTACCGAAATTCTTGACTCTGGGGGAAGCGCCTCGGGCTGGGTGCTAGATGTAAGCGATGCTGAACAACGAGCAAGCGTGGTGAAGTCCGTGGCCGATAAGTGGGGGTGTATAGATATCTTAATCAACAATGCAGGAGTTGTTTTCCCTGAGGCAATCGATTCTCCTAACTTTTTTGACAGCTGGCATAAAAGTTTAGAGATTCTTCTAACGTCTCAGGTAATGTTAGTTAAAGAATGTCTTCCTTATCTAGAGGCATCTGATGGAGGTCGGATAGTGAACATTGCCTCAACAGAGGCTTTGGGGGCGACAAAAGGCGCTGCCGCCTATACTGCTGCCAAGACAGGTGTAATCGGTTTAACTCGATCACTAGCAGTCGAGTTTGGAATGAGAGGGATCACGGTAAATTGCATCTGCCCAGGCCCCATAAATACCGGGATGACTTCGGACATACCTGACGACGCAAAGCAAGTTTTCGCTAACAGACGCTCAGCTTTAAAGCGTTATGCTGAGCCTGAAGAAGTCGCACATGGAACTCTCAATTTTGTTCTGCCTGCTTCTCAGTATATTACAGGAACTCATCTAGCTGTTGACGGCGGACTTACTATAAAAAACGCCTAGAAACTTAAGATACCGCTATTTTCCTAAGTCCATGAGGGCTTAGGATTTCTATCCAGTACCCATCAGGGTCTTTGATAAATGCAAGTCCCTTCATTTTTCCGTCATCTGGACGTTTCACGAATTCTACACCTAGCTTCTCGAATCTTTCGCTAGCCACATATACGTCAGGCACTGAGATGCCTATATGTCCGAACCCTTGTGGCTGGGAGTTACCATCATGGTATCCAGAGAAGTCGGGATCAGATTCTGTGCCCCAGTTGTGCGTCAGCTCGACCAGAGCCGGTTGACTAAAGATCCAAGAGGCACGTTCAGATTTGTCCTCGGGTATCTTTTCGTCATCTGAGACATACCCCATGAAATACAGTGAAAATTTCATTTCCTCAAAGTCGAACTGCCCTAACAATTCCATGCCTAAAGTATCTCGGTAGAAACCAACCGAAACCTTTGGATCTTTAATCCTGAGCATAGTCTGGTTCATCACATAACCATCGGTAGCTTTGTCGGCCATTTTATCGTCCCCGTCTTAACTAAATAATTGGAATAAAATCACTGTCTAGTACTTATTCGACCATAAATTCCGTATCTGTCGCAACTTGCATTGCCGTGACTAAACCATTTGTGTGGCTCGCCATTCCAATAACGGCTAAAAGTTCACTATGTTGATCTGTAGACATGCCTTTTGCACGCGCGGCTACCGTATGGGAGTGTATGCAATAGCTGCAAGAATTGGCAACAGATACAGCAATATAGATCATTTCTTTAGTGAGAGGGTCAATGCTTCCCGGCCCCATTACAATTTTTAATTGATCCCACGTGCGCCTGAGCTGTTCAGGATTGTTAGCCAATGCTTTCCAGAAATTATTAATAAAATCAGATTTACGAGCGCGGCGGATTTCATCATAAACCGTCAGTACATCGCCAGTCGCATCTGCGTATTCTATTAGAGCTACTGTTGTCATCGTTATATCATCTCCTAAGGTTACCCAATCAAGAAGCCACAGATATTGTTTGTGTCCAATTGTAAGGGTCGATTTTTCGACCATACTGAATATCAGTGAGTTCGTTATATAGATGTGTTGCAACTGGACCAGGCTGGCCATCTTTAATGATAATAGGTTGATCTTTGTAACTTATTCTGCCTACTGGAGCTATTACTGCACCAGTCCCCATACCAAATATTTCGGTCACACTCCCGTCTTTTAGACCATCTATAATTTCTTTTATTTCAATTCGCCTCTCTGTTATATCGTAGCCAAGATCTGGTGCCAGCTCCAGAAGTGACCGTCTGGTGATACCGTGAAGTATTGCGCCAGTTAGTGACGGAGTCACGATCTCTTTACCATTTAGAACGAATGCGATGTTCATCGCACCGACTTCGTCTATGTATTTGCGTTCCACTCCATCTAGCCATAGGACCTGTTGATACCCTTTCTCTAATGCTATCTCAGTCGCAGCAATAGAACCTGCATAATTACCAGGTGTTTTAGCTTGCCCCGTACCCCCTCTGACTGCTCTAACATAATCGTCAGAGACATAAACAGAGACAGGACTAAAACCCGATGCGAAATATGGCGCGACTGGTGTGAGTATAATGAAGTGTAGATATTCTCTTCCTGCACGAACTTCCAGCGTTTTTTCAGTACTGATCATCGTAGGTCGAATATATAAGCTTGTCCCAGGTTTTTTTGGGACCCAGCGATGCTCGAGCTTTATAAGCATTTTTATAGCTTCAAGATGAACAGCAGGATCGACAGATGGCATACCCATACGCGCAGCTGATAGGTTGAATCTTTCTACGTTGAGTTCGGGACGAAACAAATTAATGTCTCCATCTGGTCGCAGGTAGGCCTTAGTGCCATCGAAGACCATTTGTCCATTATGATAGACAGTCGCTGCTGGGTCTAAAGAGATGGGGGCGTATGTACTGACGCAAGGGTTGTGCCATCCGTCTTGGGCATTATACTTTTGTGTGAACATCCTGTCCGTGAAAACCCGGCCAAAACCAAGATCCTCCGGTAAAGTAATTTCCTGCGTTTCTTTCGTGTCGTCTATATGGATCTTGTTTTTCATTAACTTTATGAGACTCTCATGGTTTTTATACTATAGCCCGTTATTGAAGTTGCGGTGCTTATGCTAATAGTTCCGTAAGAGCTTTGTCTATGAAAATATTATCTGCACTGCTTGCACCAAAGCCAGCAGCATGGCCCCAGTTCGAAGGGATTGGCCTTAATTCTGCAGCGGACATTTTATCAACTTCGTATACGCTGTCAGCCACTCGAAAGTAAAGATCTGTTGCTCCCGGTAGCACGATGGCCTTACAAGTTATCGCACGTAGAGCGGCATCAAAGTCATTGTTGAAGCGAATGTTTGCACTAATGTCAGCATTGGCCCATGTGTTTGCCATTGCAACGAGATCATTTGCATCACTTTGTTTAAAATAATTTTGGGTGAATTTAACAACATCGGCTGCTGTCTCAAGTTTTATCTCTTTGTAGAGGCGTTCGCGAAAGAAGTCTTGTGAGAAAAGCCAAGCTGAGTAGACGTGACCAAATGCGTTCAATGCGTCTAATGGAGGATTTTTATAATTTCCTGCTTTGAAGTCAGGGGCTATCTTAAGCACGCCAATTGCGCTCTCAATGAATACTTTATTATGGTCCGCTATTCTTGCTGCACCGCAGATAGGGGCAATTGCTTTAACCATATTTGGGAACAGCGCTCCCCACTGGAAAGTCTGCTGAGCCCCCATAGAAAATCCGGTGACTAGCCTAAGCTCTTTGATACCCAGAGCCTTCGTCACTAGTTGGTGTTGGCACATGACATTGTCATATAGCGTGAATAAAGGGAAGCTCTTACCTGCATAGGGGGACGGGGTATTACTTGGGGATGAAGAAAACCCATTGCCCAGCATATTAACGACCACAACAAAGTATCTCTTGATGTCGAGTGCTCTCCCATCAGCAAGCATATACTCGGTGTCAGTGTGTTTCCCTCCAAAAAAAGTAGGGATTAGAATCGCGTTGTCTTTTTCTTTGCTGAGACTGCCATAGGTCTGATATGCGAGGTCAACATCAAGCTTGGTCCCATTCTGAGAGGTATAGCTTTTAATTCGGTAAATTAGCATGCGGTTAGCCTATGTTAATTAGAATCCTTATGCTACCGCGCCCGCTTTAATGTACTTTGATCAAAATCTCTGTCCGTTAACCCAACTTTAAATGAATAATCTGACCACGTCAGTTCTGTACTTTTCGAAGTCTGATGATTCTGCATGTACATGCGGCTTGGCCGCCAGTATTTGCCCAGGTATTGGTTCCAATCAGAGCTTTCTAGAGTTTTTAATAAACTATTTTTACGGTCAAAGAATACAATTTTTACCGGTTGATACATTTCACTATCAATCCATACTTCTTGACGCGCATATCCAGAGTTAGCATAGGCCGGAATCGCTTCAACAACAAAAAACGTTTTACCATTAATGTTCTCGTCTCGTAGCCAGTTGTAAGTATATTTTTCTACTTCTTGTGAAGTAAGATCTTCGTAGGCGAACTCGCTACCAACAAAGGGTCCAGACTTGTTGGCCGATGCGATACGTTTTACCCGCTTTAAAGCGGGTAAAAACAGCCATTGATCGTCGGGCTTAAGTGCGTGAGTGTAACTTAAGAAGGCCGTTCCTTTAATATCTCTTGGGGAGGAAAAAATAGAGAGACTTTTGTCACCATCGTTTAGAACTTCCTGACTGGACAATTTTATGGTTCTCGTACTTTCTTGACCTTGCTTGTTCCTCAGTGTCATCTTCATCTTGGCTTTAAAGTCCACCCAACCTGTGTCGCGTTTGTCAGCTTCTATTGCTATTGCAAGTCCTTTTTCAGCCGGAGTTTCAGCGACTACTAGAGCCGTTACCAAAGTCAGTATTAAAAACATTAAAGATCGCATTATTATTTACCCTCGATTTTAAGCAGAAGAGGTGGAAGAAGGAAGAGCACAGCTGCCAGCGCTATAGATATAATGATGGCAGTAACCTGACCCATAGTTGCGTTAAATGCAAACACAGAAGTACCGAGTACACCGAACCCTATCACCAATATTATAGTTGTTATGACAAGAGCCTGACCCACATTTTTGAACGCATACCTGATGGCATTTTCAGGGCTGAGGTCATCTTCGCGACGCGCTCTGAGATATTTCGACATAAAGTGTACGGTGTAGTCAATGACGATCCCGAAGGTCATGCCGGTAACTACAGATAATGACAGGCCAACCTGACCGACTAGAATACCCCATACGCCGAATCCAGCAGCAGCTGGAATAAGATTAGGGATTAGGCTTAATGCCCCTAGTTTCAATGATCGAAGAGCCAACATTAAAATGACTGATATTAGAACAAGTGCAATTACCGTACCTATTAACATCGTTTTGATATTTCGTTGCCCAATATGAGAGAACATCAGAACGGTGCTCGCGCTGTCGACTCTAGTCACATAGCTAGTGTTTTCTCTTATCCACGCTTTTGCTTTTTTGTCGAGTGCTATGACCTTTTTACTGGAGATCGTCTGTGTCGTGGCTCTTATTTTGGTGGACGATTTGTCAACGTTTATTTGATTATTTAGATCAAGCCCATATGGTAAGGACATTTCATATAGAAGGAGGTACTGTGCCGCCAGATCTCTATTATCAGGCAGCTTGTAGTACGCATCATCATCGCCATGCATATTCTTGTTGAGCCGCTTCATTATCTCCGTGAACCGAGAAACATGGATTGTTTCGGGTTGTTGCTCTAGCCATAGCGAAAAATTTTCTGTATCTTGGAGAAATCCAGGCTCGCTTATACCCCCTGACCCCTTAGACTCCAAAGACCAGTTCAGCGTATAGACGCCAGTTAGATTTTCGACCATAAAATCTGTGTCGGTCCTAAAATCTATTGATTCGGAGAAATAATGAACGAAAATGTCATTGAGCTCGTTCCTAGGTAAATTGGCTATTAGAAAGACTGTAATCAAAGTCATTCCCCAAAGACAAGCACGGCGTTTTCTGATGACAAAATCTGCGATAGCGAGTAAAGTTTTCCCATCACTCTCCTTGAATTTAGCGCGACTTTTTGGCAGCAAAGTGACTAAGGCTGGTAAAAAAGTTATAGACAGAGCGAAAGAAAGTAAGACTCCAATAGCTACTAGTGTTCCGAGGTGGTTAAAGGGAGGGACTTCAGAGAAATTCATTGTTAGAAACCCGATTGCTGTTGTTGCGCTCGCAAGAAAAACAGGTTGTAAGTTTATTTTAAGGCTATTCGCCATGGCCTCTTTTTTACTTTGGCCTTCTTTTAATGACTGGGCATATGTCGTGAGCACATGAACACAGTTAGCGATGGCTACAGTCAGGATAATGATAGGGGTTGAAGAGCTGACGCCGGTTAGAGGATAGCCCAACATCCCGCCGACTCCCATAGCGGCGATAATAGAAAAAAGAATAACTAGAAACGTGACAAGTGTCCCAAAAAAACGACCGACCAGTACAGCTAATAAGATCATCATGCAAGCAAAACTAAATGGTAAAAGTTTAGACACGTCGTTTATTGCACTAGTGTTGAATGCATCATCCATCATGACCATTCCGCTTAAATATACGTCAATATTAGGATTAGACGCTTTCAAGTCGGCTTTCATCGCTCTCGTGTACTCAGCTATTTCGGCGGTGGCTACAGTCCTTTCCAGAGGGGCGATCTGCAACGTCACATTTATGCCTGTAACGTGTCCTTTCTCAGAAATGAGCTGTTTGAACAGTATTGGTTCGCTTAGGACTGCTTGCTTGACTTTTTGTACTTCATCATCTGACAAAGAACTAGCGTCGGTGACCATATCACGGACTATTAGGTCATCCTCAACCGCTTCTGTATATTGAAAGTTGGTTATAGAGTCGACTCTGGAGGAATAGGGCATTTGCCAAGAGGCTGCGGTCAGGTTTTCAATTGCCGACAGTGTGCTTCTAGTAAATACATTCCCGTCTTTAGGCGCCAGAACAATAATGACGTTGTCATGCTTTGTATATGTGTTCTCTAGTTTGTGAAATGCTAATAATTCTGGATTGTCATCACTGAAAAAAGCTTCATTACTACCATCCATATATAGCTTGCTTGTACCGGTGCCTAATAGACCTACTACCAGTAACGATAAGAAAATCACAATAATCCGATTGTTAAGTATTATTTCAGCAAACCGCGCTTCAAAATTTTTCATTCAATATTCCTTAGTATAAACCGGTGTGTTCTAGGAGACTCAGAGCAGACGAAAAATCACTACTGCCCATACGGCTCGATAACATAAACTTTTATTTCAAAGCGTCTATCAGGACTTTGGCTACTTCTTTAGCATGGTTCTCAAACTCAATTTTCGAGTATAGATGGCATAGAAACGGATACTCGAACGCGGTTAACATTATATGAAAAGCTGCAATCGTGGAGGGAGATGGATGTTGTTTGAACTCCTTGTTTTCGACTCCTTGGAGAAGGATAGTATTAATTATATCTTGGTGCCGTTTAATTGTTTCCTTTCTTAGCTCTGGGTAGGCTAGAGTAACTATGTTTGCTACTTCTGGCATGTGAGATTCACCGTGCGTCAATTCTTGGGTTACTCGCGCCAAAGTGTAGACATAGTCTTTGATCTTTTTTGTTGCAGTTTTATTTTTATCCTCGACAATAAGCTGTAATACAGAAAATCGTTCCTCAATGAAACGCTCGGCGCAGGACTTTAATATAGCCTGTTTGCTTTTGAAGTGGCGGTAGATATTTGCCGGAGACATCTCAACATCAGAGGCGATTTCACACATAGTGGTTTTAGTGTAGCCGAACTTAGCCACTCGTTTTAATGCAGCCGCTAATATCGTCTTTTGTGTAGCGGAATGTTGCTTAGTTAATACCATGACGTCAGTATACACCTAGTAATGAATAATAAAAATAATATTCATTATTCACGAAAGCCGTAAATTATTCTTCCTCAAATCACACAGCACATGCTATCTTTACGAGGGACAAATTAACTAAGCCTTGCGCGTGGACATACCTCTAAACTTTAAGTTTAGGATCCGGCAAATGCAAAACTACGAACTGAAAAGAGGGAGAAATAAGGTATGACTAGCTTACTTAAGCCAGGTAAAACCTACGAAGAGATCTATGCGAATTTTAAATGGGACATTCCCGAGCAATACAATATCGCTGACGACGTATGCGATAGATGGGCAGATGGATCGGGCAGGATTGCTCTAGCGTATGAGAATGAAGCCAAAGAGACTTCTATTTATACTTTTGACGACGTAAAAAAATATGCTAATCAGCTGGCAAATACTTTTCAAAGCTGGGGATTTTCAAAAGGCGATCGTGTCACTTTGTTATTAGCTCAAAATCCAGAGTGCGCGATATCCCATGTTGCCTGCTGGAAGGCCGGGATGGTATCAGGGCCCTGCTCAGTGCTTTTTGCAGGGGATGCGGTCGCATATAGACTGAATGACTGCGGTGCAAAAGCGGTGATTACTGATTTAGCTAATTTTGAGAAAGTGAATAGCCTGCGGAGTCAGTGTCCTAAGCTAGAAAAAATTATTCTAGTGGATGGGGATGCTGATGGAGCACTGAACTTCTGGAACAGTATTGGGAATGCGCCTGAAGTATTTGAAAACGCTAAGACTGCTGCGGAAGATATCGCTTGGATTAGCTATACCTCTGGTACAACAGGTCAGCCTAAAGGATCTGTCCAACCACATCGGATGATGTTAGGGCACATGCCTAGTTTAGAGTTTATTTACGATTTCTTCCCTCAAGATGCCGACGCGCTATGGTCGCCCGCTGATTGGGCTTGGATGGCAGGTCTAATGGATGTGTTGATGCCCGGCTGGTTTCATGGTTGTAAGGTTGTAGCTACGGCTATGAAGGGTTTTGATGCCGAAGATGCGTATAGAATTCTAGCAGAACACGAAGTTACTCTTGCATTACTTACTCCAACAATGCTCAAACTGATGAGACAAATTGAAAAGCCTTTAAGTCGCCACACACTGAAATTAAGATCTGTGTTGTCCGGAGGAGAAGCCGTAGGAGCTGGTTTGCTCGAATGGGCGCAGGATGAATTAAATTTAGCGATTAATGAAGGATTTGGCCAAACGGAATGTAACGTAATTCTTGGAAACAACGGTAATGTTTTTCCGATCAAGCCAGGATCTTTAGGTAAACCGACACCAGGTAGTGTGGTGAAAATTATAGACGATAGTGGGACGGAGGTTCCTTGCGGACAGGAAGGACATATTGCTTGTCAAAGACCTCACCCCGTTATGCTTTTGGAATATTTAAATAAGCCAGAAGCCACTAAAGAGAAATTTATCGGTGATATGCTGATTACTGGTGACGTAGGACATATGGATGAAGATGGTTATTTTTGGTTTCATGGCAGAGGGGATGATGTTATTACTAGCTCGGGTTATCGCATTGGCCCTAGTGAAATAGAAGATGCGTTGCTGAAGCATGAGGCGATACAAATGGCTGCTGCGATTGGTATTCCTGATCCGGTGCGAACAGAAATCATCAAAGTGTTTCTTATTCTGAAAGAGGGAGTTCAGGGTACACAAAACCTAGAGGATGAATTAAAAGAATTCGTCAGGAGTCGTCTTGCGAAACATGAAGTACCTAGAATGATTGAGTTTGTTGAAAGTCTGCCTATGACAACAACAGGAAAGATTATGCGACGTGAGCTCAGAGAACTTGAAAAACAGAAACTAGCTTCTACGAGTTAATAGACCCATCTTGGATGCGCCTTCCCAGCAGGGAACGCATATCCTATAAGAGCTGAAGTAGTGTTCCTTAGACAGCTATAGAGCCGTATAGCCGCCGTCTACGGGCATTGCCATACCGGTTACGAAAGACGACAGGTCGGATAGCAGCCAAATTACAGCTTCTCCGATCTCATTTGGAGTTCCTAGTCTGGCCATAGGTTCTTGTTCTATCAAAGCCTGAGGCGTAATTCCGGTTCCACTAGTCATTCGATCAACCATCGGGGTTTGTATCACGCCTGGGCAGACAGCATTGATGCGTATAGCTTTTCGGGCGCACTCAAGTGCCGCGGACTTAGTGATTCCAATAACAGCATGCTTTGCGCCGCAATAGGCACTACCTCCCCTTGTACCTACGAGTCCAGCGACTGAGGCGGTGCTGACAATAGAGCCAGGCGATTCTTGCTTAAGCAGTGCCTCAATTTGGTATTTCAAGCAAAGCCAGACACCTTTCATATCGACATCAACGGTCCGGTCATACTCTTCTTCCGTCATTTTAGTAATACTGGTGAAGTTGCCTTCTATACCTGCGTTATTAAAGGCTCCGTCGAGTTTGCCAAATTTTTGAATAGCTTGGGCGACCATATTTTTTACGTCGGCTGCCTTAGTGACGTTGGTATTGCAATATTGTGCCTCGATGCCCTTAGCTGCGATCATTTCAACGACTTCATTTCCCGCGTCGTCATTTACATCAGCAATAGTAACTAGCGCACCTTCTTCTGCGCATCGTAACGCAGTTGCTCGTCCAATTCCGGTGCTGCCTCCAGTAATAATAATAGATCTATCCAGTAGTAAAGTAGACATTTTTATGACTCTCCAAATACACGTTTAATATGTTCTTCACTTGGCTTTTCGGTCACCTGTGATACCAGATACATTGTAACTATTGAGCACAGACCTCCGATGGTGGCGCAGGCAAAAGGATTGATTTTTTGCTCTTCTAAAAAAGTTCCGACTATTTCTAGATGACCATTCCCCAACCAAGATGCGTCAAATCCTACCCCGTGCATGAGAGAAAAAACTAGCCCACCTGCAACAAATCCACTCAGGGCTCCAACACGTGTCGCGCCTTTCCATAAAACGCCCAGAAACATCGGCGCAGCAGTTGCTGCCATCATACCCCCGATACCTATCCAAACTAGAAGCGCCACGTTCATTTCCCGTGTTGACCACGCGATCCATATGGCGACTATTAGCACTAAGACTGTAGCTATGCGGCTGATATATAGACCAATTTTATCGATGCGGGCATCTGACGTCTTCTGCATATATTTCGGTGCAATAGTTCGCCTGAAAATATCGTTAGCAAATATTTGAGCGGTAGATACTACTAAGCCATCGGCGGTAGACATAACTGCTGCAAGAACTCCCGAGCAAATGAGCGCGGCGACCCAGGCAGGTAGCGTCGCAATAAAGAGTTCTGGAATCGCGTGGTTAGGGTTGGCTCCTTCCAACAAAAGAGCATCACCTAATATTGCACGAGCTAGAATTCCACCGCAGGTAATAGCAGGAAGGATCATGCCAAATATAAATGCTATTGTGATAAATTTTTTCTGATCTGCATCGTTTTTGAGCGCCCACAGTTTGTTTCCTACATGGGGCAAAAGCCCTAGAGGGAGATGAGCGAAGAAGATAGCAAAAATATCCCAAGTGGAATTAAAAATCGGATTGGTAAGAGACAGAGATGATGTGAGCCCCCCGGTAGGGTCCAAGGTGTTGAGCTCCATCACCATTCCGGAAAACCCACCATCTACTTTATAACCGATGAGAAACATTCCAAGCACTGCACAGGCTAATACTAACATCAGTGCCCCTTGAATTCCGTCCGTAAGGATATCCGCATGGGCTCCGCCTAATGCGATATAGAACATAAGGACAATAGCCGTAATGATTAGAGCTTGCAGCGTTTCTAAACCTAGCATTTGTGTAAACATCACCGCGCCGGCTAACAGTTGACCGGCTAGATAGACCATAAGTAGCATTGAGAAGCACGCTGCTAGTAGCCTCAAAGCATCTGAATTAAAACGATCGCCCAGGAATTCAGGGATCGATCTGCTGCCGAATGAAGAGCCAGCTCTGCGCACTGCGACCAGACAGATTGCTACGCCGATATAGAGGCCTAACGGATAAGCAACGGCGTACCATAAGACTGAGAAACCGCTTTTATACGCCAGTCCAGGCAAGCCTAAGAAAGTTGCGCCACTAGCCGCTGTCGCAGTCATTGCAAATGCTAGAAAAACCGGGCCATAGCTACCACGTGCAGTAGCAAAATCGTCACTGCCTTTAACTCGTCTCATACCGACCAGGCCGAAAATAATCATCATGCTTATATATAACGCTAGAAATAACCAGCCCCAAAAAATCAGAGGCTCTACACCAAATATCATTTAAACTTTCCTAACAATTGTTTATGTTCTTTGTACCGAAGTAATATCAATATGAGGCGGTTTTATAACATTTAGTGAGCTTTCTTTCTAGGAGCTTTTTTTTGTCAATTCGCGTTATGCTCAGGCTCTGATATTAGAAATTCGAAGGTGTAGGTAAGTAAAATGGTTAAAATCGTTGAACCTCAAGAAGCTGTAGCCCAAATTAATGATGGTTCTCATCTGGTATTACCCGGGTCGTGTGCTAACCCAGTCAGATTTTATGAGGCTTTTTCCAAGGAAATTGAGAGGTTCTCTACTTTGACTGTATGCTCAGGACTATCTCTAGGAGACTATCGGTTTTTAGACGAAGGTCTGGGAACGAATTTTCATTACAAAACTTGGCAGGCAGCGCCCAAGTTGAGAAGCTTGTTTAAAGAAAATGACAAGACGAAGATTTCCTTTATCCCAACCCGGTTAAGTGATTTGGACCAGGTGGTGAGGCAAGGAGGCTCGGTGAGTCCCGATGCCGTAGTTATTCAAACCTCTCTGCCTCAATCTGATGGTACTGTCAGTTTGGGGATTTCGGTCGGCCCTAATCTTCATTTCGTATCCGAAGCAACATTAGTTATAGCGGAGATGAACTCTAACATGCCTGTAACATGCGGCAACACTCGTATCAGATTAGAGGATATAGATTACGGCATAGAATCGTCAGAGGCTCTGACTATTTATGATACAGGTGAAGCTGGACCGCGTGACCAAAAAATCGTGGAGTATGTTTTGAGCTTGGTGCCAGATAATGCGTGGGTGCAATTTGGGGTGGGCGCTATACCGGACAGGGTATTAGCAGGCTTGTCAGATATAAAAGGCGTTAATCTCTTTTCAGGCATGCTTTCTCAGAGTTTGGTGCAGTTTCTGGAAGCGACACCAAACTCGACAAAAGTAATTAATGGGGAGTTAGCAGGCAATCAAGCGCTCTATGACTATTGTCATTTAAATGAGCGTGTGGAGATGGCTCCGTTATCCAAGACCCATAATTTTTTCGAGCTCGCAGAGCTGCAGTCTTTTGTCTCTATTAACTCGGCTATTGAAATTGATCTCCATGGGCAAAGCAATGGCGAGACCATTGGTCCAATTCAAATGAGCGGAGTCGGTGGCAGCCTTGATTACATCCAGGCTGCTCTATTATCAAAAGGTGGTGTGTCTATCTTAGCGATGCCTTCTTCTACCAATGGAGATAAACATTCTAAGATTGTGCCATCGCTTGCATTTGGGAGTGTAGTGACTACTCCACGTTACTGTGTTGACTATGTCATTACTGAGTATGGAATTGCATCATTAAGAGGAAAAACGCTTTGGGAGAGAGCAGATGAACTTATCGGTATTGCTCATCCAAAGTTCAGAGATGAGTTAGCTAACAGTATGTAAAACTATTTTTTACGGCGAAAGACCCTCTTTATAGTAATGGGTTCTAACAGCAGGCGAAGGTCTAACGTAATAGTATAGAGAAGCTCGTCTGGGGCGCGTAGCGTGATTACTTCTAGATAAGTTCCACCCATAGTATTTGTTGTTTCGAGGATGAGAGACTGGTCTTTCCAGTAAGCTAATGTGTGCCCTATACTATCCTCAACAAGTTCCTCCCCCTTTGCAGAGTATATCCGGCCTGACGCATTGGGTTTTATTTCCCTTGGCAAAAGTATGTCGTATAGGAAAAGATAATTTTTCACTTTTGAAGTAATGCTGAGGGTTTTGGCTGATATTAGGGGATAAGCAGTACCGACGCGTTTTATGTTTTTCGCTGCTTTTCGTTCTTTCCCCTCCTTCAAAGTCCTCCAATAATTACTTTGAGACTCGTCTCCTGCAGTACCGCGGGTGCGACCTCCGGAGATGGGCCTATTGAATTTTGACATGGGTAGCCTTCGTCGGAATTGCCCTTTTAGCTTCTTTTTGAGGTTGTCACTTGAGGGTTTGTCGAGCACCCAATCACCTAGTAATAAATCATCGCTGGCAATTGCTGATTGATAGGGGTTTAAACACACTAAAATAATTACTAGCAGCGGGGCAATGCGGTCTTTAAAAAATATGATAGCAGTCGATAGAGTCATGATTAATCTATTTGCTCTTTGTTTCTTTAGGTATTTTACTGGTTTTATACCATGAACCAATTCAATATATTGTTATGGTAATTTAACATGGTGCTTGAGCCAAGTACCGTATAAGCGCTATGGTAATGGAGAAACTATTGGGGAGGACTCGATGTGATTAAAGTCATTTCAGTATTTAAGCGAAAAGCGGGAATGGAAGTAGATGAATTTCAGGATTACTGGCTGAACCATCATGGACCAATGGTTGCCCGCTTACCAAGCGTGGAACGCTACGTCCAGTCTCATACCAGGCGGTCGGGTTATTCCAGACATCAGCCTGCAGCCGATGGCCTTAGCGAGTTGTGGTTTGAAGATACAGATGCTCTTTATAATCTTCAATCATCGCAAGAACTGCAGCAGGTTTCTGATGATGAAGAGCGCTTCATCGACTTGGCATCTTCTGTGCAAATTTTGGTCGATGAGCATGTGATAAAAGATGGGCCTGCTTTAGTTGAGGGTGTGAAAAACATCGAGTTCGTTCGTCGAAAACATGAAATGGATGTTGGTACTTTCCAGTATCATTGGCGTGAGATACACGGGCCATTAGGAGCTTCAATCAAACAAGTAAGTCGCTATATTCAAAATCATGCAAAGAGTAGTTCCTATCTGAATGGCCGGTCTCCTAAGCTCGACGGCCTTGCTTTAACTTGGTTTAAAGATACTGATGCCATGAGGGAATCTGCGCGGTCTAAGGAGTATGAGGCTACCCGTGACGATGAGGAAAATTTCCTTACTACTCCATTAGATTTCATTATTGCTCAAGAGCATATTTTAGTAGGTTAGTAAATAAAAAAGCATGCTAAAAGTAGTAAATTAGTGTTGCTAGAAGCTGGTGGTCTTGATGGTATTCTCAGCAAAGTGGGATCACTTCTTCTGCAAATTCTTTTGCAGCTTCTCGGATGTGATTGAGAGGAGGAAGTAGGCTGACTTCTGTAAGCCCATGTTTGCCAGCTTCAGTTATTTTCTCGGCTATTTCTGCTGCGCTGCCGACTAAAGTAGTGCCTTCTATCATCTCTGGTGTAACGAATTTCTTTTCTCCGTCAGTGTAAAAACTGCAATGGCCTTCATGAATGAGTTGATGTGCCTTTTCTTTGGGAAGTGGGAAGTTATCAACGTGATCACAGTATTCTTCCCATATGGATCGCATGTACTCTGGAACCACGTTGTCCTCTTTCGTGTAACGCCAAATTTCATAGACAAAATGCAGAGCAGTCACTGCCCAAGATCCGGCTTTTTCAACGATGGCGTCGTCAGTTAGCTTTTCTCCTGCACGAAGAATCACAGCATTCGTTAGTGTTGTTGTTTGGTAATTGTTAAGTTCGCGGTTCGCTATTTTCGCACCCTTACGAACTTGCTCAAGATTGTAGGTTAGGACAGGTATTTGCTCGTTAAAGATAGAGCAGAGGCCATCGCCATACATCCCCGCCGTTCTAAGCGCCCGGGGTCCATTGGCGGCGACGTAAATAGGAATAGGGTGCTCGATGTCGCGAAACCCTGAGCCATGCTCCTGCCAGACGATCGAAGTAGTCCTTCCATTGTAGGTATAATCTACTTCTTCCCCGCGGAGCATTGCTCTCACTACACGCAAATATTCCCGAAACTCTGTGATCGAGATCGGGTCTTGCCCCATCACGCGCATAGCGGTATGACCTGTCCCAATGCCCAGAAAGACTCTACCGGGCGCGAGTGCGTTGATTGAAGAGATCGCCGCCGCAGTCGTAGGAGCTATTCTGGTCCCTGCAATAGCTACGCCTGTTCCAAGCTTTATTCTTGAAGTATTTTGGGCGGCAAGTGCCATGGTCGCGTAGCAGTCTGACCACATCATTTGCGTATCGGGAACCCACGCTGCATCGTATCCCAGATCTTCTAGATATTTTATAAAATGCCAGTCGGTAATTCTGGTTTGAACGGTCAAGCTAAATTTCATATTGTTATTCCCCTTTATCTAAACACTGATAATCAACGTAACCTACAGAGCCTATCTACCACGCCGTTTATAATCTCTGCCGGTCGCACTTTGCATGTCCCCCGCATCAAAGTCTTTGACACTTATGTCGTCAACATTGATTAGAGTTAATGCCTGTATCGTTGTACATCGATTGGTTTGGATATCGATTGTCGAGAAGGCGGTTAGGATAGGAGCCCCAGTATTATTATTATGCGCAATATGTGATGTTGGATGCGCATATGCATTAATTGCGAATTTCCAAAGTGAGCTATTTGAATCATATATTTTCCACAAGATAGGCAAGTGGGTTTGAGCATCGACGTAA
>DGOV01000124.1 GCA_002390205.1 Proteobacteria bacterium UBA4457 | reverse complement strand
TGTGGGTACCATTTATAGGGTTCCATGACAGTGGCAACTTCAGCCCGCTCTTCATCATAGATACGTCCCGGTCTATCTGACACTTTTCCCCAGCGCCGCAATGCATCTGAAGTTCGCCGCTCATGCGCTAAGGTAGTCATCGCGACTTTCCAACCATCACCAACTGCAGAAACTAAATTCTCCGATGCCACCGGGACGTCAGTGAAAAAAACTTGGTTAAATGAGGCATAGCCATTCATCTGTTTCAACGGCTGCACTTCGATACCATCTTGGCGCATGTCGACAACAAAAAAAGAGAGTCCTTGATGTTTCGGTACATCCCAATCAGTACGCGCCAACAATAAGCCCCATTCGGCATGATGCGCGCTTGTAGTCCAGACTTTCTGTCCGTTAATGATCCAGTTATCTCCATCGCGATCCGCGCGCGTGGTGGCCCCCGCGAGGTCTGACCCGCTGCCTGGTTCACTAAATAATTGGCACCATGTATCCTCTCCGGTAAGTATGGGTCTCAAAAACCGAGATTTTTGATTGTCATTAGCGCAGTCCAATAATGTTGCAGCAGCGAGCATTCGGATACCAATTTTTGCAACGCCGACTGCACCAATTCGTTCAAACTCGGCGTCAATTATTGGCATCATAGACACGGGCATTTCTCTTCCAAACCATTGCTTAGGCCAATGTGGAACACCCCAACCAGAATCAGCCAATTTATTTCGCCAATCAATCAAACTCACGTCAGGATCCCAATTCTCCTCCAACCATGCGCGCACATCCTGCTGAATCCGAGTGTCGTCACTTAAGCTCATATAACACCTCTTGGAATGCCATATAACGATTACGATGATAGGTAGGATCGTCTAACAACACTTCGGAACTTTTCGCTCGTTTATACCAAAGGTGAGTATCGTGATCCCAAGTGAAACCAATACCACCGTGCAACTGAATAGCCTCTATGGCAGTGCGCATATAAGCATCAGCCGCCGTCGCTTTCGCTAAGGAGGCTAACATTGATACATCAGGATGGTTTTCTGCACGAGCTTCTGCCGCATAGTAAGCTGCAGATTTGGCGAGCTCTACATCAAGTAGAATTTCGGCACATTTGTGTTTTACGGCCTGGAACGATCCAATAACCCGTCCAAACTGCATCCTTAATTTTGTATATTCCACTGTAGAATCAAGTAACGCCTGTGCGCCACCGACCATTTCGTTCGCTAACGCTATGGCCCCGTCATCAAGAGCATGTCCAATAGCGGCGACCGCACCCTCTGAATCGTTTAAGACCTGAGCCCTTACCCTATCGAAACTAAGTTCAGCTAGTTTCCGAGTCTCATCAATAGTGTCTAACGATCTACGTCCTAATCCAGTGGACATACCTTCTGTGATGTATAGTCCAATCCCTTCTCTACCATGAGTCCCGGGCCGTCTTGCGACGACAATAATGACGTCAGCAGCGCATCCATCGAGCACGAATTTCTTCTTTCCGTTAAGTAAAACGTCCTTCCCAGATTGTAATGCTGTAAGCTCAACACCATCACTATTCCAGTGTCCACTTGCTTCAGCAAACGCTAAGCAAGCGACAGTTTTGCCAACAATCAAGTCAGGTAGCAAATCTCGTTTCTGCTCTTCACTCCCTGCATGCAAAATTACAGACGTCGCAAGAATAGATGAACCCAAATAGGGAGAACAAAGCAAAGAGCGACCCATCTCTTCCGCAACAATACCAACTTCAACAAATCCGAAACCAGCGCCCCCATAGGCTTCTGGTATATGCAACCCCGCTAATCCTAAATCGTGACATGACTGCATCCATAGATCGCGATCGAAGCCATCTTTCGTAGCCATGAGACGACGCACTTCTGTCATGGGGGACTTATCCCTCATAAAACGTTGCACCACACCACGAAATTGCTGCTGCTCGTCGCTAAAACTATATTCCATTGAGGAGGCCCATTATACGAAATCGTTTATGACCATTGAACGTAACTGATTTCAACAAGAGATCTAAACCCCTCTTTGATCGAATTTGTAATTACTCATTCGCACCAAATGACTTCGAATCCACATACCCAATTGTGTGGCGGGCCTTATTAGAGGGACATCACCTTTTTTATCAAAATAATATGATCTAGAGCGAGTACAGTCCCCATTAAAAACGAGCTGATCCTTTCGCCGCCGCATGATATGTCTTACGTCTTTGTCGTAAGCTTCCTGTTTCACTTCTATGTAGTCCGCATTCTTTTTCTTAGCTGCCTTCAAACATCTGCTCATATGGCGGACTTGTGTATCTATCATCCCAAACCAAGAAGCACTCGCCGCTGAGTAGGGACCAAAGATCATAAAATAGTTAGGAAACTTAGGCACAGTAATTCCTTGGAATGCACTGAAACGATTTTCCTCCCAATACTCCCCAATCTCTAAGCCATCTAAGCCGTATGTTTGAAACGCAGGAACAATATTCTTATCGAAAACACTAAATCCAGTCGCGCAAATTAGTACGTCGACAACGTGCTTGTGCCCATCAGATGTCTCAATTACATCATCACGAATACTCTCTATTCCCTCCGTAATCAGGCTGACATTATCTCGATTAAACACTGGATAATAGACATTTGAAAAACTTGGACGTTTGCAAAAGAAATCATAGGCTGGCGTAAGTTTTTCTCTTAGCTCGGGGTCGCTAACTTGGCTCCTGATATGTGAAATGCCGACCTTCTTTAAACATTTAAAAATCCACGGGAATTGTCGATTATGAGAGAATCCAATACCAAATAATATTTCATTAAGTGTATGGGTTATAAACCTTAGTATCCTTTGGGTCACTGGTAAGATACGAAACAGATTTTTTACCCACTTATTGAAAACGACATCAGGTTTTGGAAGCAACCAAATAGGCGTTCTTTGAAACACAGCGAGATGGGAAACATCATCAACTAACTCAGGTATCACCTGAATAGCAGTTGCGCCAGTGCCTATTACAGCGGCTCTCTTTCCCTTGAAGTCATAGCTGTGATCCCATTGCCCAGTATGCATGATGTGGCCGCTGAAAGACTCGATTCCATCAATCTCAGGGAGCTTAGGAGGTCCGAAAAGACCGGTAGCACTGACTAAATACGTTGAACAATACACTTCTCCACTTTCTAAGGTTGTCTCCCACAAATTTGCACTCTGATCATAGCGTGAACATTTAACTTGCTTCCCAAAATTAATATGTTCTCGTATCCCAAATGTAAGCGCACATTCATCAGCATAGGCTTTCACCTCTGACCCTGGAGCATATAGGCGAGACCAATCAGACTTGGGTGCAAAACCATATGAATAGGAGGTCGAAGCGACATCTACGGTAAGTCCAGGATAAGTGTTGTCTCGCCAGGTACCACCAAGGTCATTAGCTTTTTCTAAAATCACAAAATCATGCATACCAATCCGTTTAAGTTCAATAGCAGCCCCAATACCCGAAAAACCTGATCCTACAATGACAGTTTCCACATGCTTCTTATTAGTGTTGGACATAAACAATTTTTCCGAGATTTTCTGTGTCGAGGGAAATTATTACATAAATTAGTACGTACATGTTTATCAATTTACCAGTCTTTAATTTGGTTGATAATGAGCCATTATTGTCGACATTTTGGAATTTAGCGCAAATGTGGATGGCTTAGAATAGTTATTGTATGCACTTCACGAACACCCCTCAGATGACTTAACATTAGCAACATACCTGATTCATTTTTAATACTTAACGTATCATCTGATAATGGAGATAGCTAAAAATGGGCCTTCAAATTGAATCTTTAATTACTAGCAACAATCACCTTGGCGAAGGTCCGATATGGGACGAACAGTCCCAATCACTATTTTGGGTCGACGGTACAGGCAATCGTGTCGGGAAACCTTCACTCTGGAGGATGGAGTACGCCAGTCAGAAAATTAGTAACTGGTACCTAGACAAAGAAATTGGTGCCATGACTATTCGTCAAAATGGGAATGCTATCCTTGCTCTATCCGATGGCTTCTATTCCTTTAACTTTTCAGATGAGTCACTTGAACCAATAGTTCTAATAAATGAAGATAATCCACGAGTGCGACTAAATGACGGCAAAACTGATAGGCGCGGTAGGTTTATTGTGGGCGGGATGGATGATAAAGAGGAGCAGGATATCTGCTCGCTCTGGAGTCTTAACTCGGATTTTTCCGTCACTCAGCTTGAGACTAATATTATTTGCTCTAATGGCCCTTGTTGGTCTCCGGATAATTCTATTTTCTACTTTGCTGATACTTTCAAACAGTGCTTCTCAGCATACTCTTATAATATTGAGACTGGAGCCTTAAGTAATAGAAAAGAATTTTCCAAATCGAATGATCTCGATGGTCTTTACGATGGAGCAACAGTGGATGCGGAAGGCTATCTTTGGACGGCGATGGTGATTGGTGGAGACCTAATACGATACGCGCCCGATGGTTCGATAGACCTAAAAATAGGGATGCCCGTTAAAAATATCACAAGCTTATGCTTTGGTGGCCCTAACCTTGATGAGATTTTTGTAACGTCTATGGCGAGAGTTTCACATCCTGCGGCACATGATCTTTTTGCCAAACAGAATAAACCGCAATTCAATGCTGGAAGTCTTTTCAGAGTGACCGGATTAGGCATTAAAGGATTGCCTGAACCGAGATTTGCGGGCTAGGTTGTAATGGGAGTGTTACGGCTTATCTTAGGCGATCAACTCTCGTTGAGTATTTCGAGTCTTGAAGACACTCGTCTAGCAAAAGACTTAGTACTCATGTGCGAACTAAGTGATCAGCTAACGCGAGTTAAGCATCACATCAAGAAGTTGGCATTTATTTTATCTGCGATGCGTCACTTTGCATCGGAGTTGGAGGGCAACGGGCATCAAGTAGCCTACTCCAAACTTGATGATGAGACTAATACTGATGATTTAAAGGAAGAGGTTCGCCGAACTGTTAAACAGTATAAAGCTGAACGTATCGTAGTCACTTGCCCAAGTGACTACGATACACTCCAAAGTCTAGCGGTTTGGGAGGATGAGTTTGGGATCCCGATAGAAATCAGAGACGACACTCGATTTTTATGTTCGAAACGAGAATTTCAGCAATGGGCATCTAATAGAAAACAGCTTCGAATGGAACTATTTTATAGGGAGATGCGAAAAAAGCACTCCATATTACTTGAGGATAATAAGCCTGTAGGGGGGAAATGGAACTATGATAGCGAAAATCGTAAGCCCCCCAAAAATGGTCTCTCAATACCAAAACCATACGTAAATAAGCCTGATCAAATCACACGTGACGTACTGAAACTTGTTATAGAAAAATTTTCTAGCCATTTTGGTCATTTGCACCCGTTCTATTTCGCGGTCACTCGTACACAAGCACTGTCAGCACTTAAGTTATTCATCGACGAGCGGCTTATAAGTTTTGGTGACTACCAAGATGCGATGATCGAAAAACAGCCTTGGATGTACCACTCTCACATCAGTTTTTATTTAAACTGTGGATTACTTTTGCCACAAGAATGTATTGACCTAGCAGAGCAAGCTTACGAAGAAAAGAAAGCTCCTCTCAATGCGGTGGAAGGCTTTATTCGTCAGATATTAGGCTGGCGTGAGTATGTCAGAGGTATCTATTGGATGAAGATGCCAGACTATCCTAATGAAAATTTTTTTGGAGCCAAGCGCAAACTCCCTGAATTTTATTGGACTGGAGAGACTCAATTAAACTGCTTACATAATTGTGTCTCAGAAACGCAGCAAAATGCCTACGCACACCATATACAGCGTTTAATGATCCTAGGAAATTTTGCACTAATAGCGGGAATTGATCCTATACAAGTGAATGAATGGTTTTTGATCGTGTATGCGGATGCTTATGAGTGGGTTGAGCTCCCGAATGTCTCCGGTATGACACTTTTTGCCGATGGCGGTTATTTGGCCAGTAAGCCCTATGCAGCTGGTGGGAACTATATCAATAAAATGTCCAACTACTGTGAGAAATGCACTTACTCCGTTAACAAAAAATCGGGCCCCGATGCTTGCCCATTTAATTACCTTTACTGGGACTTCCTGGAACGAAACCGTAATAAACTCAGCTCCAATCATAGGGTAAGTATGATGTACAAAACTTATGATCGAATGGCATTAGAAAAAAAAGAATCTATTAAGAGAGAAAGTAGCAACTTTCTAGATTCACTCGATTGAGAACCAAGGCTTTAATCACAAAAGCTTGTCTCTCCGTTATAATGTTTTATTACGATTAAGTGAGTGAAATATTGCACTTTTAAATATTGTGTTTTTCAACATTTAATAATTTTAATGTCTCAATAAAGAGGGAATCTATGAATAGTCTAAATAGATATTTCAGCTTCAAGTCGTTGATCAATTCCTCAGAGTTTCGTATCCAAGCATGAAAGTTAGGATAGACAATGCGACTCTTGCGGTTGCCGATCTCTATCATAATTGGCTGACAGGATTGGTTTTGGGATTGGTTGCGCATAAGGGAAAAGATATTGCTGCGAAATTTGTTTTCAAGCTCTTCCGATACCAGCATCACAAAAATTTTCTTCCCGGTCTGAAGAAACTAAATCTTACTCACTTGCCTGATGCTGTTGCTGCCGCACAGTACCATTATTTTTCCAATCAACTGGGTGGTGTCAAAGTCGAGTATCTGAAGATTTCCGATCGCAAAGCTTGGATACGATACCCTCCCCCAAGATGGATTTGGGCGGGTACTGCTATTTGCGGTATCCCGAAAGAGGTTAATAATGAAATGATGTATGGATGGCATGCTCATAACGGTGTCTCCCTTGGAAATCCTAAGCTTGGATTCGTATGCACTAAAACAACGGTTGAAGGCCAACCTGGCTTAGAAGGCTACTACTTAGAATATGATCATGACTTAATTAAAAGTGAGCGTTTGCGTTTCTCTCCCAATGAATCTTGCCCGTACATAGATGCGAAGACATTACCAACCCTCGACCGCGAATCATGGCCTGAAATTAGACAATCTAAGGCATATAGAAATTATTCAATGGAGTATATTCGGAATGCATTGCCTATTCTAGTGGAACTGTTAGGCGAGAAAGAAGCTCTGAAAATCGGTGGCTTAAGCGCACGTCAAATAGGCATGCACTGCTACGATCACATTGCAAGTGAGGCCGGCTTAACTGGTGATAAAGTAGTAGATTTTCTCGATTTACTAGAATTCATCCTCGCTGGATCTGGAGATACTTGGGTTAGAGAAAAGACAAGTATTAAAGTGGGTACACCTAATAGAATATCGAAAAATATTTTCGTATCCGAGACCATCCAAGAGCTTCTCAATGCACCGTTAGAAGGTCTTCTTGCGACGCACAATCGTTTTCTGAAATTAGATAGTGTAGGAGCTGATACCCTAAGTATTATAGAGTGCTAGGCTCTAGGTCAGGACCTGAAGCTGCTAACCTCTCGTAGGTCAGTGTTTATAGAACATCAAGGGCGTGTTTGCTTACCGGCCAAGAAATTATCATCAGATTAGATGAGGGGAATATAAGTCTTCTAAAAAGATAGATTTATCAAAGACTTACTGGAGCGGG
>DGOV01000134.1 GCA_002390205.1 Proteobacteria bacterium UBA4457 | reverse complement strand
TCTTCCTGTAGGAATCAAAGGTCTTGTGTTTGCCGCGCTAATGGCCGCGATAGTGTCATCACTCTCCTCGATGTCGAATTCAATTGCGACAATATTTACAGTCGATGTGCTTCCTAGAATCGGAAAGTTAGAAGCGAGTGACCCAATCCTAATCGGCCGAATTAGCGCTGTGATAGCGATGGTTGTTGCTATGTCTGTAGCGAAGCCACTTCTTGGCAACTTTGATCAGGCCTTTCAATATATCCAAGAATTCACTGGTTTCTTTACGCCAGGGATAGTGGCGATTTTCTTGCTTGGTATAATGTCTCCTCGAGTGACTGCTAATGGTGCACTTACCGCCGCTATCGGTTCAGCTGTGTTCTCTTTGCTAGGAAGGTTGTTATTTCCAGACATCCCATTTATGGATCGCGTCGCGATAGTCTTCGTGTTGTGCGTTGTTAGTGCGCTGCTTGTTTCGAAAGGTAGTTCTTCGCAGAGAATAGATTTACGCTTCTTTGATCTGAGTTTCTTCAACAGTAAAACCAATGCGAGCTTTAACCTTTCAAGCTGTTTGGTTGTCTTAATAGTGGGCTCTTTTTATGTGGTTTGGTGGTAAGGGCTTTAGGCAAAGTCATGTTTGTGTGACGAGGGGAAAAGGCTAAATGGTGTGCCACCAGCGAAGGCTGAAAATCTAACTAACTTACTGTCCGGAATTAGTTGACCACTACATAGGTAATTTAGAGGAAAGTCGTTAGAACTGTTTATTGAAAGCTAGTATGTTTGAGATAAGTTAGAGAAGCTTAGTCCTAATAGGTGCTTTGTCTACGCTCAGCGAAATCATATGTCCATCTCGCAGCACAAACACGGTCCCCCCGTACGCCTCATTAACGCCCGAAAGGAATGGTCCTTCTAACAGACCGACGGGTAAAGGCGGGATCATATGTGTAAACGCTAGCGACTTTACGCCAGCCTCCGCGGCTACTTGTGCAGCTTCTACTGGTGTCGCATGATAAGAAGGAATATCGTGCATAATCGTCGCTAAGGCGGTCTGACCGTCAGCTAGGGCAATTTGTTCAATGACACCAACCATCTCCGCTTGCAAGCCCTCATGGACCAAAAGGTCGGCACCAGTCGCAGCGAGCACCAGGTTCCGCGAAATCTGGGTGTCGCCACTGATTACAACTTTCATGCCTTGGTATTCAACGCTATATGCTAGAGCCGGTCTCACGGGCCCATGCGGCACAGCGATAGCGCGAATACTCACGCCTTTCGCTGCATAAATTTCCGGGAATTTCCCATTAGGAGGAAGGTCAAATGCCCGAGCTTCAAGCTGCAAAGCTTCGAGAGGTGCATTTAAGCTAGGATGATGCTCGATACGATAGGCATGATCTTGAGCGAACGCTAAATTAAACCCTTCCGCAACTTCTTCCACTCCGAGAGCACCATAGAGAGGCAGTGAAGTTTTGATATTGTTACCGAGATTTCGTTGCAACGCCATACTGCCGAGACCCGCAATATGATCGGAGTGGAAATGCGTCATAAAGATAGCGTCAATTCTCGACGGGCGTAATCCTAAAACGCCTAATGTTTCTGCTGAGCCTTCTCCTGCATCGAATAAGAACAATTGACCAGCTGCAATTACCGCTGTGCAGCCTCCTGCCATAGACAAATCAGGCAGCGGCGTTCCACTGCCGCAAGAGATGACATGAAAGCCGTCGGCATAATCTAAAACCAGATCACGAGTAACTTGGGCAGTAATAGCCTGTTTAAAGAGCATCATCGCTAGCGTATTTTTGAATTGATAGGAGAAAAATCCTATAATCGAAATACTCGCAAAAACCACTATAAGTCGTTTCATTACTCACTTCTCCTGTAGAATTTTTCCGCTGGCCTCTCCGAAGCCAATTGCGCGAAACTTGTTATCTGAACAACGTGCGCAAAGGGTTAACGTATCTCCGTTATTCAATGCGCCACGTTGTTCTCCGTTTGAAAGTAAAACGGGTTTAGCACCCATTTGACCCAATTCGAGCATCGCACCAGCTTCGCTCGCTTCGGGACCGCTAATTGTTCCTGTGCCAAGTATGTCACCTGGCGACATAGGGCAGCCGTTGGACGCATGGTGCACAACAAGTTGGGCGGGATTCCAATACGAAGAGTTATAATTTGCCGAGGACAAAATTTCGTTCATACATTCTTCACTTCTTAGGTGCGCCTCGATGCGAATAGAAAAGTGTCCGTTTTTCTCATTGCTCTTAGACGTTAAATGCGGCAATGGTGGCGGATCATTCTCAAAGCGTTTGAATGCCGGAGATCGGAAAGGCGCTAAAGCTTCAAGTGTAATAATCCAAGGTGAAATTGTTGTTGCAAAACTTTTTGAGAGGAAAGGCCCGAGCGGTTGATATTCCCAAGCTTGAATGTCACGAGCTGACCAATCGTTAAGTAGCACAAATCCAAAAATTCTGTCCTCAGCGTCATCTATTCCTATGGTTTCACCCATTTTATTGCCAGGGCCTATAATAATTCCTAACTCAGATTCAAAATCTAAAAAACGTGATGGAGCCATGATAGGCTGATTCTCTCCCACGGGTAGTATTTGTCCATAGGGCCTCAGAATATCTGTGCCTGATACGACTATTGAAGAGGCGCGTCCGTGATAGGCTATGGGCATCCATTTGAAGTTTGGTGTTACAGGTTCATCCGGTTTAAAAAGTTTTCCAGTGTTATAAGCATGATAATATGACGTAAAGAAATCGGTATAATCGCGTGCGACAACCGGAAGGCCCAGCTCGACATCTTTTAGCGGAAAAAGATAGGGCTCAATGGATTCGCGTTGAATTTCATTAGATAGTGCATGACTTAGCAAGCCGCGAATTCTGGACCACTCCTGTTTTCCCTTGCTGGCAAGTGTATTAAGACTACCAACACACTCAACATTAACTGCTCTTAGATCTAGAATAAAATCTCCGATGGCAGTACAGCCTCTAAAGGAGCCTGACTCTCCCCGATGTCGAAATAATCCAAATGGTAAGTTCTGTATTGGAAAATCTGTAGTATCTTCGTTGGCAGAAGTTACCCAGCTTTTAAGATCTGGATTATGTGTTTTATTTAACTTAATCATTCTGTTTCTGACGTTCTTGCCCATAGGGCGTTCCGCCTAAACCGGCATCTGGAGTTTTTGAATATATCTTCATCCATGCTCGCTGAAAGATACCTCGTAAGCCAATATTCAGAGGTGGGTACATTAGCTGCGTAGGAAAAGCGAGTGCACGTTTGAAAATTGGTCTAGGATTTGATAGCTCTTTAAAGCCTTCAATGCCGTGATAACTGCCGAACCCGGAGTGGCCGACACCACCAAATGGTACGGAAGAATTAACAACATGCCAGCCC
>DGOV01000136.1 GCA_002390205.1 Proteobacteria bacterium UBA4457 | reverse complement strand
CTGCTATTGCAGAAGGACTTGCTAAAAGGATTTTCGATGGCGATATTCCAGAAATAATGAGCAATGCTGTCATTTATTCACTTGACTTGGGGGCACTGCTAGCAGGTACGAAATACCGCGGAGATTTCGAGAAAAGACTAAAAGCGATCCTTGTAGAGCTAGAAAATGAAGAAGGAGCTGTCCTCTTTATTGATGAAATACACACTATCATAGGAGCTGGAGCCGCATCCGGAGGAGCTATGGATGCCTCCAACTTAATTAAACCTGTCTTGGCTTCAGGAGCTCTCAAATGTATCGGGTCAACAACCTACCAAGAATATAGAGGCATTTTTGAGAAAGATCGGGCACTTGCGCGCCGCTTCCAAAAAATCGACGTTAATGAGCCCACCGAAGAGGAAGCAATTAAAATCCTTCAAGGGCTCAAAACCAGATTTGAGGAACATCATGATGTGAGATATACCAATCAAGCTCTTCGATCAGCAGTTGAACTGACTAGTCGATTTATGAGCGATCGGTTTCTTCCTGATAAAGCGATCGACGTGATTGACGAAGCTGGAGCGCGCCAACGGATAGTCCCACCTAGTAAGCGACGAAAGACGATTTCGGTAGGGGAAATTGAAGACATAGTGTCTAAGATCGCACGGATTCCTCCAAAGACCGTATCAGCATCAGACAACAACGTACTCAAAAATCTAGAACGTAATCTTAAAATGGTAATTTTTGGTCAAGATAATGCAGTTGCTGGTCTCTCTGCTGCAATAAAAATGGCACGTTCAGGTCTTGGAAATGAGGAAAAACCTATTGGATCTTTCCTCTTTGCGGGTCCCACAGGAGTGGGCAAGACAGAAGTTTCGCGCCAGCTTGCACGAATAATGGGGTTAGAACTAATTCGTTTCGACATGTCGGAATACATGGAAAGGCATACCGTGTCTAGGTTAATTGGTGCGCCTCCAGGTTACGTTGGCTATGATACAGGCGGGCTCCTCACAGAAGCCGTGACCAAACAACCTCATGCCGTAGTGCTCCTCGATGAAATGGAAAAGGCGCACACAGATGTGTTTAACATTCTTCTCCAAGTAATGGACCACGGAACGCTAACAGACGCTAGCGGCAGAAAAACGGACTTTCGAAATATTATTTTAATTATGACAACAAATGCCGGTGCAGAGAAAATGAGTAGAGCATCTGTGGGCTTTACTCGACAAGAACATGCATCTGATTCCATTGTTGAAATTAAAAAAATGTTCAGCCCCGAGTTTCGCAACCGACTGGATGCAACTATACAATTTGACACATTGGAAGAGCAAACAATCAGCTATGTCGTTGATAAATTCATTGTCGAACTTGAGACTCAGCTGGATGATAAAAAGGTGACCATAGAGGTTGATTCCGAAGCCAGAAAATGGCTTATTACTAACGGTTATGACCCACTCATGGGAGCAAGACCGATGAGCAGACTTATCCGAGAGAAAATTAAAAAGCCCTTAGCAGAAGAGCTTTTATTTGGTAGACTATCTAAAGGTGGTCATGTATTGGTCACCCTGGAAGCTGGTGAGCTCTCAGTTGAGATTGAGTCGGAGGTCGCGGTAACCACTTAAGTAGAGCATTATGCAAAACATAAAAAAAATAGCCAAAAATACTTTTAGAGAAACCTTCGGCAGATACTACGAAGATTTTGAGGTAGGACATAAGTACCAGCACAGACCCGGCAGGACCATTACAGAAACTGACAATACTTGGTTTACTTTGCTCACAATGAATACTCATCCTTTGCATTTTGACAACGAGTATGCCGCAGCATCAGAGTTTGGAAAACCACTCGTGAACAGTGCTTTTACAATTTCTTTAATTGTCGGCATGAGCGTAAGTGACGTAAGTCAAAAAGCAATCGCCAACCTTGGTTGGAAAGAAATCTCATTGCCAGCTCCTGTTTTTGTTGGCGATACGCTCTATGCCGAATCTGAGGTATTGGCAAAACGAGAATCCAATTCACGACCAACCGCCGGAATAGTTACTGTTAAAACCCTCGGCAAAAAAGCAGATGGCACTATAGTAAGCGACTTTGATAGGATGATGTTGATCCCAAAACGAGGACATAGTGTCGAGGATATTACTAATTACTGATCGATTTCTTCAAAACAATAGAATTTCTAGAAGAATCATATTCAATTTGCTTTTGGTGCGGCAAGTCTTCCTTTTCGCATAGAGCATAGCCACGCTCTTGAAACCAATGTGATGCCTGAGTGGTCATCACAAAAAGCTTACTTAGTTGCCGCTCAAGAGCTCTTTTTTCTATCTCCATCAGCAACAAATCTCCAAAGTCATCACCTCGGTAATCTTCGTGAACGGCAACACACGCAACTTCACCGTCCGTTTCATCGTGAAGATACAAGGCAGCACAAGCAACAACTGTATCCTCACGTATCATAACAATGAAATTTTCGATATCTTTGCCCACTAAATCGAAACTGCGACCAACCAAAGCCCCCGATTCCTGCATCGGGCGAATAAGTTCCAAAATACCAAGGATATCCCTATCTACTGCGGTTCGAATGCTGTCGAAAGGCGCATCGCTTAACATCGTTCCAACACCATCTCGAGTAAACAATTCTTTCAATATCGCACCATCGCTCTGGCTATCAATAAAATGAGCTCGTTGGACACCGGATTCACAGGCTCTTATAGCAGCACCTAATAATTCTTCCGTATAAGAACAATTTACTCCTGAAGCCAGGAGGGAGGTGCCTAACTCAGTACCCAATTGCTTTAAAGGCATTCTATCGGTACCAAATACTCCATCACATTCCGTCAAAAAAATAAGCTTTTCAGCTTTAATACTCTGGGCAATTTCCACAGCTAAGTCCGAACCTTTAATATCAAAAATTTCTCCCACAGGACTATAGCCAATCGGTGAGACAAGGACTACATCACCGCTGTTTAATCGCGATTCGATTCCAGTAGTGTCTAGAGACCTGACTTCTCCACAAAAAAGAGTGTCAACTCCCTCAAGAACACCACACGCTTTAGCAGTGACAAAATTACCACTAGATACTTTTGTGGCATCACTCCCTCGAAGAGCGCCCGCCCGACTAACAAAAGAGAAGTTAGATTCTATTGCCAGCCTCATTGCACCAATAACTTCACTGACTTCGACCATACATTCACGATCCATTACTATTCGATCAGCTACAGTAGCCGTCGTTATTCCTTTTGCTTCTAATCGCTCTGCAATTTGTTGGTTTGCTCCAAAAACCACAGTGATCCTAATGCCAACAGCCGACAGCAATATTAAATCTCGTGCCAAGCCGCGAAAACTGTCAGAAAGAATAGTTCCTCCATCAAGATACACAACAAACTTTTTAGCACGGTGAGACAAGAAATATGGGGACACTTCTCTTAATAAAGATATAGTCGGATCCAGTTCTAGTGGTGAGGAAAGTTTCTTCATGTCGCATGCCTACCTCAATGTTTCTTGATATGCAGAGTTCGCCCTCCAACCATTATTCTAAAGAAATAGATGGGCTTTAGGCATGACTTAACCGAAGCTAGCAAATAAAATACTTCGACGGTATTTAATCTAGACGCTATCATAAACGTCTTTTACGAATAACAAAATAAAACGCAGGGAAAAAATCGATGGTGGACAAGCTAAATAAGACTAGTGAACGTATTACCCAGCCTCGAGCACAAGGAGCCTCCCAGGCTATGCTGCATGCTGCCGGGCTCACAAAAGATGACATGACAAAGGGGCAAGTAGGAATTTCTAGCATGTGGTATGAAGGAAATCCTTGCAACATGCATCTCCTCAGTCTTGGCGCGGAAGTCAAAAAAGGAGTCCAAGACGCAGGACTTGTTGGCTTGCAATTTAACACAATAGGAGTGAGTGACGGCATATCTATGGGCACGAAAGGGATGAGTTACTCCCTGCAGTCACGAGATCTGATTGCTGATTCTATCGAAACGGTCATGGGTGGCCAATGGCATGACGCTAATATTTCCATACCAGGTTGTGACAAAAACATGCCCGGATGCCTAATAGCGATGGGGCGAGTTAATAGGCCTGCGTTAATGATTTACGGAGGCACTATTAAGCCTGGTTTTTCTAAAGGGAAACCATTGGATATAGTGTCAGCTTTCCAAAGCTATGGAGAGTATTTAGGCGGACGCATCGATGATGACGAGCGCAGCGAAATAGTTCGCAAGGCTTGTCCTGGTGCTGGCGCATGTGGCGGGATGTATACTGCCAATACAATGGCCTCGGCGATAGAGGCTATGGGGATGAGCCTGCCCTATAGTTCATCCGTCCCTGCGGTCGACCCTGACAAACTGAAAGAATGCCATCGGGCAGGGGAAGCAATAAAGAATCTACTCGAAAAAGACATAAAACCACGCGATATAATGACGCGAGCTGCATTCGAAAACGCGATGGTCATTGTCTCCGCTCTCGGAGGGTCTACTAATGCAGTACTACATCTAATCGCCATGGCCCGTTCAGTTGATGTTCAGCTGACTATAGACGACTTCCAAAAAGTCAGTGATAGAGTCCCCTTCTTAGCAGATCTCAAGCCTAGCGGACAATATGTAATGGAGGATCTCCACAATATCGGCGGCACTCCGGGTGTACTAAAGCTTCTCTTAAACGAGGGATTGATTGATGGAACGTGTATTACAGTGACGGGTCAGACTCTCAAGGAAAACCTTGCACCTCTGCCAGACCTCGATGCGGACCAAAAAGTCATCCGACCTGTTTCCAATCCGATTAAGGCAACTGGTCATATTCGAATACTCAAAGGAAACCTTGCGCCTGGTGGTTCAGTTGCCAAAATAACCGGCAAAGAAGGCCTTCGATTCGAAGGGCCCGCACGCGTCTATGATAGCGAGGAAGAAATGCTCGTAGGCCTTGAAAAGAAACAGATCCAGAAAGGAGATGTCATCATAATACGCTATGAAGGCCCTAAAGGCGGACCTGGGATGCCAGAGATGCTTACCCCCACCTCAGCAATTATGGGTGCAGGCCTTGGGGAGGATGTAGCATTGATAACGGATGGTCGATTCTCAGGCGGGTCCCATGGTTTCATAATTGGTCATGTCGTACCCGAAGCTCAAGAAGGCGGGCCAATCGCATTGATAAAAAACGGAGACACTGTCGTATTAGACGGGGAACTGAATCGTATAGATGTAGACGTGAGCCAACAACAATTTTCAGAACGACTAGCTGACTGGGAGGCACCGGACTATAAAGCGACCCGAGGTACTCTTTACAAATATATAAAAAATGTCAAAAGCGCGTCAGAAGGATGTGTAACCGATGAGTGATTTCCTCTTTTAAGCTCCCTTGGAGAGGGCCTTTGCATAATCACTCCAAGGGATGTAAGTAGCTGGTTTTTATATACCGCCTTTAGTAAGTTTTTCTGGATCTAATAAAACCTCTAACTCCGAACGGCTTAAATCTGTGAGCTCTTCTGCGACATCGATCACGGGCTGGTTAGTTTTATACGCTGCCTTTGCGATTTCAGCAGCTTTTGCATACCCAATAATAGGATTAAGCGCTGTAACTAAAATAGGGTTGCGAGCCAAAGCTTCCTTCAGCTTTTCTTCTTTGACAATAAATGTAGCAATAGCTTTATCAGCTAACAACCTAGTCACGTTACTCAATAACAAGATACTGTCTAAAAGATTTTGTGCAATCAGTGGCAGCATCACGTTCAACTCGAAATTACCAGACTGCCCCCCAATAGTTATCGCAGCATCATTCCCAATAACTTGCGCCCCAACCATAGCAGCGGCCTCTGGGATAACTGGGTTTACTTTGCCAGGCATAATCGACGAGCCTGGCTGTAATGCTTGCAGTTCTATCTCTCCTAGACCCGCTAATGGTCCTGAGTTCATCCACCGTAAGTCGTTCGCAATTTTAATTACCGCTACTGCTAAAGATTTCAACTGTCCTGAAAGAGACACTGCTGCATCCTGAGTGCCTATATAGTTAAAAAAATTATCTGCTGGTCGAAATTGAATTCCCGTTAAACGACTCAACTCCTTATTAAACTCATCAGCGAACTCAGGATGTGCATTTATTCCGGTTCCAACCGCTGTTCCACCTTGCGCCAGTCGATAAATAGGCCCCTGATTATCTTCAAGTGCTGATTTAGCTTGATCGATTTGCGATGCCCAACTCAATAAGCTCTGACTCAATCTAATCGGCATAGCATCCATCAAATGAGTCCGACCCGTTTTAACATAGGTATCGACACTTTCAGCTTTTGTCTTGATGACCTGTAATAAATGATTGAGAGAGGGCAACAATTGCTGCTGCAGCCCTAAGGCAGCGCTAATGTGAATAGTGCTTGGGATGATATCGTTGCTACTCTGACCGCAATTAACATGGTCGTTAGGGTTAACGGTTTGTCCTAGTATACTGCTCGCCACAGTCCCTAATACTTCGTTAACATTCATATTAGAGCTAGTACCAGACCCGGTTTGGAAAACATCAACAGGAAAATGGCTCATGAAATTATCGCAAGAAAGCATCTGTTCTGCAGCTTTGCCAATTGCGATCCCAACATCCTTAGGAATCTGTTCTAACTTAATATTAGCAGTAGCTGCGGCGGCCTTTGCCGTTAAGAGAGCCCGTATAAAACTCTCAGGCATAGCCCGTCCACTTACAGGAAAGTTTTCAACCGCGCGCTGCGTTTGAGCTGCATAAAGCGCATCACTCGGAACATTTAACTCACCCATACTGTCTCGTTCAACACGAGTTCCCATACCATACTCCTTTACTATTACTCATAGAATTTTAAATGGACGTTATTCTTGATCTTTAAACTCGTCTTTCTCTTCAGAAAATCCTGACAGATGGGTCAATCTCTCGACAGTGATAATACGTTCTATTCTTCGACTATCGATAATCCATGTTGGATAATTCTGTATTTTCATCAACTCACATTCTGTTGTTCTTGGTCCATTCGGGCCGTATTTTGAGCATTCGACGTAAGGGAGAGAAGCTGCCGCACCGCCAAAAAGGCTTTTCTGTTCTTGGCAAGCCGCACACCAACTTGCGCCATAAAATTTAAAGCCACGAGCGCTAAGGTGCTCGGCGACTGCTTTTAATTTCAGACTTTCTTCGCTAGAAAAAGCAGTATCACTGCTATTGGCGACATGCATAACAAAAACGACTAGCAATGCAAAAGTAACCCCAACCAGATGTGCCTGGTGTTGGCGTTCTCTTCCTGAAAAAAAGCTTGCCTTTAGGAATGCTATAGTTACCAGTAAAGAAGAAATGAAACAGTAAAAACAAAATGCCCCCACGATATAGTGGGCTACTAACATCAGATAGATACTCACGAGAAATCCAATGGTCGATAATATCGTCGCCAAATGCATTTTTCTTTTTCTATCTACCAAACCCAGGGATGCAAAAATAATCCCTAGGTAAAGCATAGCGCCAAAAAGAGTTAACGGTATACCAAGGAAGTGTGACCATTTACTGCTCTGGACAAGGTCACAACCGCTATTTCCTGAACAGTAAGGCAGTGATTCTTGCCACAGGTTAGACCAGAGTAAACCTAAACTTAATAAGCACCCTAAAACACCTACTGCAGCCAACCACCAATCTTTTGAATCACATTCGATTCCTTTAGAGGCGGTTTTTCGAGCGCTATTATGTGGCTTTTTGACCTTATGTTTGTTTGACAATTTAATCTCTCTTTAAAACAGCGGTTTAACAAAGCATCGCTAGGCTCATCCTATAACAGGCAAGGATTTCTCGCCGTCACGAGCCGAACATTGTATCCTTAGGATATAATAATTTAAAAGAGCATGTATGCTGCCACAATAATGACATGAGTTAATCAAATGAGCTATTTGTTGTCTGAATTAGCGGAAAAGTTCGAGGTTATGTCCACGGGTGAAGGAAGTACTCGTATTGAAGGCGTGTGTGGCCTGTCCGATGACAAAAGAAACCATCTAGCTTTCGTATCCCAGCAGTCAATGCTCGCTTCTGCAAGTGCCTCTCAGATTTCTGGTTTTATCTCTCATCCTGATTTCCCTGTTCCCAACAAGCCTAATCTTGTCTCTGAAAACCCAGAATACCTAATAGCAAAAATAGCAACACTGTTCGCCACTTCTAAATTAACGGGGTTGGATGCAATACATCCCTCAGCAACAATAGATGAAACATCTTACATAGCTTCCAATACGCAGATAGGCGCTAATGCGGTTATTGGAGCAAATGTTAGTATTTCGGAAGGTACTCAGATTTTTCCGAATGTTGTGATTATGGACCGATGTGAAATAGGTGCCAACTGTATTATTTATCCTAATTGCACGCTCCGAGAAGACACAATACTTGGGGAACGCGTCGTTCTTCAAGCCGGCGTATCTATAGGTGCGGATGGCTTCGGTTACGTAATGCACAACCGAAAGCACTATAAAATCCCCCAATTGGGCAAAGTAGTTATAGAAGACGACGTAGAAATTGGAGCGAACAGTACGATTGACAGGGCTCGCTTCAACGAAACACGGGTAGGGAAAGGCACCAAAATAGATAATCTAGTGATGCTCGCACACAACGTTAAAGTGGGCGAAGACTGCCTCATAGTGTCTCAGGTCGGCATTTCGGGTAGCACACAGATTGGAGATCGTGTCGTGCTCGCTGGACAAGTTGGTACAGTTGGCCATATCACCATTGCGGATGATGTTACCGTCTTAGGAAAAGGAGGCGTAACAAAAGATATACTAACGCCAGGTACCTATGCGGGCATGCCCATCAAACCGGTGAAAGTCTGGTTGCGTGCAATAGCCAAACTTTATCGAAGTTTGAAATGACGAGAAGTAACTCTTACTAATTGGGGAAAATGCCTGCCTTGGTAACCATAGCAGGCACTATCGCCCTCAAAGGCCCCTCCAGCCAGAGTGACGTGGATATAATCCTTTCTATATCGATGCCTGTCTCGTACCCCATTCGCTCAAGCATATATAAAACATCTTCCGTTCCGACGTTGCCAGTCGCTTTTGGTGCAAATGGACAGCCACCCACTCCACCGCAACTGGCATCAAAGATACGTATGCCACTTTCTACTGCTGCAAAAATATTTGCGACGCCTGTATTTCTGGTATTGTGAAAATGCAGTCTTAGGGGCACGCTTCCCATAGAGTCTCTTATAGTATCGACGAGACGTTTCACAT
>DGOV01000062.1 GCA_002390205.1 Proteobacteria bacterium UBA4457 | reverse complement strand
CCATAGTAACCGCGGACTGTAAAATGAATTTCTTCATTGACTTGCATCATTAAGTCACTATGACCCTCGGAACGCGCCAATAGGAAGGCCTGGTGGGGTGTACCAAACTCTAAGTCATACCGATCGATCTCTAACCCCGCAGCACCGCCTCCGACTAAGCCAAAGTCTCCTATAACTTCATCCGCCCCAATTCCTTTGAACATCCAAGCGCACTCTTTGCGCTTCGAGTCTGGTTCTCGTCGGTAGTATGTTGATACATCAAACCCGTATGCAGTAAAAGTTAAACCACAGACTTTGGTTGGCATCCGACCACGAGCTCTCCACATACCTCCATACTTCCCATCAAACGCATTATTGTATTCTCCGGGGTTTGCAGTCCAGGCTCGGGTGCCGGCTTCGCCTTTACGTACCTCAATGATATTTGAATTATCGGGATGGTATTGGCTGACCCAGTAGAAGCCATTTGCACCCATGTACATCCACCTACCACCAGACTGTTGATAAGACTCATAAGCCACCAGCATATTCTCTGAGGAATATTCAGGATGACTTCCAGTTAGAACCACTCGATAGCGATTCAGCAAATCTACCCCTTCACGATCAAGATCCTCATCCGTATGAACGTCATATTCAATACCTTTCTCTTCTAACCAATCAGTGAGATGAAGGTCTGCATTAAGTTGCCATAAAGAAGGAGACAGCCAATGCCGATATTTAGGCCGCATATTGAGTATCGGTCTCAGCCTAGTAGAATAACAAACTCCACTGCCATCAGAGTGACATGAATAGGTAGACAGGCCGTACTCTCTATGTTCATTAAGATAAAGGTCAGATGCTTGCATAATAGGAACACGGCCGGCTAGCAACTCGGCGACAACAGAATTCGTGGCTAAATTATCATTAGAATAAGCGAGATACGAGTTTGTTGGCACGATAAAACATACTTTTGCTGTTGCTGTGCCAGCAGGAGGCCTAACAAAGAATGGGACGTAATCTTCAGTTTCAGGAGATTCTTTCCCTTCGATCCTTAATCGCGCGCCGTATACTCCACTTTTCAGTTTCTTAGGTATCGTATAACTAAAGCTCTCATCCCAACGGGCATCATCGATGTCATCGTCATGGAAATGAATTGCACCGTACTCATTGGGAGCATGGTGATAGACGATATCATCGCTAGTCCAGTTAAAACCAGTCATACCTCGTACAGGTAAATTAATTACAAATCCATCCAGCTTATTGGGCGAGGTATCAATTATTTGGCAGGATGCAATATTGTCAGAGATATTTGCATGGAAGTCCCATGCGGCGATAACTAGAGAGCGTAATTCCGCTGGACAAGTTGTAAACCCACGAGCCAAAGCATCGATACTATGCTTATCTAGTGCCGCACTGGAAAAGCGTGGTCTGTCAATTTTCCCATTGTAGACTGCCTCTTGCTCGGGTAGAGGGAACTCACTCAAAGCTTCCTTGTAATGGCCTCCTTTGACGTACCGACCAGATGATAAACGCTTTGTATTCGCAGCCATTAGTAATGGAGCATTATTCATTGCAGGCTTCACTTTAACTACTTGAGAGATCATCCCTGTAGTTTGAGAAGAAGGGTGCAGCATCGAAAGCCCGAGACCTCCATTAGTCGGAGTAACCACTGGCTCCTGGATAACTTTCACGCGCTTAGATTTAGCATCGTATGAAACAGCAGCCATATACCAGACTTTCCGAAGCAAAGGCTTGCCACTCGAAACTTTTACAACCTGTCCTTTTCCGTCCCCTATCCAACACGCTAAACAGCCATTCTCATCAATGAACATACCAAAGCCACTCTGCTTTGGGCCTACCCATTTTGTTATTATCCCTTGCACGCCTTTGTCAGGGGTAGTTGGAAAGATAAAAGCCTGCAGTGTGAAACTAGAAACATCCATTCTGTGGTCGGGCTGTACACATGCATACGACCCTCCATGGATTTTTTGATTTTTACCCTTATATTCTTTATTACATGCCGCTCTAATTATTTTTTCCTTAAAGCCAGGCCCATCCGGATTAGTGTCACCATGTATTAGTCGTACGATATCCACCGAGTAGTTCTCGTTTTTCTCAGAATTCACATAAAACTTTACGTTATCACCCGGGCATACGGAATATTTGTCGCTATAACCTGTAATCCTTAACATCAAAGCTCCCCTCTTTAAAAATGCTTTAGGCTAGATAATGCAGAAGTTCTCGAGCCCCTTTAATACTTCAACTATATTTTTCTAAAATATCTTTAACTCGTTTTTTAAAAATAGCGTGTTCGCAAGCATCTTCCGACTCATAGACCTTACCTAAAATTTTGACAGGAACACCCCTGATACCTGAGGTGATTCCGATCTTATATCCAGTATGAGGCACCACACAGATCCTGACGTACTTACCTTCCATTCCTTGCCGACGAAATTTATCAATCACACGAGCCAAATCAGCACTATGACGACTCGCAGGATGACCTCCTTGACCAGGTAAGCCTATGGGATTTAGTCGATGCTCTTCAATCAACTCTTGTCTTTTTTTCTTATTCGTAAGCAGAGGGAGAACGTGCGTTCTCGTAATAAAATCATCTGTTTGAGAATGACTTCGATTTTCTTGTACACTAGTTTTACGTGCCATAACCACTATCCTTAACTAAGACTGAATAAGGCTGCAGAGGTTTTCTTGAACAGGAGGCATGAGGTTGCAAATACAAATTAAGGTCATTACAGCTAGTGCTCCCCGCTCCTTTGTTTGATCAACAAAGAAACCACTAAATGATAGTCTGCAGGTAACAAAGCATTTTTGTCAATGACTTTAAAGGACTGCGAGACGACTCCATGTTTTAGCTCTACTTATCCAGCTCAAAATAAACTAAAAAGCAGCAGATCCAAGGGTTGCGGCTATGAAGATTGTTTTCAACCTAACTATACAGCTTCACCGTCAACTAGGCTGCTGCAGTGCATCAAAGATTCACGACTATTAAAATTGTCAAATCTTGGGAGGATGATTTGTTTATCCATATGGATAGTATAGACTTCCAACAAGGAACTACTGAGAAATTGACGGGGAAAGACAAAGACAATGAGTATGAAATTAGGCATCATTATCATTCAGTGGACGGAAGGTACGACTGGTGAAGAACTGGTTAAAAATGTCAAACGACTCGAGCAACTAGGCTACGAAGAGCTATGGATGCCTGAAGTGTGCGGGCGAGAGCCTTATGCCACCGCAGGTTATTTACTGGCACATACAGACCGAATAAGAATCTCAAGCGGAATAGCTAACGTTTTTGGTCATGATGCGGACGCATCTGCACAGGCTGCGAACACACTTAGTGAATTCTCTAATGGGCGATTCACCCTAGGACTAGGAGTGTCACACCCAGTATTGATTGAGCCTAGAGGACACACTTGGGTAATGCCTGTGCCGAAAATGAATGCATACTTGGATCGGATGAAAGAAGCACCTGTGCTCAGCCCAACAGCAGCGACTAAGGCTCCAGTAATTATCGCGGGGCATGGTCCAGGTTTGATGAAAGTTGCCGCACATAAAGCGGACGGCTTATTCCTGTTTTTACAGACCGTGGAAACAGTTAAAAATGCACGGGCGGTTATTGGACCTGATAAGCAATTACCCGTAGTTGTCCGAACCGTTTTCGACAGCAACCCTGATACCGCAAGAGATTACGCCAGAAAAGCATGTGCCTGGTACATGTCCCAGCTCCCTTATCAAAAAATATGGTCTTCTCTTGGATACAAAGAAAACGATTGGACCAACGGTGGCAGCGATAGACTGATTGACGCCATTTGCGCGTGGGGAGATGCTGATATGATCAGGGAGAAACTGCAGCCTTTTGCGGATGCTGGTGCTACTCAAGTAGTTATCTACCCATGCAACAAGGATGAGGAATACGACAGCGATTCGCCGATGTCTGTAAACTGGAGTTGGGAGACTTTTGAAGCACTTGCTCCTTCTAAAGCGTAGACACATTTTGATATGAGCACATTGGTTTTTCTTTCTGTTTCATGCACAATGAGGACTTACGAAGAACATTTGTTCTAGAAATTTAACATCTATGAAGTGACGATCTTTTTTTAAAAAAGTGAATAAATACAACTAATAATTTTGAATCAAAAAACAGTGGAAGCGATATCGGACGAAAACCAATCATCAGTGACTGGAATCTGTTCATCTTATCCTTTCTCTTTTTAGAGACCCCAACAATAAAGTTGGTTAACCTCATCTTAGTGTAGATCAGCGTTTGATGATTTAGGAGTTAAACATGGAAGACCGTGCCAACGAAAATGGAAAGAATACTGGGGCGATAACACTCGATGCGGCTGTAATCGGAGCAGGTGTTGCTGGTTTGTACCAGCTCCATTTACTAAGAGCTCAAGGTTTGAAAGTGAAACTGTTTGACACTGCGTCGAGTGTAGGGGGCACATGGTACTGGAACAGGTATCCAGGGGCCAAATTCGACTCGGAAAGTTATATCTATCAATATTTATTCGATGAAAAACTCTACAAAGACTGGAGTTGGTCTCAAAGATTTCCAGGCCAACCAGAAATAGAACGTTGGATGAACTATGTAGCCGATCGCTTAGATTTGAGACGAAGTATCCAATTCAACACCACAATAGCTTCATCTCATTGGAATGCAGAATCAAATCGATGGGGGCTTGAAACAAGCGATGGTCAACTGATAGACGCTCAATTTGTTGTTTGCTGCACTGGTATGCTTTCAGCACCACTAGAAGAACCATTTCCAGGAACAAAGCAATTTAAAGGCAGGCTCTTTCATACCGCTAGATGGCCCAAAGAGAAGATTGATTTTACTGGTAAGCGTGTCGGTGTGGTAGGTAATGGAGCGACAGGGATCCAGGTGATTCAAACGATTGCGCCTGACTGCGAGGAACTGAAAGTCTTTATTCGGACCCCGCAATATACTAATGCTATGAACAATCCGCAGTACGGGCCGAAAGAGGTTGAAGAATATAAATCTCGGTTTGAATGGCTTAAAGAGAATCTTCCTAAAACGTTTTCGGGTTTTGAGTTCAGTTGGCAAGATGGAGACTGGACAGACAACACGCCCGAAGAAAGGTTAGATGTTTTAGAAAGAATTTACGAAAACGGGTCTTTAGAATTATGGTTGTCGTCTTTTAAAGAAATATTCTTTGATGCAAAAATAAATAAAGAAGTCTCAGAGTTTGTCCGCGGTAAGATGAAAGAGCGACTGAAAGATCCTGCATTGTGTGATTTACTGATTCCTCAAGATTATGGCTTTGGTTTACATCGAGTTCCGCTTGAAAGTGGCTATTTAGAGACTTTTCATTTACCTCATGTAAGTGGTATTAGCGTTAAAGAAAATCCTATAGTTGCCATCACGGAAAGTGGCATAAAACTTCGTGATGGAACAGAGTATGAGCTTGATGTGATTATTTTGGCGACTGGCTTTGATGCCGGCTCAGGTGCGCTCACGCGCATTGATATTCGCGGAAGAGAAGGCCGCTCACTTAAACACGAATGGGAAAAAGAAATCAGAACCACTATGGGTCTTCAAGTTCACGGTTACCCTAATATGTTTACTACTGGAGCTCCATTGGCTCCTTCTGCCGCGTTATGTAACATGACAACCTGCCTTCAGCAGCAAGCCGAGTGGATAAACGACTGTATCGCACATGTTTGTAAATCTGGAAAAGGTGTTATTGAACCAAGCGAGACTGTTCAAGACGACTGGGTGCAACACCACGATGACACTGCTAATGCAACATTAGTCTCTAAAACTAATTCCTGGTATATGGGCTCAAACGTAGAAGGTAAACCTAGACGTCTATTGTCCTACATTGGGGGCGTAGGGACTTACAGAGAAAAGTGTCGTGAAGTTGCTGAGTCGAATTACAACGGCTTTGACCTGAGGTAGTTCCAAAGCAAATTTAAAAAAATGATTTTTTGGACAAAGATGCCCAATTTCAAAGAAATTGCCTCTGTAATCCGAAGCAGGTCAACACTGCTGGGAAGAACCTAGTCGTTATTAAGCCTGGTATATTTTTTTCTTCTTTGCTTGAGCGTTCACTTTCCTGCGTTGTTAGTTATCAGCATTTTTAGGTAGAGGATCCATTTTTCTATAGACCTTTAATTGGTGCTTGCCAGCCTGGCTTGTCTTTATTGTTTTGAACAACCTTAAGTCGTGGTCTGCTATATATTTTTTGAGCCTTTCCGTTTGTGGATGATCCTTCCCATTGAGCTTGTAAAGGGGGTTGAAGATCACGTAATTCGGACGATACGTATCAATATAATCAGTCCCGCATCCGTGCCAATAGCTACAGCCTTGCGAAGCTAACGCGTCTGGCATAGACACAAAATGATCATAAACTATTTTGTCGTCCGGAGTGAGATGTTGGTTAATGTAGTGAAATGTTTTGTAAGCGACAGTTTCTTTATACTGCATACGGTCGTTTAGGACTGGGGCGAGTTCCATACCACTTCTGATCAAAATAAATAATATAGCAAAAGCTGCTAATCCTTTGCTCAGATAGCTCCATATTTGCGATATTTTTCTACTTTCACACACAAGATAGTTAAGTAGAGCCACTGCCCCGAGAATAAAGAATGGATACAATGGTTGTAAATAGTGATCCCCGAAATTATATCTATTCCCAAATGCAATTAAGGCCAACATAAAGACTATGGCGAGACCATTTATTACGTAAAGAAACTGTCCCCGGATGCCCGTTCTCTTATACATATAGGCGCAAGCTACACAGCTTGGAGGAATACTCCAAAGGAATATAGCCATCAAAGGGTAATGGCTTACAACGACCAACCACTTATTAAATGATCCTAATAGTGAAAGCGGATCATCATCAGCACGAAAGGTATTACTAAGCTCACGCTGGTAGGCGATGAACGTTTCAAAATCAAAAACAGCATAGGGGTGTATCACAAAGAGAGCTCCCAAGCCAATCAAAATGCTTACCAACATCATCTTAAGAAATGGACGGGTAAAAATAGTGCGTAAGTAACTTTCTCTATTGTCTATGCAATGAAAATGAAGAAATGAAAGAAAGATTGGTAGAGACATGAAAAAATAGACTTGTTTGCTAAGGGCCGATATGGCTAGGCAGGCTATACCGGCATAATATATTTTAAGGTTGCCGGGTGTTTTTATAAACGTTTGCAAGCACAGCAGTGCTAGAAAAATAAAGAGCAAACCTGTAGTTTCGGGATGTATGAAGAAGAACGGTGAGGCGCCGACACCCACAGGTGAAACCATATACAGACTGCTAGCGCTCGCTGCCATAATTCGGTTGCCATAAAGCTTTTTCGCTAACAGGTAAAAGGCTATTACAGTAAACAGGCCTATAAGAAAAAGAATTAACCTAATAACCAGATAAATAATCGATTTATCTTCAATATAATTTATATACATTACTAACTTTATGGGCGCCAAGATAAAGAAGTTAATGGAATAATAACTCCACCCATAGTATTTACTATGGTAGCCGGACAGCATGTTGTAGTAAGGTTCTTTAAAGAGATCTTCTATACTATTGATGATGCTCCCAGGATCGACTTCAAATCCAGATATAAGCCCGAGATCTTCTGTAACAATGAAGGCTTGAGGTAGGTATAAGACCGAGAAGAAAGCAATTAACAGCAAGTAGACTTTGTCTTTCAGAATCAAGTTCCATACGTTAGACTCTGAGGGTCGAGAGATTTTAAGCATGGCAATATTACAACTTTTTATATATTCTCGAATTCTATAGCTGAGGTAGGGGACTTGCAACAGAGAAGAATCCCCTTTCGGCCTCGTTAAATTCGACCTCTCCTACTTGGAACAGATAAACTTGTGTGCTTCGCTGCACTAAATGTAAATAAAGCGAATTCATACGCTCTTAAAGGATTGATAAATAAACATGATCTTTCTCGTGAAACCAATTGCTTTAACCCTTTACGTAACTAGTCTCGTAGTTACGGCTCTTGGCATTAATTTTTCTTTCCGATCTGAAAAAATCAACAGCTTAATTCACTTGGCGATATGGAGTGGAGCATTTTTTTATGCCCTCTTTTGGGCGATGGCACATTTCCCAAATTATTTTATTGGTGGAATTATAATTGTTGCTGGAGGGATCCAGCTGCATAAAAATTACACCGGTGATGACAAGAACACCTACGACTGCGGTTATTTCGTATCAGTGTTTACCTCTATTGTATTTGTAATGCCGTTGATGTGGTGGCTTTACGACTCAGGCACCTTGTCATGGAAAAACCAGGCCGGGAGCCCTGGCTCACCGGTAATTAGCTTGATCTCTAACGATATATTTTACTGCTATTTATTTCTCAGTATTTTAAGCGGACTCCTTTTTTTAGAAAGATCGGACCTATTTAACCTACGTAAACCACTTTTAGATCGGCTGATTTTTGTATCATTCGTATTTTGTGTTGCGTGCTCATGTTTTGGGACTACTGGCCTTGGGCCTTGGGGCGCGTCCCATAATTGGAGCGCATACATAGGCCCAGCTCGGTTATTAGCCGCTGGAGTGATTCCATTTGATGGACTGCCGTTACAATACGGGTTCGGCCCTACGGCTCTTGTTGCTGCTAGCTGCAGTTCAAATTGTTGGACTGGTTTCTGGATTTTAAGCGCGGGGCTCAGCTTTCTAAGCCTCTCTCTGATGGGCTACATGGGATTTCGTCTGCTTGAAAGGGAAAAAACAACGACTAAGTTTTGTTTACTAGCCTCAGTCTTTTTTGTTGGATGTTTCTGGGTTGGTTGGCTTCCCAACGCATTTAACGTCAATGTGATACCGTCCGCCGGTGGAATGAGGTTTTTCCCAGGAGTGCTCTTCGTTTTCTATTTATTTATGTTCTTAGAAAAGCAGGCCAAGGGACTAGGTTCGGCCATTCCTAAGTGGGGGCATTCATTGTGGCTGGCAAGCTTTTTCTGGTCCCCGGAAGCTGCTATT
>DGOV01000011.1 GCA_002390205.1 Proteobacteria bacterium UBA4457 | reverse complement strand
CGCTTTACCTTTCGCACACGCTTCCCCATGAGCGGTACTGCAAACTTGCAGACTTTGAGGGGTGTTTACATAAACTTTCCCTGTCACTACTTCTAAGGAGAGTTTTGGTAAATAGGGGTTACTTTCTGCATTACTGCATTTCATGTCTGCCCCCCATCCCCTCCCAGTAACGATTGCAGGTGCTAGTGGTGTAGCCTTTGTCCGTAATCTTTCGGCCTAACATCTCTAGCTCGTACAGCTCTGCCATCTTAGTGCTTATATAGGCTCGCTTCTGGCGTGTTTCGCGTCCATGCACTGTCTTAGCAGCAGCGCAACGTGCTCGGCCTTCCGCTGTTACTGGGCCGCGTGAGAGGCCTCCGTGCGTCCGGCAAACCTCCTTTCCTTTCATGGCTGGTGCTCTGCATTGCTGTTTGGTGCGCTTTGATGTGGCTTTGCATTGTTTGGTCCAAACACGTCCGCCTAGTGTGAGGAACATCCTTTCGGGGGGTGTTGAGTCGGTAGGTTTAGTCATTGCACGCAGGTCCTCTTAAATGGATTCGACATTATTAGCTTCTCGGTTTCTCGGTTTGTCTCGTTTCGTTGGTTTCCGAGACCCGACTTCTTCTCGTTTCTCTCGGTCCCCCTATAAAGGGGGACGAAACGAGTCACTTAAAAGCGAGAGTTATAGTATTTTGTAATTATCACCCTCATGCTCTAGGGGTCCGAGTTCCACTAATCCTCTCACTGCTTCTTTGGCCCGCTGCTTATTGTTGCTCGATTGTCTGGGAAGTGAGGCCTCAGCGAGTACGAGCACTTCGTTGGCTGGTATCAGTTGTGCCTTTGGGTATTTGATTCTGAGTGCATCTAGTACAGCTATCTGGTTCTTACCTGTTGGGTTCTTCGGTTGCGTAGTTCTGAATAAATCACCAACAGCAACACAGGAAGAAATTTCGTCGCCGTCCTCGTCTGTACCTAATGCAACTTGCTCTAACCTAAAGGGCGTTGTCACTCCATCTTCACCGTCTTTGACTTTCGCCCTGTGCCACTCACGGCCCCTTTCTGGGCGCTTAACCTCGATAGCCGCATCTAACGATGCAAATAAACTAGAGTGCCCCCGAGCGCCTCTGCTGGCGTCCTTGCCGGTGTGGTGGATGAGCACAACCAGGCCATTAGTTTCTCGTTGAAGCAGCTGTGCGTTTGAAATAATTCGACCCATATCAGCCGAGGAATTTTCGTCCATACCCGGGGCCGATTGCGCTAGGGTATCTATTACTATCACACCCTCATTCAGGCCCTCTTGATTAATAGCCTCCGCGAATATTCGAGCCTCCGAGGTGAATAGGGACAACATGTCGGTAACGATGCGAAATGTATTTGGTAGCTTAACGTTGTGATACGTTTCGTAAGCTTCGATTCTTCTCGCTATACCTCCGGTGCCTTCCAGAGCCACATAGACAACTGGACAAGGATTTGTCTTACTCCCGTAAAAGTTTGTACCGCGAACAATAGTCGCCATTAAATCGAGCGCTAGAAAAGACTTTCCTGACCCTGATGGGCCATATATTGATGCGAGGCCTTTGTCAGGGAGTAAGTCCTTCACGCGCCAAGTAGTCTTCGGCAGGCTCTGAAGCTGTTCAGTGGTTAAGAATGTGTAAGGTGTAGGAGTGGAGGTATCAGTTTGAGCATCTTGACTCTTTAATTCGGGTGTTGCCCATACTATAGAGTCATAAATAGTATCGTCCTCATACTTTAGCGTTGGACAAAGCCACTTGGGATGGTGTTGAGCTGTCTCGACTAGGTGTTTGACCCCGTACCCATTGGGTCTAGTATCAAGCTCCGCCAATGCGCGATCAAACCGCTCGTTACATTCAGTTTCGTTATAGTTCTCATATGGCTCATTACAATAATCCCCTGCGCTATATGACAGGAAGTAAGGCCGTCCGTCCTCCCCATAAGCCCTTGCAAGAGCATTGCCAGTATCAGTCCACACCTGCTCGTCAACATGATCGATGTGAGTAAGAACGGTTTCTAAGGACGGCTGAGTTAGCCTGATATAAGAGACCTCAGTATCCGAACCTCTAGGCTCGCTTTCGGGGAGTAGTTTAGCCTCACGACCTTTTCCTCCAGTACTAATGGCCCAATCATTTAAATACGCATACATCTCATCAACTTTAGAGCTTTCCATAAATTGAAGGTTTGTAGTATCAGCATCAAAAATGTCACCAGTAAGAGCAAGGAAACAATTTTTGCTAAACACCTCTATCTCTCTGTGTTGATATTTCCTGATCTCTGGATATTTGGTGGCAAACTCTGAAGGGCTGAAGCCGATTTTGAATTTCGTCTCTGGCAGTCGGTCGCTAACAAAGAAAAACTTAAAACCAGTTCCACTAGGAGACACTTCGCAATAACCGGGGAAGAGTCTAAAGAACTTTACGACACCATTATCCACTTCGTTGCTTTCAAAATCAGCAAAACCATCAAAATCGAGTGAATGCACGAAGCCGGAGTGCTCACCGATACTAGTCTCTAGGCCGCCAAGAAGACTAATTCCAGCGCCAAGGCCGTCGTCTTTCTCGAGGCGGCACTTCACCTCATCGATCGACATTATTGCATCAGGATTGTTATACCCAATAGCATATCCAGACTTGGAAATAGGTGTCTTACGCTTTAGTCCTTTCTCATCCGTGCTTTCATTCCAGACTAGTAATCGTTCGGAATCGCGTAATGGCGGTGGAATGGCTTCAAGTTGCGGCCGCATGGCTGACTACCTTACTTGTGCGCGCAATCTCACCTAACTTCAATAGGCTGGGAATTTCTCTATTAACATTTTGTCTTAATTTATCGACGATGCTTTGGGGAACGTCATCTCCGATCAAGGCGTGGAGCGCCCCAACAAAATCATGCCCAAGTCGGTGTGCGACCAATGTGGGAAGTGCGCTGCTCCATGTTTTTGCCTCCCAACCCATGCAAGGTCCAAAGCAATATGGCTCTTCTTTTTTGCGTATGGCATCGCCAATATCAATGAGAGAGTTTTGTATGCGTTCTAGACCTCTTCGAAATTCCTTGAATTTGTATTCAGACCCGGCATGGAAGCGAATTACCCCTCGTCGTGATCGACCAAGCTGATATCCGTCCGAGACATTCGTATTTTTCAAATTGTTAATCATTAGAAGAGGCTTATTGTGATTGCTTCAGGTTTTCGATGAATTCGGCAATTACGCTTTGCGGCCAGAATGACCGCCGCCCACATTTAACCGGTGGTGGAAATTTCCCCGATGCGATTCCGGCCCACCAAGTGGAAGGAGCTACGCCGATTAGTCTAAGAACTTCGGATAGCGGAAGTAGCGGGTCTGGAGGAAACGGGACTTGTTTGGATGTGATCTTCATCGCTTGGCTCTCAGTAGTTATTGAGCCTTTAGGAGATCATATTTTTTTCTATAAAGATGTTCCAGAAATCAAAAATGTGTTCCAGAAATCAAAGAGGGTCTTCAGAGGACAATTTGGGAATTATTGAAAGTATTCCAGTCCGTTCATGCTCTCTTAGTATAGCAAGTATCTCTGTTTGAAAATACTTGGGAGTGAGGTATTTTGCTCGTGTTTGAGGTTTTATAAGTCCTTCTTTTTCTAAATCTTCTAAGGCGCATGCTACTGATAATTTTGGGTCATTTTGCTGTCGTAATGTTACTTCATTGGCCAGTGCTAGCTTCTTTTCAAAAGTGAAAACTGATTTTCTTCCGGCACCTACTCTTTTTCCACCCTTACTCATCCTCGCTACTCCTGAAAGGC
>DGOV01000130.1 GCA_002390205.1 Proteobacteria bacterium UBA4457 | reverse complement strand
ACGTCGAATACTCTTTCTAATTCACTAGTGAGAGCGTCAGGATCTTTGAACTCTTCTGATTTCCAGTCTAGAGCATGCCGAGTCGGAGCCTCAAGACTACCCTCTCGACGTTCAATGTCAGCCATATTGTGCGTTCTCGCTTAAACAAAAGTATTGAGGCTGGTTATTACCAGCCCCTAGGATCAATTTCTACTTAGGCCATACTATCTAGAGCTTTTTGAAACCGATTGGCATGGGATCTTTCAGCTTTTGCTAAAGTTTCAAACCACTCAGCGATCTCATCAAAACCCTCTTCTCGAGCAGCTTTTGCCATTCCTGGATACATGTCTGAGTACTCATGAGTCTCACCAGCGATTGCTGCTTTAAGGTTGAGATCTGTAGTACCTATCGGTTCACCTGTAGCAGGGTCTCCAACAGCTTCAAGGTATTCTAGGTGACCGTGAGCATGGCCAGTTTCACCTTCTGCCGTAGAACGAAATACCGCAGAAACATCGTTGTACCCTTCGATGTCAGCTTTCTGGGCAAAATATAGATAACGTCTATTTGCCTGTGATTCTCCAGCGAACGCCGCTTTTAAATTCTCTTCAGTTTTACTGCCTTTTAAAGACATAATGGATAGCTCCCTAAATTTAGTTTACAAGTTTTTAGACCAAGTCTAAAACTAGACTCAGTCTAAATGCTAAGGGAGAGAAAAGTCAATAGCTACACAAGAATTTCGATCTAGCCCCGTTTAGTGGATAATGTATAAAAATTATCAACCACCTAAACGGTTTGCGGAAAATTTATGACCAAAAAAGCTGCCCCCTTGTTCAATTTTGAAGATGCCATGAAAGAGCTTGAAGCTATAGTAGACAACATGGAGCATGGAGAATTTAATCTTGAAGAATCAATTAAACAGTTCGAGCATGGTGTCAACCTAACAAAAAAATGCCAGGAAGCCCTTAGAGAGGCCGAACAAAAAGTTTCGCAGTTATCAGTAAACGGTGACGATCTAACGCCCTTTGCTGCCCTACCTGATCAAGATTAAGCCTATGATGATAGAGAACATACTTAAACCATTACAGTCCAGAACAAATACTACTTTGGAAAAATTTTTACCTCTCGAGAATCAGGAGCCTCGCCGCCTCAGCAATGCAATGCGTTATTCTGTTCTCGCTCCCGGAAAACGTTTACGCCCCGTGTTAACTTATTTGACCGGCCAGGTTTTCGGCGCACCTCTTTCAGTTTCAGACGCCCCCGCTGCAGCAGTAGAGTTAATACACGCCTATTCTTTGATTCACGACGACCTTCCGGCAATGGATGATGATGACCTGCGCCGAGGCAGACCAACCTGTCATAAACAATATGACGAGGCTACGGCTATTTTAGCTGGAGATGCATTGCAGGCGTTGGCAGTTGAGGTTTTATTGAAAAACCAAGATGTTTCACTTAGTGATGAATCGCGCCTCAACATGTTGCGAGTACTCACTAGTGCCAGCGGTTCACAAGGTATGGTTGCTGGGCAAGCACTTGATCTCGCCGCGGTCGGCAGAGTACTCACCATAGAAGAGTTAGAGAATATACACAGACACAAAACTGGAGACTTGATCAGTGCTAGCGTAGTCCTTGGATACCTTGCATCAGGGCAAAAAGACTCTACCGTTCTAGAACATCTGAAGCGATATGCCATGTGCATAGGTTTAGCTTTTCAGGTGCAAGACGACATTTTAGATATAGAAGGAACAACGGAAGAAATAGGCAAACCTCAAGGGTCGGATGCCGAGTTAAGCAAGCCAACGTATCCCAATATTTTGGGCATGTCCAAGGCTAAAGAAACAGCGCTCAATTTACGAAACGAGGCCATTGCAGCGCTAGATTTTTTACCTGAAGACACGTCTGTGCTCGCCCAAATCGCAGATTTTATAATTTATAGAAAGAAATAGAGGCCCTTAGCGCGCCATAGGTTCTGAAAGCTTTACTAACTCCCAAACCGACACCAGTTCTTCCGCTGAAGCCTGATCAATCGCTGTCCCTCTTTCTGACAATGCATTTTCCACGCCACGAATCCGTCTCTCAAATTTGCCCACGGCCTTTCTCAGCGCAGATTCAGAATCTATGCCTAAATGTCTACCAAGGTTTACCAATGTAAATAAAACGTCACCAAACTCTTCCTCTGCACGTTTTTCACCTTGATTTTGGTCAATAACTTCGATGAGTTCCCCGAGCTCTTCCTCCACTTTTCTCAATACTGGGTTGACATCAGGCCAATCAAAACCAAAACTTGAAGCACGATTTTGTATTTTCTCCGCTCTTAGAAGAGCTGGATAACCGATCGGAATATCATCAAATTTACTCAAAAGACCCCTGCCCTTGCGCTCGTTACTTTTCAATTCTTGCCAATTTTCTTTTGTGTCATTTGAGGGAGAGTCCAAGTCAAACACTTTCGGGTGTCTGCTTTTTATTTTTTCTCTTAATTTTGAGATTACCAAGTCGATATCAAACTGTCCTTGTTTCTCTCCGATATCGCAATGAAGAAGAACATGAAAAAGCAAGTCGCCAATTTCTTCTGGAATATGCTCCAGACATTCGTTTTCGATAGCATCAACCAATTCATAGGCTTCCTCTATCGTATACTTAGCTAAAGACTGATGTGTCTGTTCCTTGTGCCAAACGGAACCGGTTTCAGCTTCTCTCAACTGCCTTACTAATTTAGATAATTCATTTAGACTAGACATATTTCTCAACTATCACCTCATTTTGAGAGTGTTTATATAATACAGATAGCGCACCTTCTGCGCTTTAGAATCTCTTGAAATACCCATTCGTAAACAATGCGAAAGACTAACCTTGCGTGTGTGCCCTAAATACATCATTATCCGTAAGATAGAATAAATTTTCGTATATCATAAAGTGTCAGCAAGCGGAGCACAGTACAATGTCAAAACCCTTTCTCTTTCTAAAACCTCTAATTGCTTTGAGCTTTTGTGTCGTAGCCCTATTTGGGTGCGCCTCACAACCGAGCACATCCGACGCTAAGGCAACTACTGCCATTGCGGAAGCTAGAAAGGCCTCCAGCGAGGCTACTACTGCATTACGAACAGCTCAGAAAGCACAAGCAACTGCTGAAGCAAACACTGCCCGTATCGAGCGCATGTTCAAACAAACTATGCAAAAATAAACTCCTTTACCTAATAACGTTGTCTCCAATGACGCCTATTGAGGTTGGAATACCGTTTTCCAGCCTCAAAGCCTTTTGGACAGCAAGATACCTAAGCTTGAACTTGTCACTGCCGAACTGCAGATCAAGTAAGCGCATGGTCTCTGCATATCTAGAAGCTAGATCACCAGGATTTTCTTTCAGGGAAGGATGAGCCTCTAGGTAAATGATCCCAGCATCTACGCCTACTTTTATAGGTTGATTAACTATTAAAACTTTCGTCCCGCTTTTTGTATTGGCAAATAGCTTTTTTATGTGCTTTGGATACATTCGTATGCATCCATGAGTCACTCTCATTCCGATTCCATAGGGCTTATTAGTTCCGTGGATCAAATAGCCTTTTTCACTAAGAAGCATTGCGAATTTCCCTAAAGGATTTTTAGGCCCAGCTACGACGACTTTAGGTAGAGGGTCGCCGTTCGCCGCGTGTTCAGCTAATATCGAATCTGGCGGGTACCAAGCTGGATCTTCTAACTTCATAGTGATGGTCATAGCCCCATGAGGCGTGCCCCATTTTTGCCGCCCCACACTTACCGGATACGTGGACATCTCAAAAGAGTTCTCTCGTGTCGAAGTTCCAAACACGTACATACGCATCTCCGGAATATTTATGACTATTCCAGCCGTCTTTACGCTCGGCAGAATATAAAGGCTAGGGATTATCACGTCGGTTCCTGCTTGAGGCAGCCACGGATCGATTGCTGGATTAGCAAGACGCATTTCTGTATACCCTTGATTATAAGAGCGAGCTATATCAGATAGCGTGTCGCCTTGTTCCACAAAAGCAAGCATCAGTTCGCCCACCAAATCACTTTTCGTGTTAGCAGCTACACTGCTATGAAAAACTATTACGAGTAAAAGCAAAAAGGCAAAAAAGCTGCGGGCAAAGGATCTCAACAACGAAACTAGCGCTCTAGTAGTCGGGGCATAAGTTCCACAAGATTGCATGGTTTTGTTCGACTATCCAGCTGAAAGGATATTAAAGACTCCCATGCAAGTTTGCATGCGCCAGTTGAGCCAGGCAAAGAAAAAACATAGGTCCTATTAGCAACGCCAGCCACTGCCCTAGACTGCATTGTCGAAGTTTTGATGTCCGCATATGAGAGCGCGCGAAAAGTCTCACCGAAACCTTCTAAAGTTTTATCAAAAAGTACTGAAACAGCCTCGGGTGTTCCATCTCTGCCAGTTACCCCAGTGCCTCCTGATATAAGAACAACATCTAGCTTCGCAGTGTCTATCCACCCCGACACAATAGCGCGAATAGAATATATGCTGTCTTTGCACATCGCTCTTTCAACTAAATTGTGTCCTGCCTCAGCAACTTTTCTTACTAACAAGTCTCCAGACCTGTCATCTTTTAACGTACGTGTATCCGATACAGTCAGAACAGCTATCGATAAAGGAATAAATTCAGAATTCGGCATCCTACTTCTCCGTAACTAAAACATGTAATCAGGTTAATATGCTCTCTTTGGACTTAAACATACAACATGCAACCAATTGTAAACAATGAAAATGTAAAAATGCGGCTTGATATCTGGCTCTGGTCCGCCCGATTTTATAAAACACGTCAAATGGCGAACAGAGCCATACAATTGGGGCGAGTGCTTATTCAGGGCAGCAAAGTAAAGCCGTCTAGAATGATAACTCTTGGCACTTGCCTGAGTATCCGCCGAGAACAAATGGTCCAAACAGTAACGATTAAAGATTTGTCCGCAAGGCGAGTCTCTGCGCCATTAGCAGTCCAGCTCTATATAGAAGACCCAAGCAGTATTGCACTCAACAATGATATCAAAGAAAAATTAAAACTGAGTGCTTTGTCTACACGTTATGCCGAGAAGCCAAGTAAGCAGGACAGAAAACAGCGTATTAAAATAAAACGGCTTGGTGGTTAAGAAGGTTGTGTGCCATACTTTTCACAGATATTTACAGGCCGAGAACCAGGCCCTTGAACCACGCGGGGAGTAGATACACCTAATACATACCCAATAATGAAAATAGAAGCGTTTCTAATTGATAGCAGTAGCTAATAGAGTAAAGTCATGTACCCAGCACCCATAGAACAATATTCTAGACCCTCAACGTTAGAAGAGCTGTACAGCCTTCTAGACTCTAATGAAGAAGATATTTTAGTCCTTGCAGGAGGGCAAAGCGCGATGCAAGCAGTAAAATCTCGTATGCTTAGACCTGCTCATATCATCGATCTACAAGCACTCTCTGAATTAAAATTCGTTACGTCCGAAAAAGGTCTTCTTACAGTTGGAGCCATGACCAGGTACGTTGATATTGTATCTTCCGATTCAATCCCACTAGAACTCATCGCATTGAAAGATGCGGCCAGTCGCGTTGGTGATAGACAAGTTCGTAACAGAGGTACTATCGGGGGAAGCCTGTGCTGGAACTATAGCGCCGCTTGCACCCCGGTTACTGTCTTAGCTTTAGACGGGGCTATGAACCTCATATCCCCAGATGGCTCGACTAGACAAGTCGCTGCAGATGATTTCTTTCTAGGTCCATTAGAGACCGCCCGAAACGAATTTGAGATATTACTGTCTGTTGATTTTAAGTTGAGAGGCTCTAAGTCTGGAAGTGCATATAAAAAATGGGGGTTAGTAACCGATGCGCTGCCAGTCATAGGGATAGCGGCATGCTTACACTTCGATAATACGGACTGTTGCGACTACGCACGTATAACTTTAACGGGCCTATCCGGCGCTCAACGTTGCCTGGAAGCAGAAGCGTCGCTCCTAAGCACCACCGCGAATACAGAAGAAATTGCAGAAGCCATGATGATTGTATGCAGTAAAATACCGACGTATACAGACTCCATGGCGACTGCGGATTATCGCTATCAGCTTATAAAAACAATCGGCTTAGAAGTGATAGAAATAGCAAAAAAACGAGCTTTCGGCTTAGGATAAATGGAGGACTGGTATATTGGCTAAAGTTGCAATTGATATCAACGGAAGACTGTTTCAAGAAGAAGTACCAGAAAGGATGCTATTGGTAGATTTCATTAGAGAACGTGCTCATCTCACAGGCACCCATATTGGATGCACCTACGAAGGAGTATGTGGCGCATGTACGGTACATTTAGACGGAGAGGCTGTTAAAAGCTGTATGCTACTCGCCGCACAAGCAGATGAACACAAGATTACAACAGTGGAAGGCTTGGCACCGGATGGAGAACTCACGCCATTGCAAGAGGCCTTCAAATCTGAACATGGTCTGCAATGTGGATTTTGCACAGCGGGCATTTTGATGAACATGACTGATTTCTTGAAAAGATATCCCAACCCAAGTGAGCAAGAAATCAAGAAAGGTCTGATTGGTAATTTATGCAGATGCACTGGCTATGTGCATATCATCAATGCTGTCCGCAAAGTTGTGCAAGAAAACCAATTAAGAAAAACGTAGGAGACATAAGACATGTCCCAGAGAAAAAATGACGACTGGATGGGAACCCCGCTTCCCCGAAAAGAAGATCGCAGACTGCTCACCGGGAAAGGAAAATATGTCAGCGACATCGTCATTCCCGGCGCACTTCATGCCGTTTTTGTCCGTAGCGAATATGCGCATGCAAAAATATTATCTATCGATACATCTGAAGCCGAAGAATTGGCAGGTATTGAACGGATATATACAGGGGACCAGATCAAACACCTAATAAAATCTATGCCACAACCGATTGTTCAACCGGCTCTTCCTGCTCACTACCCCACTTTTTGGCCATTAGCTGTTGATAAAGTCACATTCCACGGAGAGCCAGTAGCACTTGTTGTAGCACGCGATAAATATGTTGCAGAAGATGCTGCTGAATTAGTGTTCGTTGATTACGAAGAACTAGAGCCGGTTTTAGACCCGGAAGAAGCCCTCAAACCTGAATCGGCGATCATCCATGAAAAA